>QFOX01000008.1 GCA_003241645.1 Azospirillum brasilense | reverse complement strand
GGCGCTGCCATTGGTGCCGTGACCGGCGCCGTCGTGGGCAGCACCGTGGGCCATGGTGGCGCGGGTGCCGTACTCGGTGGTGCTGCCGGTGCCGCCGTGGGTGGCATGACCACCAGCGACGATGTGAATCTTGGTAAGCCGGTCTGGCGCTAAGCGCTGGTCGTCGAACCACGATCCAAGGAGGCCGTGCCCCACGCACGGCCTCTTTTTTTATGCTGATTCCCGCGCCGGCATGCGTGCCTTGCGCCCTCTCCCTCGCCCGCGCACGTAGCAAAACACGGCGGCCCCTACACCGGGCCGTGCCGCGCTATTCGCCGATCTGTGGTGGTTATGCGGTCTTGCTGACCTTGCCAGCCGTGCGCCAGTGCGGCCAGCACAGCGTAAAGATGGCACCGCCCTCGGGGTGGGTGGCAACCGTAATGTCGCCGCCCTGCCCGCGCATCACGGCACGGGCCAGCGCCAGGCCAAGCCCGGTACCCGCCACCTGATGGTCCTGCCGCTGCAGGCGGGTATATTTATCGAAGATGCGCTCATGGTCCTCATCGGCAATGCCACGCCCATGGTCGCGCACCTGCAGGCGGAAATAGCGCTCATCCGTGTCCATACTGACTTCGATGGTGCTACCCGCATCGGTGTATTTAATGGCGTTGTCCAGCACGTTCAGCAAGGCCTGTTCGCTGGTGACCGGATCAAGCTCCACTTCGTAATCCAGCGCGGATGGGCTGAGCACCAGCTGATGGTTCTCAAAGCGCATGCGCATGCGCTTTTTAACGCGGCTGACGAGGTCATCGGCCGGTTGCCACTGGCGTTTGAATTTCACCGCGCCGGATTCGATCTTCGCCAGATCAAGAATATTGGTGATGAAACTATCCAGCCGCTGTGCCTCGGCAAGGGCCGCATCCGTCAATTCGCGGCGTTGCGGCTCCGGCAGCTTGTCGTACATGGAGCGGTGCACGCTGAGCGAGCCGAGAATGGCCGCCAGCGGCGTTTTCAGGTCATGCGAAACGCTGGAAAGCAGGCTGGTGCGCAGCTTCTCGCGCTCGTCGCGCACGCGCGTTTCTTCCTTCATATCGGTCGATTCGATCTTCTCGAGGATCGACGCCACCAGCTCCGCCACCATGTGCAGGTAGCGGCTGAAATGCACATCCGTCGCTTCCGTCGCGGGTACGCGAAGCGCCAGCATGCCGATCTCGCCATTGGCCGAGGTCAGCGGCTCGAACCGCCAGCCGGTCTGCGGGTTGCTGGCATCATGGTCGCTGCCATTGAGCACTTCTTCCCATGTCTGGTTCAGGATGGCCAGGTCCTCGTCGTTCAGGGTCGGCTCCTGCGGCCACACGGCCTGCAGGTTCGGCATGACCAGCGACGGCATGTACACTGCGATTTCCGCACGCAGGAACTGCTTGAGGTTGGCATGCAGCTCGGCCAGCGCTTCGTTGCGCGAACGCGCATGCAGCGCAATTTTATAGACCTGCAGCAGCGCCTGCATGCGCCATTCGTTGATCTCCGATGCCTCGGCCTCGGCGTGCACCTGGCTGTTCACAAGGCTCACGATCGATGCGGCGATCAGGAATAAAGAAAGGTTCACGGTGTCGGTGATATTGGCATCCTGCAGGCTGAACAGCGGCGGAATGATCAGCATCTTGATGCTGAGGAAGCTGGCGACCGCCGCGATCATGCCCGGCAGAAGCCCGAAACGCCCGGCCACGATGGCGCAGGTGATCATGTAGATCAGGAAGCTGTGCGTATGCGCCAGCGCGCCCACACTCTCCGGCATCAGCACATGCAGCACCCTATCCACCCCATACGCGACGCCCACGGCAATCAGCGCATACAACGCCGCTTTCGGCGTCAAGCGGCGCATATGCAGGCGCTCCAGCCAGCTAAGGCGCTTATGCGGCACATCCGTAGGTTCAATCAGCATCAATTCGAGTTTCTGCTCGCACTGCTCCTGCAGGCTGGCAACCGCGCGGCGCACCTGCAGCGGCGAATTCATGGTCGCCCCACCAGCCACCATCAGCACGGGGCAAAGCTGCCGGCGGCCACATTCACTCAACGCTTCCTGAATGCCGCGGGTGTAGTCGGCCGCTCTGGTAACAAAGGTCGTCGCGCCCATACGTTCGGCCAGCGCCACCTGTTCGAGCACACGATTGCGCGCATGGGCGCGGTTTTCTTTCTGGTCGTCCCACAGCTCAAGGTACACGGCGTACCATGGCGTCGAGCGCGCACGCGCATGGCGCTGCGCCATGCGCAGGATCGATGCGTCCTGACTGCCACTGGTCAGGCATGCGAGCACAATATCTTGGTTGGACGATGTCATGGTTTTCGATCTGTTGGTTAAAGGCATGCTTACCGTTCGCTTGTAAATAATCCATAAAGAAAAGGAACTACTTAGAAAAAAGGGCGGCTTTTCGCCGCCCTTCTCCTTAATCTATGCCGGGCGTATTAGTTGCTGGCATCGCTGGCGGCATCCTGGATGTCGCGGCCGGTATCTTCGATCGCATCGCCGATCTTCTCACCGGTCGAACGGTCCTGAAGCTCTTCACCCGCTTCCTCGATGCCCTCGCCTACGCGGCCACGTTCCGCGTTATCGCTGAACTCTTCCATGGCGTTGGCCAGTTTGGTGTCGCCATTGCGGTTGCTGGTATCCATGAAGTATACCGCCGCGATGACCGCAAGGATCACTACAAGGATAATCCCGATCGTGGTGCCGTTATTGTTCGAAGGTTGTGCCATTTTGTTCTCCTGATGAATGATGTGTGATCGTAAGTGAGGTTAATGCATGGTTGGATGCATGATCGCTTTTATAGAGGATGGCTTATCAACCCGCCGCCATGAGCCGGCATTGCAAGCATAAGTTCCCCATCAACCCACTGTTTTTTCAGCCCGCATATCCGAACCGCCATTCTTTATGCGCGGCTAATCTTCCGGCAGGCGCGCCGTATCGCCCTCTTAGCTGGCGTCCGTTACGTTGGGCATACTCAATCACGATCAATCGACCGGAGAATACCCATGAAAAGCTTAATTATGTACCTGCTCGGCGTGCCCGTTTCGCTCATCCTGCTGTACAACATTTTCTTCTAGCATTTGTGGTGAACGAAGCGAGTGGGTGCTTGTTTCGCTTTACCCGGCACTTATATAACTACCGCCTAAGCATATGGTAGTTTGAGTGCGAATCCCTCACCCTCACCCAGTTCATTATAACCATTAGGAGACAACCATGTTCCAACCTTCCGCTAAAGACAAGAAAGCTGCCCAAGACCATATCGATAACGCAGCTGCCGACCTGAAGAATGTAAAGAACGAGCTGAAAGGCGCCAAAGATTCGGCCCTCAGCGCTGCCAAAAGCGAACTGCGTGATGCAAGCGACCGCGCCGAGGATAAAGTGCGTGACCTGCGCGCGTCGGCTCGTGAAGCGGGCGAAAAAGTGCAGCACTTCCTGCATGACCGTCGCGACGACATCAGCCACGCGAAAGACAGCGCCGAGCGCACCATCCGCGCGAACCCGCTGGCCAGCGCCGCTGCTGCCTTCGTGGGTGGCGTGATCATCTCGCGCCTGCTTAAGCGCTAGTTGCATCCATGTCGTTACTCAGCACGCTGTTTAACGTCGGTATCGCTCGTCGGGTGGGGATCTGGGCTTTGATCCAGGCCCTGCCCGACGAGGATGCGCTCCGTATTTACCTCCGTGCGGCCTTCCTTGGCCTCATGGGCGTGATCATCGGGAGCGTACTCACGGGGGCTGCCATTGCGGTGGGCATTGTGTCCATCTTCCATCTTCTCACCGAGGCAGGGTGGGACCGTTCCATGGCGGTGGCCGCCACGGCCGGATTCACGCTCGTGCTCATCGTCGCATGCTACACCATGGCCGGTCGTTGGTTCGTGCAGCTCGCCAGCATCAAGAATGATATGGCGCTGTTCAAGGAAGCCAAACGTACCACCAGTACAGGTAACATCGTGACCGATGCCGTCAATTCCGTGACCGACGGGTTCATTGAAGGGCTTACCTCGCGCACGCCGCGCACCCCTTCGGCCGACACCCAGAAACCCGCACGTCGTATCCGACTCATCAATTAGGAGAAACTCCATGAAAACCACGTTATTACTGGGCACTGCACTGGCAGGCCTCACGCTGGGCGGCATTGCCCACGCACAAGACGCAACCATTCACTACTACACCCCCGTGATCCAAAGCGGCCAGCCGGTGCCTGCCGCGCAGCCCGTGATCAAGCCGGTGCCGGTCTACACCCCGGTGCCGGTGGCAGCCGAAGCGGGTGCCCCCGCCCCCGTGACCCCCGCGACCATCGATGACATGGACTATCTGGGCGCACCGCAAGTGCAGAACAGCCAGTACGATGCCGACGTGCAATTCGTCAGCGGCGGCATTGGCGCGTATGAAAAAGAATGGTTCGACAGCAACGCGAAGGACTTCAACCTGAAGGCCACCTATTCCGACACGACCGGCCACCACCTTGCCGGTGTGAACGTGACGCTGGTCGATAAATCCGGCGAGACCGTGCTTTCCACCACCACGGAAGGCCCCTACCTGCTGGTAAAAGCCAAGCCGGGCACTTACACCCTGAATTCCACCTATCAGGGCACCACCCAAACCAAGAAGCTCACGCTGGGTAAAGGCACCGCCCGCACCAGCATGAGCTTTGCCGACCTGGAATCCTGATTCCATGGCGCAGGCATTCCGCACCAAAACCGCGCTCGCCAGCAGCTTTGCTCTGGCGGGCGCTTTCTTTGCCCTCCCCGCCGCAGCGGAAGTGACGCTGCCCGAGGAGAGCGTACCCACCCGCGTGGTCGAGGATAAGCGCGCCGTCTACAGCGTGAACTTCGAGAACGATATTTTCGCCGGCGGCGACAACAACTACACCAACGGCGTGCGTTTTTCGTATTACGCCCCGGAAAGCGACGTGCCGGGCTGGCTGGAAAGCACCGCCAACGCGCTGCCGTTCTTTGCCGAGGAAGGCCATAAGCGCTGGGGGCTTTCGGTGGGCCAGAGCATGTTCACGCCGGATGATATTACCGTGCGCAACCGCCAGCCGAACGACCAGCCCTATGCAGGTTTCCTCTATGGCTCCGCCACGGTGATCTCCGACACCGGCACAACGCTGGACACGTTCCAGATCACCGCCGGTGTTGTCGGCCCGTCGAGCTACGCCGAGCAGACGCAGAAATTCATCCACAGCGTGACCGACAGCCCCTACCCGAACGGGTGGGATTTCCAGCTGAAGGACGAACCCGCCCTGATGCTGAGCTACGAACGCAAATGGCGCAGCCTGTATGAATTCACGCCCTTCGGCTGGGGTTTCGACCTGACCCCGAGCGTGGGCGCGAACGTGGGCAACGTCTACACCAACGCCGTGGTCGGCGCGTATGCACGCTTCGGCTACGACTTGCCTGCCGATTACGGCCCGCCGCTCATTCGCCCCAGCCTTTCGGGCACGGATTTCTTCGTGCCGAACCGTGATTTCGGCTGGTACCTGTTCGGTGGGGTGGAAGGCCAGGCCGTGGCGCGTAACATCTTCCTGGATGGCAACACATGGAAAGACAGCGACAGCGTGGACAAAGAGCCGCTCGTGGGCGGCGTGCAGGCAGGTATTGCCTTCACCGTCTACGACACGCGCATTGCTTACACGCACGTGATCCGCAGCGACCAGTTCAAGGGCCAGAAGGAACGCGAGGAGTATGGTGCACTGAACGTGTCCATGCGCTTTTAGCATCGCGGGAACATAATAGCCTGTTGATGCGTGGGCATGGTTGATGGGTGATGCAACCCTCACCCTCAGGAGTACGACCATGACTTCGCGTAAAATGCTTACCCTTGCTGCCCTTTCTGCCCTGCTGCTGGCCAGCGCCTGCGAAACCATTGAAGGCTTCGGCCGTGACATGGAAAAAGGCGGCGAGAACATCGAAGAAAGCGCCCAGGAAGCAAAATAGTCCACGGATACGAATGAGGCGGCGCTTGTTTTCAAGCGTCGCCTTCTTCTATACAGGGGGGATGATGCAAACGAACTGGCGCAAGTATGTATCGCTGCGGGAATGGCCGCTGGCTGCCTTCATCGTGCTTGCCGTGGTGGTGGGCAATGCGCTCGCCGTCACTTACTACATCAGCTACAAAAATATCCGCGAGAGCGATGGCTACGTCACCTACACGCAAGGCAACATCGCCCGCGTGCTGGAATTCTCGACCGCCCTGCAGGAAGCCATTGTGGCGCAGCATGGCTACCTGTCGCTGGGCCGGCGCGACTATCAGGCCATTGCCGAAGCCAAACTCAAGGCCTTACCGAAGAAGCTTGAACCCGTGCTTGAACGGGTGAAGCACGACGAATCGCAGAACGCGCTGGCGGAAATGCGCTTCGAGACCGAAGCATTGCTTAAAATGAGCGACACGTTCATGGCCGCCCGCAAGCGCGGCGACCTCGCCCGCGCCTACGACCCGAAAATGTCAGAAAGCTTTTTCGAGCTGGCGCGCCACATTCAGGCAAATGCCAATGCCATTCGCCGCACCGAGCAGCGCCTGCTGGATGCGCGCACCACCAAAGCCGAGCACCGCCAGACCTATTACGTCAGCATGATGCTGGTGGCCTCGCTGTTCTCGCTCACGCTGGTGGTGGTCATCAGCTGGCTGATGCTGAAACTGCGCACCCGCCACGAGATCGTGGCCGACGAACTGCGCGAGGCGCGCGAGCGTTTTGAGCTGGCCATGAAAGGCATGGCCGACGGTATCTATGACTGGCGGCCCCATAGCCAGGACCTCTACATGAGCCCGCGCCTGAAAGAGATGTACGGCTTCAAGCCGCATGAAATGCCGAACACGCTGGAGGCCATGAAAGCCCTCATCCACCCGGCGGATTTCGAGGAAGCCTACAGCGAGGCCGAGCGCTACCTGCGCCGTGAGGTGCCTGTGTACAAGACCGTCTACCGCGTGCGCCACAAGGATGGCCACTGGATGTGGGTCATGTCGCGCGGGGCGGCGCAGTGGAACAGCAAAGGCGTGCCCACGCGCATGGTCGGCATCCACACCGACGTGACCAGCCTGAAGCAGATGGAAGAAGAACTGCGGGTCGCCAAGTCCAAGGCCGACACGGCGAACCGCGCAAAAACCAACTTCCTCGCGAACATGAGCCACGAGATCCGCACACCCATGAACGCCATCATCGGCATTGCAGGCATCCTCGCCCGCAAGGCCGACCCCAAGGCGCGCGACCGCGAGTATATCGACGCGCTGAACATCGCGTCCAAAAGCTTATTTGCCCTCATCAACGACCTGCTCGACCTGTCGAAGCTGGATGACGGCTCGCTGCTGCTGGAGCAAATGGCCTTCGACCCCCGCCAGGTGCTGGAAGACGCCATCCGCGTGATGCGCGTGCGCGCCGACGAGAAGAAGATCGCCCTGTCGCTGGAGATCGCTCCTAACCTGCCCGCCCAGCTCATCGGCGATGCGCACCGCCTCAACCAGATCATCACCAACCTGCTCACCAACGCGGTGAAGTTCACCGAGCAGGGCGGCGTGACCGTGAAGGCCGGGCTCACCCCCGTGGGGCATCTCGAGATCCGCGTGAAGGATACCGGCATCGGCATTCCGCCGGAAGCCTGCAAGACCATTTTCGAGAAATTCACGCAGAGCGACCCGTCCATCACCCGGCGGTTCGGCGGCACGGGGCTTGGACTTTCCATTTCGCGTGAGCTGGCCGAGCTGATGGGCGGTGAGATCGACCTGACCAGCAAGGTGGGCAAAGGCTCCGAATTCGTGGTGACGCTGCCCCTGCCCGCGGCCGATCAGGCCACCGACCGGCCGGATAAGACCATTCCCCATGCCGAAGCCGATGAGCACAGCCTCACCCGCGGCCGCGTGCTGCTGGTGGAAGACTACAAGCCCAACGTGCTGGTGGCGCGCACCGTGCTGCTGAACCTTGGCTTCGCCTGCGACGTGGCCGCCAATGGGCGCGAGGCGCTGTCGGCCGCGGCCAGCCCCCGCCATGGCGATTACGTCGCCGTGCTGATGGACGTGCAATTGCCGGACATCAGCGGGGTGGAAGCCACCACCCGTATCCGCGCCTACGAGGCCGATAATGGGCTGCACCGCCTGCCCATCATTGCCATGACGGCCCACGCGCTGATGGGCGACCGCGAAAAGTTCATCGCCGCAGGCATGGATGCCTACATTGCCAAACCGTTCGACCCCGACGACCTGACGGAAAAGCTGCTCACCCTTGCCCGCAAGCCCGACACAGCGGGCGAAGCCGCCGCCTGATCATTCCAGGAACTCGTTCTTGTCGGGAATGCGCGTGAACGCGATCTTCGTGCCCGAGAAGCTTTTGCCCTGACTGGGCAGCATGCCCAGCGACACCGTATCGCGGCCATAGCGGTGGTTCAGCGCATCCAGCGCTCGGCTTACCTGCTCGGCCTTCGCGCGGGTCTTCATGTCCACCCCCGGCAGCACATCGAACAGCTCCGCCTGCGACTGGGCGCCCTGCGCCGGGCTCAGCCCATACAGCGTGACCGACACTTTCTTCAGCCGCGCCCCGCGCGATGCGCGTTGAATTTCCGCCCACAGCGCATCCAGCAAATGCACGAAGGTGGCGGTATCCTGCGCGCGGAAACAACGCGCCTCCAGCGCATAGCGCGGGCCGTTCTCCACCCGCACCGAAAGCGCGAAGCGGCTGGCGTAATACCCCTCGCGGCGCAGGCGGCTGGCGGCCTTGGCGGTCAATCGCCGCGCCACGTAGCGCGCCTGTTCGGGCACGCGCAGCGCGGGCCCCAGCACGTGGCTGTGGCCAATGGTGCTGCGGCTGGTGGGCGCGTCGGGCACATCCACCCCGCGCAGGTAATACCACATGCGCTCGCCCCATAAATTGCCCCACACGGCGCGCAGCTGTTTCGCGTCGCGCGCATACAGATCGGCCATGCTGCGAATGCCATGCTGCTGCAGGCGCGCCTCCATGTTCGCGCCCACCCCGGGTAAGTCGCGCAGGCTAAGCCCCAGCAGCCGGTGCGGCAGGTCCTTCGATTCCAGAATGGTCAGCCCGTCGGGCTTGTGCAGGTCGGTGGCGATCTTGGACAGGTACTTGCTGGGCGCCACGCCGATGGAGCATTTCACGTACGCGCCGATGTTGCGCGCCAGCCCATCCTTAATGGCATGGGCGATCTCGACCGCCGTATCGGGGTCGGCCTCGTTGGCTTTCAGCTCGCACGCCACCTCGTCGATGGACGCGACGACGCTGACCGGAATATGCCGCTCCACCTCGGCGCAGATGCGCTCGTGGAAATCCACGTAATGCTCGTGGTTGGCCAGCACCAGCGCAAGGTCGGGGCAGAGCTTTTTTGCCTCCCAGATGGGGGTGCCCGTTTTGATGCCGAACGCCTTCGCCTCGTAGCTGGCGGCGATGGCGCAGGTCGCATCCGTCATCACCGGCACCACGGCCACCGGCCGCCCGCGAAGCGCGGGGCGCAGTTGCTGTTCGACACTGGCGAAGTAGCTGTTGAAATCCACATACAGCCAGCGCAGCCGCGTCGGCGTGATACTGGGCGTGAGCATGCGCCCAGTCTGCGCGCGCGCACCCCACCCGTCAATTGATTTCTGGGACAATATTCTAAAACAAAGGACTACAGAAGCTTACCGCCCCAGCTGCTCACCCAGATAGCTGACCATGCGGCGGCCCACTTCGCGCGGGCCCATCACCGAAAGATCCACTTTCTGCTGCTCGAAATAGCGCATTTCCTCGTCGTTATGCGCCCGCACCAGCACCTTGATCTGCGGCTTCAGCTGCCGTGCCGCTTCCACGATGCGCCGCGCCTCGTACGGGTTCGGCACCGCCACGATGATGGCCACCGCCTTATCGATGGCCGCATCGCGCAGGGTCACGTCATAGGTGGCATCGCCGGCAATGGCGTGGAAACCCTTCTCGCGCAGCGCTTCCACGCGCTCGCGGTTGCTGTCCACCACCACCAGCTCGATCTGCGCCGACTGGATATTGGCCGAGATATGTTTGCCCACGCGGCCATGCCCCACCAGGATGACCAGATCGCGCAGGCCTTCGCGCTCGTCGGCGCGCAGGTGGGCGAGGTCATCGTCATGGAAAATGAGGTGCGGCGAATCCTTGAAGCGGCGCGCCGCCCATTGGTAAATGGCGTGGCTGGCATGGAAGCAGGCCGGGTTCAGCGAAATGGAAATGAGCGCCCCGGCGAGGATAAGGTCGCGCCCCTCTTCCGGCAACAGCCCCTGCGCCACACCAAGCCCCGCCAGAATGAACGAGAACTCGCCGATCTGTGCCAGCCCGGCAGAAACCACCAGCGCGGTTTTCAGCGGGTAGCGGAACAGCAGCACAATGACCGCCGAAGCGATGGCCTTACCCACCATGATGATAAGCACCACCAGCAGCACCTTGATGGGTTGCTGCAACAGCGTATCCGGGTTGAACAGCATGCCCACCGCCACGAAGAACAGCACCGCGAAAGCGTCCTGCAGCGGCAGGGCTTTCTCGGCCGCCTCGTGCGACAGGTCGGATTCGCGGATCATCATGCCCGCGAAGAACGCGCCCAGCGCGAAGGAAATGCCGAACAGCACCGCCGCACCGAACGCCACGCCCATGGCCACGGCGAACACGGCCAGCGTGAACAGCTCGCGCGAGCGCATGCGCGCCACCGTTTGCAACAGCCATGGAAGCGCGCGCTTGCCCACCACCACCATGAACACCACGAACAGCGCCACTTTACCCAGCGCAATGCCCACGTCCTGCAGCAGGGCGGCGGTGGTGGCGGTGCCGTCCATATCCGCCATGGCGGGGATCATCACCAGCGCCAGCACCATCACGATGTCTTCCACGATGAGCCAGCCAATGGCGATGTTACCGTTGGTGGTCTGCATCAAATGGTGTTCTTCCAGCGCGCGCAGCAGCACCACGGTGCTGGCTACCGACAGCGCCAGCCCCAGCATCAGCCCCGCTTGCAGCGACCAGCCCCAGCAGGCGGAAAGCCCCCAGCCCAGCAGGGTTGCCACGCCGATCTGCACGATGGCACCGGGCACGGCAATCTTCCACACGTTCAGCAGGTCACGCACCGAGAAATGCAGCCCCACCCCGAACATCAGCAGCAAAATACCCAGCTCGGAAAGCTGCTCGGCAATGTGCGTATCGGCGACGATGCCGGGCGTGAACGGCCCGATCAGGATACCGGCGACGAGGTAGCCAACAATGGGCGACAGGCGAAGCTTGCTGGCGATCAGACCGCAGACGAACGCGGCCGTGAAGCCGACGGCAATCGTGGAAACGAGGGGGAGATCATGCACCATGGTTGGCACCTTTTGTTGAGGAGGGTGGAAACCAGTAAGCGCCTATCATGACCAACCATGGCCCACGGGTCAATGTGCGATGCGGCAAATCGGGTTAATTTTCCGAGGCATGCAACGCGATCACGCGTTGTAGCCGCCATCCACCCGCAGCGTCGCGCCGGTGATGTAGCTGGCCGCCGGGCTGGCAAGGAACGCCACCGCATGCGCGATCTCCTCGGGCCGGCCATGGCGGCCCAGCGCGGTGCGCTGGCGCATCTCTTCGGCACCCTCGCCATCCTCGGGGTTCATGTCGGTGGCGATGGGGCCGGGCAGCACGGCATTCACCGTGATGTTGCGCGCGCCCAGATCCTTCGCCCAGCTGCGGCTGAAGCCACTCACGGCGAATTTGCTGGCATTGTACACGCTGATGCCCGCACTCGCCGCGCGTTCGCCAAGCACCGAGCTGATATTGATGATGCGGCCGCCTTCGGGCAGCAGCGGAGCCACCGCATTGGTCAGCGCGAACACTGCATCCACGTTCACGCGCATCACCTGCGCATAGGCTTGCGCGTCGATGCTGCCGATGGTGCCCATCGCGTCGAACACCCCGGCGTTATTCACCAGAATATCGATGCGGCCGAAATCCGCTTTCACCTGCGCGGCAAGGCCCGGCATGGCGGCAGCATCCGCTGCGTCTGCCGCATAGATGCGCGCTTTGCCCCCGGCGTTGGTGATGTCGGCGGCCACGGCTTCGGCCGCTGCTTTTGATTTGCCATAGCTTATGGCGACCGCCGCGCCCTGCGCCGCCAGCGTGCGGGCGATGGCGGCACCAATGCCGCGCGATGCGCCCGTGACCAATGCCACTTTACCATTCAGGGAATGCGTGCTCATAAAAAACTCCGGTAGGGGTGAATGCACGCAACCTATGCCTGCGGGTGGCGATTGCAAGCACCCCCCGTTGCGCGCGCTGCCCACACAAACTGTTTCCCGTTCCGGCTTCCGCCGCTGCATTGCTTTTTCGTGCATGCTGCGGCAGAACCATGCGCATGAACGCCACCCTGCATGCCACCGCCCCCGCCAAGCTCCCCCTGAAGGGCGTGATGCTTGTGCTGTTCTCCGTGCTGGTCTGGAGCGGGTGGATGGTGATCTCCAGCCATGGGGTGCGCGGCACCCTCACCGCCTACGACATTACCGCGCTGCGCTTCGGCACGGCGGGGCTGCTGCTTCTGCCCATCCTGCTGCGCAAGGGGCTTCGGCTTGGGCCATGGGGCATCTGGGGCGGCATCTTCCTCGCCTGCCTGATGGGCGCAACCTACAACACCCTCACGGTCTATGGCATGCGCTTTGCGCCCGTGTCGCATGCCGGGCTCATCAACACCGGCATGCTCATCGTCACCACGCTGGGCGGCATTTTCCTGCTGAAGGAAAAAACCTCCGGCATGCGCGTGCTTGGCATTGCCATCAGCTTGTCGGGCATTGCCTGCCTGCTGCTGGCCAATGGCACCGGCGATGCGTTCCCCCACATCCATCGCGGGCATGCGCTGTTCTTCCTCGGCGGGGCGATGTGGGCGGTCTACGCGCTGTTCGTGCGCGCATGGAAGGTGGACCCCCTGCACGTGACCGCGGCGGTGTGCGTGTGGTCGGCGGTGCTGTTCCTGCCGGTCTATTTCGCGTTCATTCCCTCGCACATCAGTGCGCAGAACCTGCACGAGGCCATTTTTCAGGCCGTGTACCAGGGCATCATCAACAGCATCTTTGCGTTGCTGTGCTACAACCGCGGCATTGCCCTGCTGGGGGCCACCACCAGCAGCGCCTTCCTGCCGCTCATCCCGGTGCTCGCCACGCTGGCGGCCATTCCGGTGCTGAACGAAATGCCCACCGGCCTTGAAGTGCTGGGCATTGGCCTTGCCAGTGCGGGCGTGCTGCTTTCCACCGGCGCCATCGAGAAATGGCTGCGCGCAAAAGCGAACGCCGCAGCGTAGGGTTCGCTGCGGCGTTATCCCATCGTCCGGGAATTTAGGCGACGAGGTTATGGCTGGTGAACAGCTTCACCACGTCAAGATTCGTCTGGCCCACGATGCGCAGCGTATCCACGAATTTGCCGCCATTGAGCGCGCCATCGCCATCCACTGAGATCAGGGTATCGCCGCCCACGGTCGTCGCCTTCACGTAATGGCCGATATTCTGGGCGGTCACCGCGCCTTTGCTGTGGTCGATCAGCGCGTACAGGTCCAGCACATCGCCTTCTTTGGCATTGAAATACACCTTGTCCACCCCGTCCTGCGCGGCTTTGGTGAACACGAACACATCCGCGCCGCCGCCACCGGTGAGCGTATCCACCCCGGCACCGGCATTCAGCGTATCGTTGCCTGCACCGGCGCTGATCTGGTCGTCACCCGCATCGCCATAGATCGTGTCATTGCCGGCCCCGGCATAGATCTTGTCGTTGCCATTGCCGCCACGGATGAGGCTGCCCTCCGTGGCCTTGCTGAGGTAGAACATGTCGTTGCCATCGCCGCCATCCAGCAGGTTGCGGCCCTCGCTGTCGAGGATGATGTCGTTGCCCGCACCACCATAGACGCTGTCATTCCCGGCATCGCCGTTGAGCACGTCGTCGCCCGCCTCGCCATAGATCAGGTCGTCGCCGGTGTGGCCAAGAATGGTGTCATTCCCCGCGCCGCCATACGAGGTGTCGTTGCCGCTGTCGCTGTAGATCTCGTCGTTATCGTCGCCGCCATAGGATTTGTCATTCCCCGCGCCGCCCAGCAGAATGTCATGCCCCGCATCGCCATACAGCACGTCGTCGCCATCGCCGCTATGGGCCACGTCGTCGCCCGCGCCGCCATAGCTCACGTCGTTGCCGTCGTTGCCATAGAGCTCGTCATTGCCCGCATCGCCATAGAGCGTGTCGTTGCCCGCATCGCCGAACAGCACGTCCTTGCCCTCGCCGCCGGTGATCTTATCATGGCCATCGTCGCCCCAGATCACGTCATCACCGCCGCCGCCATTGGCCACATCGTCGCCCGCGCCGGCACGCATGCCGTCATGGCCGGTGCCGCCGGTGAGTGTGTCGTTGCCCGTGCCGCCTTCCAGCCAGTTGGTGCCGTTACCGGCGCTCAGCACGTCGTTGCCGTCACCGCCATAGAGCTGGTCGTCGCCCGCGCCGGCATAGATCTTGTCGTTGCCCGCATCGCCGCGCAGTTCGCTGCCAACGGTGGCGTTGCCGAGATAGAACGCATCATCGCCCGCGCCGCCATGCATGGTGTTGCGGCCCAGCGTATCGAGGAACACATCGTTGCCCGCGCCGCCATGGATCACATCGGACCCCGCGTCGCCGTTGAGCACGTCGTCGCCGTCGTCGCCATACAGCGTATCATCACCTAGACCGGAGAGGATCGTGTCGTTGCCCGCCCCGCCATAGGAAACATCATTGCCCGCATCGGCATAGAGCTGGTCATTGCCCGCATCGCCATGCAGCACGTCGTTGCCATCCGCGCCGAGCAGGATATCCGCCCCTTCGCCGCCATGCACCGTATCGTTGCCCGCGGCCCCGCTGATCGTGTCGTTGCCGGCATGGCCGTACATGGTGTTGTCGCGGATATCGCCATAGATGCTGTCGTTGCCCGCGGTGCCGATATGGTCGTGGAAGCCCTGCACACCCTGCCCGTCGATGTAGCGCGCCACCTCGTTGCCGTTCGCATCGGTCTTGACCACGTCGAACTCGAGGTCGTTGATGGTCAGCGAACCCGTGCCGGTGATCACTTCCGCCCCGAACTGAATGGAGGCAAGGTATTCATCGGGCGAAACGATGCCCATTTCCACCAGCTTGCCCACGATCTTCACCAGGTCGATGCTGCCGGCGGGGTAGTCCTTATCGAGCACCAGCGCGGTGTAGGTGCCGGTGTGGTAGAACGTGCCCGAGAACGCGCCATCGCTGTATTTGCCCACGGGGTTACCCCACGTGCTCACATTGCCCTGATGCACCCAGATCATCAGTTCGTTGGTAATGGTCGACGGGTCGCCCCCGGCCTTGCTGGTGAACCAGATGTCGTAGGCCACGTTGAAGCCGCCCGTATCGCCCGCGTAGCTGACGTTATGGTGCATAGTGAGTTTCTTCAGGTCATCCACCTGAATGGGGAACACCTGACCGGGTACGCTGGCGGCTTCCGCTGCCGACCAGGGCGACGCGCCAAATGCCACATCGGGATAGGCGAGGATCTCATTCCACGGGCGGCCCTGATGCGACGGGAACGACCAGCGGAAGGTGGTGCCTTCCGTCACGTCATTCTCTTCGTAGGTGCTACTGATCTGGTAGTCCTTGCCATAGACAAGCTTGCCGGGGTTATAGGCGTTGTTCAGCACGTACCAGCCATAGGCTGATTGACCACCGGTTGCACCTGATACTGTCGCCATGAACACCCCCTGTTACGCCGCCGCATTTATTAACAATTTTAGCAAAATTTACGCGGCTTTTTATTGGTCGATTTAGTGAATATGCGCCCTCTTTATTAATTATTGGTTAATAATTGTGAAGATTTCATGACGATCATTCCTTTTCCACAGAGCCGCAGCAACGCAGCCATCCTCGCCACCCGAAAGGGTGCCGGGCACATCACGAAAACAGGGAATATCGTTACGCGCTGGCCTTCGCCGCCGCGTCGAAGATCGAGGCAATTTTGGTGCGCAGCTCTTTCGGCTCGAACGGCTTACGGATATAGCCCGACACACCGTGATCCTTCGCCGCGAGGATCGATTCCATATCCGCCCGCGCGGTCACCATCAGGAACGGCAGTTCCGGGGCGACGGCATGCACTTCGAGCAGGAACTCGAACCCGGTGCGCTTGGGCATGTTCCAGTCGCAGATGATGAGGTCGATCTTGTCCTGCGATTCCTGGAAGAACTCCATCGCCTCCTCGCCATTGCCCACGGCATACACTGTGCCCACACCGATCTGATGCAGCATGGCGGTGACCGTCGCGCGCACGGTTACGTCGTCTTCAACCAGCAGGATATGTTTGTCTTTAATCGGCATGGTCGGATCCTTGGGTGATAGGGAAATACAGGGTAAATACGGTGCCTACATAGAGCTGGCTTTTCACCTTCACGGTGCCGCCATACTGCTCCATCAGGCCATAGACGGTGGACAGGCCGAGGCCGGTGCCCTCGGTCACGTCCTTGGTGGTGTAGAACGGGTCGAAGATATGCTTCAGCACCGATGCTTCCATGCCGCAGCCCGTGTCACGCACTTCCACGCGCATGGCGGGCACCACCACCTGGTTGCGCGTGAGCGGCGATGCCATGATGGTAATATCGATATCACCTTTTTCCTGCATGGCCTCGCTGGCGTTCTTCAGCAGGTTGATGAAGATCTGGTACAGTTCGGTGATGTTGCACAGCATCTGCTGGCCTTCCAGCCCCGCCTCGTTCAGGTGAATGACCGCCGTGACCGAGCTTGGCAGCAGTTCGCGCGCGAAGCGGATCGCTTCCATGGTGGATTCCATGGCCGGGTAATAGCAACGCTGCGCATCCATGCCATGCGTGAACGCCCGCACATTGTTGATGATGTCGCGCGCGTGCTGCCCGCCCTTGAGCATCAGGTCCACATATTCGGCATGCTGCTCGTCCTTATGGTCCAGCAAGGCTTTGCGCACGATCTCGCCAAGCCCAAGCACCGGCTGCAACGCATTGTTGATCTCGTGCGACATGCCGCTGGAAAGCTGGCCCAGCGCGGCAAGGCGCTCCTGGTTCTTGGTGCGCATCAGCTGTTCGTTCGCCAGTTTTAGCGCCGCGTTATCCAGGTTCAGCTTCTGGATCAGCGGGCGGAAGATGAACCGCGCCTCCAGCGCCAGCGCCAGCAGGATCAGGCCGAGCATGCCCAGTTCCAGCTTGCGGGCCGTGGCCGAATTTCGTTTGTTGCGCACCTCATGGTACGCCACGATCTCGTCGATGCGCGGCACCACAAGCCCCAGCGCACGGATCAATTCTTCCTGATGGCGGAAGCGTTCGAACACCAGCTCTTCATCCGAACGCTCGAGGTCGCGCGCCAGCAGCGCCCAATAATCCTCAAGCGCTTCGTTCAGTGACGCGACCTGCACCCCGTCGATCGTGTAGGGGTCATGGAAATAGCTGTGGATGGTCGCATTGCGAATGCCGGGCAGGCCGAACGCTTCATCGCCCTCCACCAGCCCATTCTGCAGGCGGCGGCTGTAATCCAGCTGCTCGGCCAGTTCGATGCGGGCATTGTCGCGCAGGTCGGCATAATACAGCTTCATGCTCACCACCGCCATGCGGTTGGCCAGCATGCGCTGGCGGCCGGTGAGGCTCAGGGTGCGGGCATCTTCGTTAATGACCCGCACGGAATATTGCGTGATGAGATAGCCCGCGCACGCCAGCAATGCAACCATCACCAGAGCGGAAAGATAGATACGGCGTGCGAGATGCTTCATTATTTTCTGATGTTTTTTCTATACTTATGTAAAATACCACAGAATTATTAACAAAGTATCTCCAGATTCGTTAATGCGCCAAAAAACACGGTATAGTTGCAAAAGATGACATAAGTGCCACGGGATAACACCACCCGACCAACTACCGATGGCAAAATCACCTCATAAGTTGGGCGCCTGGTCCGATCATTCGGTTGACAGCCTCACCCCAACCCGAGACTGATGCTTGGGCTTGCCCCTTTGATTTTTGTTAACGTGAAAGGCAATCCATGAAACGCGCTTGCCAGATTTGCACCCTGTTAGCGATTACTTCTTTTCATTCGACCACGGCATTCGCAACCAGTGCCGGAGAAAGCACCGCAACTTTTGCTGTGCCACAAATCACATCTTCCGCTTCCCAAAAAGATAGCTCCAATAAAGTGGCATTGGAAATTCAGCCACCTATGAATCTGCATACGGATTCGCTCTTTGCCGAAACGAAACCAACTCTAAAAAAAGGCATCGAATTTTTTAATGCCTGCAAAGAATCAAATGTAAAAGGCACACCCGACAATCACTATTACGAGGGGGTATTGCTCAATCATCAATGGTACCCATTGCCCACATTAGCTGCCTCAAAACCAAAAGATAGGCAGGGCAATTTAGATGAGCCTGCAAAGCAAGCAGGAGGGTATATTTTTGTTTTCAGCATCGGGCTACCCCAGAAGCTTGAGATTCAATCTGAGGGATTTCGCTTCCAAAAATCAAAGCCAACCATCGGCAAGTCATACATGTTATGCGCTGAATACACAGAAATTTCGCTACGTCATGACAGCAAGCCTGCGTACCGGCTCTTACAAATAAATCCAATAGATTAGATATGTTTATAGGTGCCGCTTACAGGATGTGCTCGGCGCTTTGCGCCTGCGCGCCCTTGCTAACGCCCAAGGCGTAAGCGTCGGGTCGAACTAGGTTCTTCATGGAAGCTATAAGCAGGACCATTATTCAACCGGCCTTTGGCCGGTTGAATAATGGTGCCGCTTATAGGATTCGAACCTACGACCCCCTCATTACGAATTAGGCGGCCTAGAGATCCTCATCCATTCGAGTACATAACGTATTCAGCAGCTTATTCGCATTCTGTCAGGCACTCAAGCTGTCGTCACTAAATTAATAACAGCCTAATAACATGATCGTGAAAGCCGCGCATTTACTTAGAAATAAGGAAAGTGGTGCCGACTATAGGATTCGAACCTACGACCCCATCATTACGAATGATGTGCTCTACCAGCTGAGCTAAGTCGGCGTAACTACACTTTGCAGTTATTTGATCGGACTTTACCACCGAAACTAAAGGATCCTGCCCTAGAGCGACCTTTATTCCCTGACTTTGCGGTAACGACCGGACGCAGTGATTACCGCGTTTAATCCATAAGTTCAAGCGGAACATACCGCAAACGCGCCATTTCCGCCCGACACCACGGAACGCGGCTAAATATCTCGATATTTGCTGTATAGGTACACTGGCAGAATCACTGCGGCTGTTGCACCCACCCATTCAGACCAACTCCCCCATGAGCTGAGAGAAATAACCGCTACTGCTGTGCCAAGCCCCATAGCACCTGCTAGAAAGCCAGCTATGTAATCAATTTTGCGTTCAATACGATTGAAGGCTTCATTGTCCATGTCACCCTACCACTGCCGAGAGGTGCATTGCATATTGTTACCGACTCTGCTGCAATCTGTAACTGTAGGCTTAGGAGGTATATACAATTCGAGCGGCTTAGGCTGATTCTGCCTAAAGATTTCCAATGTTTGTGCTGCACGTTGATTCTCTAACTGCTCCTGCACTGCCAGCTCATTTTGTTGTTGTGCTCTAAGCTCGCTAAGCTTGCTCGCTAACTTTAGGCGTGCATCGCTTGCAGTCAGTGTTTTACGAGCTACTTTTTCCTGTAGCGACTGCATAAGCAACAGATATTCCTGAATACCGGCATCTGGTGCAATGCCAGTTGCTGCTATGGAGTTGCTAATGCATTTCGTCTGCGCATCAAATTGTTTGAAATTCGAGAAGCATTGCCCTTGCATCTGGGTCACTGTTGGGGGCTGCTGCGCTGCATATGATTGATGATATACTGCTACCATCTGAATAGTAATCCTGAGCGACCACAGTTTCTGCTGCTGGCACCTCAATATTTCGGTATTTCTTATAGCGCTTCCAAAGCTCCTGAGGGCTAGGAAGGCAGTCCAGTGGCAGATCTCGCTCTACCTGGTCACTAGCACCTGACTTGTCGTGAAATCGAAAGCCTGTACCGTTTGAGGTGAACACAAATGGAATATCCAGGATCTCGGCATATTGCAGTGCCTGCTGCATACCATCACCGAGCTGGTGGCCATCGTCCTTGGCCTCAATAATCGCCAATGGAATGTTTGGTTTATAGTAGAGGATGTAGTCGGCACGCTTACTAACACCCCGCGTTGCCATTTTTCCACGCACGATGATGCGGCCATGCGTGAAAGACACTTCTTCACGAACCTGAGTCTGCAGATCCCACCCAGCTTTTTGAATGGCCGGGAGGATATATTTGGTTTTTATATCAGCTTCAGTGAAATTGCCCATGCCCCGTACCAATTTGAAGTTACCCAAGTGCTAGCAAAGACTGATCAAAATTACTAGCTTTTGGAGATACTTGGCTCGAAAATGTTGCTACGGCGTTATTAATTTTACCACCATACATTAAATGATCGCCGTTACTGCCATAAGGCGCTGAATTACAGCGATATAATTTATAGCCTATTTTCCGGACCGCCTAATTCATCATTGCCTGCTCAAAATATCTACAGTTCAACATTTCTAAGCCGCAATGAGTTCACGATCACCGACACCGAGCTTAACGCCATAGCTACGCTGGCGATTACGGGGCTTAAAAGTAATCCGAAGAATGGATAGAGCAAGCCAGCGGCAACAGGCACGCCGAGCGCATTATAGACAAACGCGAAGAATAGGTTTTGCCTGATATTGCTCATGGTGGCATGACTCAAGCGACGAGCGCGGACAATGCCGATTAAATCACCTTTTACTAGCGTCACGCCTGCGCTTTCCATGGCTACATCGGTACCGGTTCCCATGGCAATGCCCACATGCGCCTGTGCTAAGGCTGGCGCATCGTTCACACCATCACCTGCCATTGCGACCTTGCGACCTTTTTCCTGTAATTGCCGCACCAACTTGCTTTTGCGTTCCGGCAGCACTTCAGCTTCATAATCATCAATGCCCAGCTGCTCCGCGATTGCCTTGGCGGTAGCTTTGCTATCACCCGTGAGCATGACAATATGCAATCCTTCGGCTTTTAGCTGTTTCAAAGCTTCGGGTGTGGTGGCCTTGATCGGGTCGGCAACGCTGATGATAGCCGCTGGCTTGCCATCAATTGCCGCGAACATAGCAGTTTGCCCTTTGGCTCGGAGCTGATCTGCAGCTTGCACGAATGAATCAGCATTCATGCCAAGCGAGGTGAGCATTGCCGCATTCCCGAGCGCGACAGCGTGACCATCCACCACGCCTTGTACGCCTTTGCCAGTGGTAGAAGAAAACTTCTGCACAGTGGAAAGCGTAATGCCCTTTTCCTGTGCGCCTTTGACAACGGCCGATGCAAGCGGATGTTCGCTGCTTTGCTCAAGGCTTGCGACTAAGCGCAATGTTTCGTTTTGCTCAAAGCCTGCCGCAGTGACCACTTCCATGAGCTTTGGCTTGCCTTCAGTCAATGTACCGGTTTTGTCGATAATCAGAGTATCGACTTTTTCCATGATTTCGAGTGACTCGGCGTTCTTAATTAGCACGCCTGCCATTGCGCCACGGCCAGTGCCAGCAATGATAGACATGGGCGTAGCAAGGCCAAGCGCACAAGGGCAAGCAATAATCAGCACGGCAACGGCATTAACTATGGCATAGGCGAGTTTCGGTTCTGGCCCCCATATAAACCAAACAGTGGCGGTGATAATTGCCACCAGCACGACAATTGGCACAAAATAACCAGAAACCTTATCCGCCATACGCTGGATAGGTGCGCGCGTGCGCTGGGCTTTGGCGACCATATCCACGAGCTGTGCGAGCATGGTTTCATTACCCACACGCTCGGCACGCATGGTAAAGCTGCCTGTACCATTAAGCGTTGCGCCCGTCACCTTATCGCCTGCACTTTTTTCTACGGGTACGGATTCGCCGGTGAGCATGGATTGATCAATACTACTGTGGCCTTTCAGCACGATACCGTCCACTGGCACTTTTTCACCAGGGCGAACACGCAGTATATCGCCTTTATGCACTTCCGATAGTGGCACATCTTCTTCTTTGCCATCAGCACGGATGATTCGCGCCATCTTCGGGGCAAGGTCAAGTAATGCCCTCATCGCATTACTGGATTGTTCACGGGCTTTCAGCTCAAGCACTTGCCCAAGCAATACCAGAGCCGTGATAACCGCTGCCGCCTCGAAATAAACATCCAGCATCATACCGCCGGAGAACCCTGCAACCGCGTCGGGAAACAGGGTTAGAATGAGGCTGTAAATATAGGCCACGCCAACCCCAAGGGCGATAAGCGTAAACATATTCAGGCTGCGGTGTTTGATGGAATCCACCGCTCGGACATAAAACGGCCAGCCGCCCCATAGCACTACGGGAGTAGCAACCAACATCTGCACCCAATGCGAAAGCTTTGAGCCCATCCATTCATGCGGAATGTTCGGAATAAGATGTGCGCCCATGACAAATAAAGCCAGCGGCGCAGATAACACCGCTGATACCCAAAACCGCCGCGTCATATCTATCAACTCATGATTAGGTGCAGCTTCCAATGAAACGGTTTCTGGCTCCAGCGCCATACCGCATTTCGGGCAATTACCTGGGCCAACTTGCCGGACCTCTGGGTGCATTGGGCAGGTATAGATGGCATCCTTGCTGACAACAGGCTGTGCTTGCGCCGTAGGCTTGCCGTGCTTATGGCAGCAACTGGCTGTGGGTTTGGCAGGGCTGGTATAGGCATCAGGATTTGCTTTGAACTTTTGTAAGCAACTCGCACTGCAGAAATGATAATCGACACCCTCTAAATGATAGGTGTGCTTGGCGGTGGCTACTTCAACGTTCATTCCACATACAGGGTCTTTCACAGTGGTATGGTTCATAATCACACCTTCTTACTGATATGTTTGAGAATGGGACATTCATCGGCAGACGTATCATCGGCAGGACATTGCTGCGTTAATTGCTTCAGCACTTTTTTAATTTCTTTGAGTTCACGGATACGCTTTTCTGCCTCACTAATCTTAGTCTCAGTATGCTTCATGATTTCAGCGCACGTTGACTGATCGGATGTTTTGAGTGTCAGCAGTTTTTGAATTTCATCGAGAGTAAAGCCAAGCTCTTTGGCACCACGAATAAAACGAACTATTTTCACTGCATCAGGTGTATACAGTCGATAACCCGAAGCCGAGCGCGCTGTTCCAGTAACGAGATTCATTTTCTCGTAATAACGTAGTGTATCTGTGCTTACTCCAGTGAGTTCAGCAAGTTTTCCTATGGTTAGTGATTTCATAATTTTCTCCTTGATACCTGAATATACACCTTCGAGTATACTCCAAGGTCAAAGGTTATTATACGGCTTTTATGCCATTGTTTTATATAAGCATATTCCGATAGCATAGAAGGCAGCGGTCACCATTATTGCACCACCCATCGCCGTTGGAAAACCAAGGCCGTGTTTAAGCAATAATGGCAAAATCAGGAAGAATGCGAGCGAAGGGAACACCAGCCAGAACACCGAATAGGATAATTCGATGATCTTGCCGGTGTCCTTCGTATCCCAATACACCCAGAGGAACGCAAGTATCGAAGTCAGCGGTAACGAAGCGAGAAGGGCTGCCCACAGGGTATAGCGCCTCGACAATTCGGATATGGCTGCAATGATAAGTGCGGTAATGAGGGTTTTTATCAGGAAATACATCGTTTCTTGTCCTTATTATTGTGCCGGATGGTGTGCGTTGTGATTCACGCTATCGGCAGGTTTATTAGTGGAAGGCATGGATTTCTTCTCCATCATTCCATCCTTCATCATACCCTTGCAGCAGCCACATTGCATGCCGTCCTTTTTTTCGCCCTTCATCATCGGGCATTGCATGCTGCTTTTCATGGCGTCCTTCATGCCGCCTTCCATCATTTTCTGGCAGCAAGGGCATTTCTCACACATCATGCCCTTGTCCATCATACTGGATGTTTCGGTTTGAGCGCAGGCGGTGGTGAGTGCGAGTAGTGCGATAGCAATAAATTTCTTCATAACATTCTCCTTTGGTTGGTTGTTATTTCTTGATTGAATTGATGGTGTAATCATCCTTGCCCGCTGGTTTCAGCGTGAAGGATACGGCATCACCTTCCTTGTAACTGGAAAGATCAACGCCGCTGTCAGCAGTGAAGGTCATGGTCATTACAGGCCAATTTAGTGCCTTGATCGGGTCATGCTTGATTTTGATGGTGTTTTTATCAGCATCCACGCTCACCACTTTGCCAGTCGCTGCAACATTGCCACCCGCAGCGGGTGAGGCTTCGCCGCTTTCCAGTTTTTTGGCGAGCTTGTGGTGATCCATCATTTTGGTTTCGCCAGCCTTTGAGGGTGCGCCAACAATGATGGTGCCATCCATTCCCAGCGCTTCATGCGGGTGGCAATGATATTTATAGGTTCCAGGCACGGTGAAGGTGTAGGTAAACTTCTCGCCTTTCTTTTCCTGCATGGGCGACATAATCATTTCATCCACGCCTTTTGGCTGGCTGATAAACATCACTTGATGCGATGCATCCTGTGCATTTTCAAAGATGACTGTATCACCTGGCTGAATCGTGAGCTTATCAGGCGAAAAGAAGTTTTGCTTTTTGGCGTTATCATCGGTTACGGCCTTAACAGTGAATTCCGCTGCGAATGCAGGTGAGGTTGCCAGCATCAGTGCGGTAGTCAGTAATAGCTTTTTCATAAGATTCTCCTTTTGGGTATTAGTGGTTAAAACATCAGTCGCAGGCCGACAGCACCGACCAATTCGTCATTATCCTCGCCATCATTTTCAGCTATGGAGGAGGTTTCACCGAATTTTCGGCCATAGTGGACATCCACATACGGCGCGAACTTTCGGGTGAATTCGTAGCGCGTTTGCAAACCTATCTTGCCGTCTGTAATGCCTGCGCCGATGTCCTGTTCGCGGACATCCTGTGCAGAGAGATTAACTTCAAGGTAAGGCTGTAAAATCAGTTTTTGTGTGATGAGCAGATCGTTCTCCTGCCGCAGACGCGCCGTGACATCGCCGTGCTCGCTGATAAATAAATGTGCCTCAGTTTCAAACCAGTAAGGCGCAAGACCGTTTACTCCCAGTGTCAGATATGCCGTAGATTCAGGCTTGGTATCATAGCGAATACCCGCCTGTGCATCCCAAAACGTGCTGATGTTGCGGCTGTAGAGTGCCCAGAACTCTGCGCTCTCCAGCTTGCTATCGGCACGTTCACCCTCTGATTTTAGCCAGAGTTTGTTTTCATCCGTACCAATCCAGCCATCCAAATCCCAGCCTTGAAGGGATGTGCCATCCGTGTTGCTGCCAACATCTGTTTCCAGTCGGAACATGTGGAATATTCCACCTCCATGCTCTGCGGCCATGTCAGAATGCGCCGAATGATCCGCAGCAAGTCCAGGCTGTGCAAGCACAGTGGTGAGGCTGAGTGCCATAAGTAAGTGCTTAATGTGCATGGTGACCTCCATTGGCTTTGGTTTCAATGGCAGGCATATCCGCCGCATCGAGCTTCGCCACCACGACTTGCCGCATCATGCCGCTGGCCATGTGGTAGAGCAGATGGCAGTGAAACGCCCATTCGCCGATTTCATCCGCAGTAACGAGCACAGAATAAGAACCGCCAGGTGGTACAATCACCGTGTGCTTGTTGGGCAGCTTCGCCGCAGGCTGGCCATTTTCTAACTGCACAAACATGCCATGGAGGTGCATCGGGTGCGCCATCATGGTTTCGTTGGTGAAGTTCAGTCGCACCCGCTCGCCATATTTCAGGCGGATGGGTTCGGCCTCCGAGAACTTCTTCTCGTTAATCGTCCAGATATAGCGTTCCATGTTGCCACCCAGCCGCACATCAATGGTGCGTTGTGGTTGCCGCTGGTCTTTCTGCACACCTGTATAACGCAAATCAGCATAAGACAGAGCCTTCTGACCTTCTGGTGTTCCCGTTTTTGCCCAGCCGCTAACCATGTCAGCTGGGGTCATCTCCATGTCGGGATCATCTTTCATCATCAGCTCCATGTTCATATCACCCATAGAGAGCAATGCGCGGGGACGCTGGGTTGGCATTTCACCTTTCATACCTTCGGAGGTTGCCAGCGTGCCAATGGCAAAGCCTGTGCGGTCTATCGGCTCGGCGGCGATGGTGTAGGCGTTGTCCTCCTTCGGCGTGACAATCACATCGTAGGTTTCGGCAGGTGCGAAGCGGAATTCATCCACTGTAACAGGTTCGATACCCTGGCCATCCGCCTGAACCACGCTCATCTTCAACCCAGGAATCCGCACATCAAAGAATGACATGGCAGAGGCATTGATAAAGCGCAGACGCACGCGCTCACCTGGCTTAAAAAGCCCTGTCCAGTTCTGCTCTGGCGATTTGCCATTGGTGAGGAAGGTGTAGCCTGTGACATCGGCCAGATCGGTACGCATCATCCGCATATCGCCCCAGTCTTTCGCATCTTTCCACGCCTTGCTGAAGCCACGCTCCCCCACATCCTTGAAGAAATCCCCCACCGTCAGCCGCGCATTGGCGTAATAATCCGATGACATTTTGAGGTTTGCCATGATGTCGCTGGAATGCTCCTCCGAGAAATCGGAAAGCACCACGACGTAATCACGATCTGCCGCTATCGGGTCTTTGCCTTTTGGTGAGGTGATGATCGAGCCATACAGCCCGTCCTGTTCTTGACCGCTAGTGTGCGAGTGATACCAGTAGGTTCCCGTTTGTCTTACAGGGAAACGATAGGTGAAGGTCGTTCCAGGCTCTATCGCCTTATAACCTCCAAACCCTGTCACGCCGTCCATTGCGTCGGGCAGCAGAAGCCCGTGCCAGTGGATAGAAGTTGGTTCGTCCATTTTATTGGTGACGTGGATCACCGCTTCATCGCCTTCGGTGAAGCGAAGCGTGGGGGCTGGAATGCCACCATTAACAGTGATTTTTTCGATTGGCTTACCTGTAATGTTTACAAGTTGCTGCTCAATCGTAAGCGTATATTCGGATGTTTTGGCGTGTGCCGGTGCGGTTAAAAACCCCACCATGAGCAGCGCCATCATCCTTAGATGATATGTTCGCATAACTAATCCTTGATTTGCATTGAAAATAGCCGCGAACCGCGCAACTAGGCGGTCACGTTCAATAGAAAAACAGGATTAGGCTTTGGGAGGTCGTTTTAAGCGTTCGGGAAGTGCGGAAGCGACAAGCTGGCTGTCGAACGCAAACACTTCGTTGCTCGTTGAAACGGCTGACATGGAATTGCTGCCATTGCCGAAGATTTTAGACATGCCGTGGCAGTTGCCGCCCACGCATTTGCACATGCCCTTATCACAGCACTGGCCCTGATCTTGATCGTTTTGCGCAGCTTTTTGAGAAGCACCTTTTACGGCCCCGTGTGCATGGCAATCATGCCCTTTAGAGGCCTCTTCTTTCACAATTTGAGCCGTATTTTTGCTACTATGAGGCATAGCGTGCACGACAGGCGCAAAACTCGTAGTTATTACGAGCGCCAATACAGCAAAGATGTGTGCATACATTTTCACGAATGTTAATTTACACCTACAGCCGATTTTTTCAATATAATACGAACCAAGTCAAAACAGCTTGGCAAAATCTCTTTGTTATTATGCTGTTATTAATCTTAGAGGCAGGTGCAAATCTGGTTTCATTAGCCTCATAAGATGTTGATTCAATTTGTTACTATATGGTCTGGCGATATAAAGGCCGCCTAATTGATTATTAGTGGTTCTCAAATTCTGACCAAAATGCAAGTATCGAGCTATGGAAAAACGCCCTTTATCTTTAGCAGAATACAACCGCATCTATCAGACAGCATGTGGGATTTTGAATAGTGTCGGCAGCAATCCTGAGCGATCCTGCATCTTCTTTGCCTGCTATGGCGCCTATATCCTTGAAAAGCATTATAGCATCGCTGCAATTCCGGTAGCAGGCGGCTTTGCGCTGCGTATTAGCGATGAGCCTAACGTAGCTTTCTTTGGCAAAGATGATGGCGCAAAGGTTAGTACAGACTCTGACGGGTTTCATATGTGGGTTCAGACCAAAACTCATTACATCGATTTCATGGCCCCCTTATTTCCTGAGGCATTCGGTAAAATGATACCTGGGATCGCAATCCCTCGTAAAATGTTTCAACGAGCCATAGTTACAGAAGCTCCTAGCCTTGACGATTTACGAGCTAAAGGCGACTTTATTACTTTGCCAGATCCTGAATTAACAAAGACCTTGGGCACACGATTTATCTCCAAGCCCGTCAATAGCGATCTTGTTGGGGTAGCAGAGGCCTGGTTTGGTAGGCCTGGAGGAAAGCAACAGCAGACATTTGCGATGAGGGACGACCTAGGCAGGGTTCAGAACCTATCTCTACCAACAGCGGTTGCTGTCGGGTCTTGGTAGGTTACACTCATAGCGCCTCCCGAATGGTGACGAGTTTACTTGGCTGGGTTTTGTGGTAGATGGATCCAGCGATTCGGATAGGCTGATGGGCGGATTTGAAATGCTCATCCCCGCCAATCTTCACTGCGATTTCGTGTCGTGCCTGTACCAGCTTGCGTAGCTCATCCCCTGTTACAGGTTGCGCTAACTTCCAATAGGCGTGGATCTTGGGGTGCCCCATATCCGTAATGCCTCCAGACTCTACCACCAGAGTAGGCTTTCCTAGGTATTTTACCGCAGAATCCAGCTTTTCAGCCGTGTTCCCCGTGTCAATATCAGTAAGCAGCGTTTGCATTGAAACGACATTGGCACTACCAGCCATACCCCGTTCAGCAACGATACCAGGAATGCAGTAACACGCCATGCCACGGTTGTTGGCTGATTCTGCAAAAGTATAGATTCGGCCTGTTGCATCTGAATCATTCTCCACCCATTCCATGACAGGTTTCTTGCTGCTATCACGGTCACCGCTCTCTCGAAATGATCGAAGCGCAATGAGGCCAAGACATTCACTAAACACTGCCGCATGAAACTGACGTATGGTGTTAAGACAGGGGCTAATAGCTTGCATAGCTACCCCCTTCTTTTGGAACATTGAGTTTTTTCTGAGAAGCCAGCCAGGCTTTTATATCTTCTTCGAGATAACGCACACTGCGAGTGCCTTGCAAACGGATGAATGGAATCCCATCGCCTTTCCAGCGGTGATATTCAAGCCAGGCTTTGGACACATTGAGAAGTTTGGCGACTTCGCCAGTAGTATAGAGTTTGTGCATGGCAGCACTCCTTTCAAGTTAGGTAGTGCGCTGCCAATCTACGGGACTCGTCGCTAGAAAAAGCAGTACACTACGGGTTTGTAATGTGAGGTGCTTCTGCTGCGACTCTCTGCCATGCTCACCTCCGCAAGGAGGATTCATTCGATAAACGAGTCGTTCGAGGTTGTGGGACTGCCACCCACTTTATGCGTAATCTCTTCCCTCGAAGGAAGTGAACGCAGAATACGCATGTGAGATTGATTGTCAAAGGCGGAAGCAGCCAACTGGAGAGTTTCATACAGTTTAGTACAGTTTGGTACTCACGCAGCCAAGGCTGGTCTGGGATGAATCATCTCCAACAGTTTACGACTTGTGCGATTCATCGGATCCCTGACACGCTCCACGCCACGGATAATATATCGCCCTGTCACATCGGTTCCCGTCAGATGGTTCAGCATGTATTTGAGAGCGTATGAGGATAATTCCAGCGATTCGGCAGTCGTAATAAAGGTGCGTCGCAGATCATGCAGGGTGAATTTAATGCCCGTGTCCTCTGTAATTTTATATAGAGCCTTCTTAGGCTCGGTGAGGTAGCCACGCTTACCCTTACTGGGAAATACAAACTCGTCACTCTGCCGACAATGGTAGCGATCCAGTAGCAGTTGCTTGGTGAAGCTACATAAGGGCAGCACATGCTTGCGCTTGTTCTTGGTCATTTTGACCGTGAACGTTTCCTCCTCAAAATCGATGCAATCCCACGTTAGTTGCGCTCCTTCGGATTTCCGCAGCCCCGTAAAAAGGAGCAGCAAAAGATAGTCCCGTATCGTGCTGCTGGGACATTGAACCACGGCGTTATACCATGTCGGCATCTGGTGTTCTTTGATGTAACCGTCACGCGGTGTGGATTTATACCAAAGCCTTCCACGCGAAAGTCGGATCACGGGATTCTCGGGCAGATTGTCGTCAAATAATGTTGCCGTATTATAGACCGTGCTCAGGACACGCATAGCCTTAGTTGCCACTGCGCCGCCGTGATTCTGTCGTATGTAGGAATTGCGCTGCATCACCATTTCTTTGGTGATTTGATCAAGCGGTTTGCTTTTCCAGTCATCCAAGTAGCGATTAACGGCTTGGGTGTAGTCTTCGACTGTTCTGGGGCTGAGATCCTGTTTGATTTCAAGGAATGTCGTAAAAGCCTCGCCGAACGTCAGACGCTTCTTAGCCTTTTCCTTCTTGATGGCATTCGGATCAATGCCCCGTGCCATATCCGCAAGCATCAGGCGAGCATCTCTGCGCGCTTCCTCCGTGGTAAAAACGCCATGCTTGCCGATAGTACAGCGTACATCTCTGCGATTGACGCGCCCCTTGGCAAGATACGTTTTACTGGTTTTCCCAACCAGCACCCAGAATCCTGGCAATTCGGTATCGCAATAAAGAACCTGTCCGCTGCTTGTGAACGGAATGTTCTCCACCGCTGTCTTTGTGAGCTTCAGAACCGGCATTTAATAACACCCTAATAACATTGCTGCTTCAAACCATGATGGAGGGCTTAACCCTCTTCAGGCAACAATCTTATGGTGTTACAATGTGATAGCACACAGTTTAGTACAGCTTAGAAGTGCTTAAAACAGTGCGGATGGAACTTACGAATGAGGTGCTCTACCAGCTGAGCTAAAGCGGCACATGGCCTGTTGGCGCGGGGCAGGTTCTAACGCCCGCCCCGGCAACATACAAGCGTTTTTAGTCGGTACGTTTCTCGTGGTCTTCGGCAATGAAGCCCGCGTTGCCCGTGCGGGGAACTTCGCCATTGCGCAGCTTGCTCTTATGCGCGCCATACACGAGGTAGATGACCGCCCCCACCAGCATGTACGGGCCGGTCAGGCTAAGCACATGCGCGCCGCTTTCGGTGAGCACGATGCTGCCCGACTTATCCGTGCCGAAGAAGATCGAGAACACGAGGTAACCGCAGGTCGCCATGCCCAGCAGCGGCGTGATCGGCGCACCGGGGGTGCGGAACGGACGCGGCAGGTTGGGCTGCGTCTTGCGCAGGTAGAGCACGCTGAAGCACACGATGATGAACGCCATCAGCGTGCCGAGGCTCACCAGGTCACCCAGCAGGGTGATGGGCGTCACGCCCGCGGCGATGGCCACCACCACACCCACGATCATGGTGTTGATGTGCGGGGTCTGGAACTTCTTGTGCACGCGAGCGAAGGCGCCGGGCATCAGCCCGTCGCGGCTCATCACGTAGAAGATGCGGGTCTGGCCATAGATCAGCACCATCATCACCGAGGACAGGCCCATGATGGCCCCCACCTTGATGAGGAACGCGAACCAGCCAAGGCCGATCTTATCGACCGCTACGGCCATGGGGTCGGCCACGGCCAGCTGCTTGAACGGCACGATGCCGGTCATCACCGCGCTCACGCCGATATAGAGCAGCGTGCACACCAGCAGCGAGCCGAGAATGCCGAACGGCATGTCTTTCTGGGGGTCCTTGGCTTCCTGCGCGGCGGTGGATACGGCTTCAAAGCCCACATACGCGAAGAAGATGATAGAGGCCGCACGGAAAATACCATCCCAGCCATATTCGCCGGGGCCGGTGTTCTCGGGAATGAACGGGTGCCAGTTGGCCGGGTCCACATAGAAGATACCGATGGCCACGAACAGCACCACCACCGCGACCTTCACGAACACGATGAAGTTGTTCACCTTGGCGGATTCGCTCACGCCCACGATCAGCAGCGCGGTCACCATGGCAATACCAATGGTGGCCGGCAGGTTGAACAGGCCGCGCACGAGGTCGCCGCCGGCGCTCAGCAGCAGCTGGCCCTTTTCGTTGAAGGCGTAGCCCATGGCTTCGAACATGGGGTGGTAAACATCGGTCACCATCACGGGTTGGCCGGTGGCCACCGTTAACTCAGGCGGAATCACCACACCAAAACTTAGCAGGAAGCTATTGATATAGCCGGACCATCCCACTGCGACGGTGGAGGCCGCCACGCCATATTCCAGCACCAGCAGCCAGCCCATGATCCAGGCGAGCACCTCGCCCAGCGTGGCGTAGGCATAGGTATAGGCCGAACCCGAGATGGGCAGCACCGAGGCCAGCTCGGCGTAGCACAGGCCTACGAACGCGCAGGCAATGCCGGTGAAGATGAAGCTCATGACCAGCGCGGGGCCCGCATGGTTGGCGGCGGCGGTGCCGGTCATCACGAAGATGCCCGCGCCGATGATGCAGCCGATGCCAAGGCTGACGAGGTTCCATTTGCCCAGCGTGCGTTTCAGCGTGCCGGCATTGGCTTCGGATTGGATCTGGGCAACGGATTTTTTTGCGAGCAGGTTCTTGAACATGCAACCCCCGTGAGTGGTGAACGCGCATAGCTGGTATGCGGGAAAGGCAAAGGCCTAGCAGTCCGCGCAAGTGCAGGCAAGCGGTAAGAAAACGGATTTAAGCGAATGGGAAACAATAAAAAAGGCACCCGGAGGCGCCTTTTTCACGAATTGCTTATGCGTGGCCGTTACGCCCCGCGCTGGCGTTCGCCTGAACCGCCGGGGGTACTACCTGGCGCATCGACATTCGCGACTGATTCAGCCTGATACACGGTTCCAATAAAGGTTCGCATTCCTTCCGATCGTGCAATTTGGGTCAAGCGGCTATCCCATTTACCATCTTCCTGCATGGGAGCAGCGTCGCCGCGTAATGCGTTCAAAGCTCTCTCAAGACGAAGGATATCAGGGCTTGAAATGATACCATTTTCATATCGAATATTAGCTATTTGCTGAGGCGTTAGCTCAAGCTGGAAGCCTGTACGGAACATGCCAGCAATGGCATCAACCGAATCCACGTAATCCGTATAGTTATTATCGTTCTGATCCTTACCAGCCGAATTTCGCATCGCATTCGATACCGCTTGGCGGGTCGCAGCATCAAATTGCGCGGGTTGGAGTTGCGGTGCAGCCGGAGCGGCAGCAGCTGCCTGCGGCTGGCCCGTGCCACGGGCCGCAAGCTGCTCGGTGATCTTGGTGTTCAGTTCGACCAGCGCCGCTTCGTTCAGCGGGAAGCTCACCTCATGGCCAAGCACGGCCTTGATCGCATCCTTGGTTTTGGGGCCAAGCAGGCCATCCATGCGCGCCGCGTCAGCCTGTTCGCCGAAGCGCTGCGTGTTACGGGTGCCGGTGGTGTGGCCCAGTTTCTCCAGCTGAAGCTGAATAGCCGGGTCGATCGTTTCGTAGTTGCCGCGCGCGGCACGCGGTGCGGCCGAGGGTGCAGCTTCCGAAGGAGCAGCGCCTTGCGCCGGAGCTGCGGGGGCAGCAGCACCGCCAGCGGCGGGCGCCGGGGCAGCCTGGCCGCCCGTGGCGGGGGCTTCAGCAGCGGGTGCCTGACGGCGGCGGCCCTGTTCAATACGTTGCTTGCGCTCCAGCACATCGGCCGCAAGGCCAAGGTCACCGGTCGGCGCCATCATGGGCGGATGCCAGTTGGCCACGGCTTCCTGCTGCATGCGGCGCAGTTCGGGAATGGCTTGGCTCGCATTAAGACCTGAAGCCCTCACCTCGTTCAGGATTGTCATCACCTCGTCGCGGCGGTCGCGTTTGCCGCCACGGTCCAGCACATCGCGCAGGGCCTGCTCCAGCGGTGCCACTTGCGGCGCGGCCGGGCGCGGGGTGCTTGCCTGCGCAGCCGGAATGACCGATCCGCCCAGTTCGGGTGATCTCTCACGGTTCGCCATGCGGGTGTTGCCACCGCGTGCGGCGGCCAGCAATTCCTCGTGGCTGCGTTCTGCCTGCATGGTGCTGCCCGCACGGGTGCGTTGCGCCGGGGCGTTGTAATTGTCCAACTCGGCCAGCACCTCTTTCGAAAGGCTGCCGGTATATTCCTGCAGGCCAGCGCGCAGGCCGGCATCCACGGCGACACCGCCGCGCGTATCGCGGGTGGCACGTTCGCGGGCGGCGCGTTCAATGGCGCGGGCGGCGTAGGAATCCAGCGTAAAGGTCGCCTGGTTGACGGGATCGGCCAGCTCGGTCACGCGGTCGCGCAGGGCGTACAGGTCGTGGTCGCTGATGACCGCGCGGCGGGCGCTCAGGTCGAAATTCTTGTGGTACGCCGCATGCGAAGCACGGTAGACCGCCTCGTAATACTGGCGCATGGCGCCATCAAGCTGCTGGATCTGGCCGGAAGTGACTGTCATTGCCTTGCTCCTGAACGTCGTAGGGCGCACTGCCCCCTATCATTACTTTTCATGTTCAATGTAGCGCATATTTAGCATGGAAGATGTGAAGGTTTTATGAAGAAACCCGCCAGATTCGGCACTATCCTTTGCGATTCAGCAGGAATTCCAGCTTCTTGACGGCTTCGGCGGCCAGTGCCTCCTGCCGCAGGCGGGCATCGCCCACCAGCACGGCCTCGGTGCCGGTGGCGGGGTCCACCGCGGTGACCTTCACGAACCGCCCCCGTGGAATGAACTCGATGATGTAGGGCTGCGTATCCAATGATTCTCCTGCGTAGCGCCGAAGCTGCGCGAGCCGCACCGCGGCAGGGGTCAGCGAAGCGTAGGGGACAAGGTCCCCTTCAATGACGGTTACTCCTGCGCATCGTCGAAGCTATCGTCCAGCTTTTCGATGAGCAACTGCGTGATCTGGTTGGCGCGCTTGTCTTCTACCGTAAAACGATACCCAAAGAACTCGAAGCTCGCGCCTTTGTCGGGGATCACCCGCGCTTCGTGCAGCACCAGCCCGGCCACGGTGGTGGCGTGCTCGTCGGGCAGGTCCCAGTCCAGCTGGCGGTTGATGTCGCGGATGGTCACGCTGCCCGCCACGCGGTAGGCGCGGTCGCCGAACGGAATGATCTCGGCCATCACCAGCGGGTCGTGCTCGTCATCGATCTCGCCGACGATCTCCTCAATGATGTCCTCCAGCGTGATGATGCCAAGCCACGCGCCATATTCATCGACCACGCAGGCGAAGTGCTTGCGCTTGCTGCGGAATGCCGTGAGCTGGTCGTCGAGCGTCGTGGATTCCGGCACGAACCACGGCTTCTGCGCGGCACGGCGGATCATCTCGCGCGTGATGCCGATCTTCTGCTGGCGCAGCAGGCGGAACAGGTCCTTCTGGTGCAGCACGCCCACGATGTTCTCGGGGTTGTCCTTCCACAGCGGAATGCGGCTGTGCGAGCTGGCGATCACCGCCGAGATGATGACTTCCGGATCGGCCGACAGATCGATCGTTTCCACCTGGCTGCGGTGGATCATCACCTCGCTTACCGTCAGGTCTTCCAGGTCCAGTACGCCGCCCAGCATGTTGCGGTCGGCGCGGTCCACCTCGCCTTCGTGGTGATGCATTTCGATGGTGCCGCGGATCGCGTCGCTCGCGGTGTTGATCTCCTCGACCTTATCAAGATCCACCCCGAAGACGCGCAGCACGATACGCACCACCCATTGGATGAGCGCCGTCATGGGCGACAGCACTTTCATCGACAGGTTCAAAAACGGCGCCAGCCACAATGCGCAGCGCTCGCTGTTATAGATGGCCACGGTCTTCGGCAGGATCTCGGTGAACACCAGCAGCAGGATGGTGGTGATGAACGCCGCCACCAGCGGGCCGTATTCCGAGCCAAAAATGCGGATGCTCAGCACCGTAATGAGCGCGGCGCTGGCGCTGTTGACGAAGGTGTTGCCCAGCAGGATGGTGCCAATGAGCTGGTCTTTGCGGTCGCGCAGCTTGCCCACCAGCACGGCGCGCTTGTTGCCCTCCTGCGCCAGCGAGAAGATGCGCGCACGGTTCACGCCGGTCAGCGCGGTCTCCGCCATGGAATAGATCGCGGCGATCACCACGAGGATCAGGATGACCCCAAGTTCCAGCGTTATACTGTCATCGCCCATCATGCGGCTGCTCCTGCGTTCACGACCACGGCGCGCGCGTGCGCCGCATCCACCTGTTTCGCCACGCGGCCTTTGCCGATCGCGTCCAGCACAACAAAGGTCAGCGTGCCGGATTCGGCCTTCTTATCGCTGGCGAAATGCCGCGCGATCTGGTCGGCCTGCCATGGGGCGGGCACTTCGGCCAGTTGAGCCTTCATGCCCAGCGTTTTGAAATGCGCGGCAAGCTCAGCTTCAACCGTTGCCGGCAGCGGGCCAAGGGCGCTGGAAAGCGCGCAGGCCATCACCATGCCCATGGCCACGGCCTCGCCATGCAGCAGCGTATCGGAAAATCCGGTCTCCGCCTCCAGCGCATGGCCGAACGTGTGGCCGAAATTCAGTAGCGCCCGCCGGTCGGCCTCGCGCTCGTCTTCGGCCACGATGGCCGCTTTCATCTGGCAGCTTTTCACCACCGCCTGCTGCAGCGTCGCCACGTCACCTTCCAGCAGTGCGGCGGCATGCGCCAAGCACCATTGGTAGAAATCCGCGTCGGCGATCAGCCCGTATTTGATGATCTCGGCATAGCCCGCGCGCATTTCGCGCGGCGGCAGGGTTTTCAGCGTGTCCAGATCGGCCAGCACCAGCTGCGGCTGGTAGAAACTGCCCACGAGATTCTTGCCTGCCCGCGTGTTGATGGCCGTTTTCCCGCCGACGGACGAATCCACCTGCGCCAGCAGGCTGGTCGGCACCTGAAGGAACGGCACCCCGCGCAGCAGCGTGCTGGCGGCAAAGCCGGTGAGATCGCCCACCACGCCGCCACCCAGCGCCACCAGCGCGGTCTTGCGGTCGGGCTGCAGCGCGAGGATCTGCTCCATCACGCTTTCGAAACTGGCGAAGGACTTGCTCGCCTCACCGGGGTTGACCACCACGCGCTCCACGCGGATGCCGGAAGCTTCCAGCGCCTCGGTGAGTTTTTTGGCGTAGCGCACGGCCACGTTCGTATCGGTCACGATAATGGCGCGCTTACCCGGCAAATGCGGCGCCATTAGGCTTCCCGCCTGCTCCAGCAAGCCAGCGCCCACATGGATCTCGTAACTGCGATCGCCCAGCGCCACGGGCACGATCTGCGTTGCAACAGCATTCATCGCGGCATTCCTTCCAGCGCTTCCAATACCATATCCACCACGCGCTCATGCGGGCCCTTGTTCGAATCCACGATCAGGTCGGCCTGCGCATAGACCGGATAGCGCTCATCCATCAGCTTGCCCATGATGCTGCGCTTGTCGCCCTTCTCCAAGAGCGGGCGGTGGTTGCGCTTGCTCACGCGGTCGATCAGCACGTCCAGATCGGCGCGCAGCCACACCGAGGTGGCCTTCTCTTTAATCACCTGCCGCACGGATTCTTGCATCCACGCGCCACCGCCGGTGGCCAGCACCAGCGGCGTTTCCGAGACCAGCCGCCCGATGACGCGCTTTTCCAGGTCGCGAAAGATCGGCTCGCCATGGATGCTGAAAATATCCGAGATGCTGCAGCCCGCGGCGAGTTCGATCTCGTCGTCGGTATCGATGAACTGCCACCCCACTTTTTTCGCCAGCCGCCGGCCGATGGTGGACTTACCCACACCCATGAGCCCGACCAGCACCACCGGGCGGCTGCGCCACGGCGCGCCCGTTTTCAGGCTCGTCACTGGAAGTTCGTCGTAGGTTTCGTTCGGATGCATTGCAAATAGTTGACGTTTAAGAATTTCAGGTTCACAAGGAATACCGGCTTTGCCGCAGAATTCAACCCTAACCCACGTTAATGTGAGGCTTTATGACTACCTCTTCGAACAACAAGAAAATCATCATCATCGGCGCTGTCGTTGCTGTTGCTGCCGCAGTAGCAATCGCCGTTGGTGCGAACAAAGAAGCAACCACCGAAGTCGTTTCGGAGCCGGTTGCCGTTGAAACCACCGCGCCGGAAGCAGCGCCGATGGATGCAACCACCCCCGCTGCTGATGCGACCGCACCGGCTGTGGACGTGGATGTGAACGTTCCGGAAGCGACCCCGAACATGCCCGAGCCCACCGCTGGTGTTGCTACCCCGGGTGATTCGGTGAACGCACCGACCGTTGACGTGACCACCGATGGCACCCCGGCCGTTGCGCCGAGCCCGGAAGCGACCGACACCGTAGCTCCCGCTGCTGCTCCCGCTGCCGAGACCCCGGCTGCTGAAGCCCCTGCGGCTGCACCGGCTGCTGCCCAGTAGTCACTGGCACGCATGACGAACGAACACGCCATCCCGCCCGCCTGGGTAGGATGGCGTGAATCGTTTCTGGAGATGCTCATCTCCACCCGTGGCGCCTCGTTCGCCACCCTCTCCTCCTACCGAAGCGACCTTGACGATTTCTTTGTCTTCGCCGCGCATGCGCGCTGGAGCATGGAAAACCTGTCGCACCACGAACTCACCGAATACCTGGCGGATGTGACCCGCCGCGGCATGGCCGCCTCCACGCTGGCGCGCCGCCGCTCGGCGCTCACGCAATGGTTCAAATTCCTCATCAGCGAAAAACTGCGCAGCGATAACCCGGTACTGCTCACCAGCGGGCCCAAGCGCGCACGGCATCTGCCCAACGTGCTCAGCAAGGCCGAGGTGAGCACGCTGGTGAAACTGGCGCATAGCGACGGCACGGCCGATGGGCTGCGCCTCTGTGCGCTGATGGAGTTGATCTACGCCTCCGGCATGCGGGTGAGCGAGCTGGTCACCCTCACCATGGGCCACATCCAGCGTAATCCAAAAAAACGCAGCGAGATCGCGCCGTATTTCATGGTGCGCGGCAAAGGCAGCAAGGACCGGCTGGTGCCGCTGCATGCCAGCGCCATCGAGGCGCTGTCGCGCTACCTCGAACTGCGCGAACGTTTCCTGCCGACCCATGCCGATTCGCCGTGGCTTTTCCCCTCCACCGGTAAGGCCGGGCACCTCACGCGCCAGCGTTTCGGGCAAATGCTGAAGCAGCTCTGCATCGATGCAAACATCGATCCCGCGCGCTGTTCGCCGCACACGCTGCGGCATTCCTTCGCCACCCACCTGCTCGAAGGCGGGGCCGATCTGCGCGTCATTCAGGAACTGCTCGGCCATGCCGACATTGGCACCACGCAGATCTACACGCACGTCGCCAACAGCAAGCTGCAAAAAACCGTGGCCAAACACCACCCGCTGGCGCGCAAGAAACGTTAGAGCTAGCTGGCAGCTTTGCTAGGCTGCTGCACGGCGCGTGTGGCGGGTTCGTCTTCCGCCAGGTAGACCTGCGCCAGTTCGGCGAACAGGTAATCGATCACGGCGTGGGTTTCCTCGGCCAGTTCGGCGGCCATCGCGTCACGCGCGGTGCCGGGGTTGGCGAAGGCTTCCACGAAGGCCGAAAGCGGCACGCCATGTTGCAGCGCCAGCGACATCGCCCGCGCGAAATGCTGGGCCAGCGCACGGGTCAATTTGCCTTCCTGCGGCAGGTCGAGCATCACCTCGCCCAGCGCGCCTTCGGTGTATTCACCGGTGCGCAGGTACACGGTCTGCCCGGCGATCTCGGTTTTTTGCGTGAAGCCATGGCGGCGCAGCGGTAGCTCGCGCTTGCTGCTCAGGAAGCGTTGCGCCAGCGTGCTCGCCACTTCGCTGATGCCACCGGAAAGGCTGGCCACCGCTTCGCGGAACACCAGCGGTTCGGGCGCATCGGCTTCCATGTCGGCAATGCCTTCCACGTCCTGATACACCGCGCAGCCTTCGCGCTGGAAACTGACCGCGGTCAGGCCCGCGCGCCATGCCTGCCAAATGAGGGCTTCGCATGCCTCTACGGTGGTGCTGGCCGCCAGCTGCACCGTGTGCGCGATGCCGCCCGTGATGAACGGTTGCACCGCGGCCAGCATGCGCAGTTGGGCTTCGGCGGTGGGCACGCTGAAGGCGCGAACCTGCGGCGCGGTAAGGTGCGCCACGCCCTGCATATCGCCCTGCCCGCACGCATGCGCGTTGGCGGCGGCGACCTGCTCGGCGCTGAAGCCCAGATGCGCCAGAATGCTGAACGACGCGTCGTACATTTCGGATTGCGACATGTTCAACTGCTCGCGGCAGAAGCGCTCGCCCAGCACCCACGGATCGAACGCGGCGTGGATATCCACCGCGCCTTCCAGCGCCTCGTCCACCGCGCGCAATTGCACGTCAGTAAAGCCGTGGCGTTTCAGCGTAGTGTGGTTGATGGCGGGTGCCGACGCCAGTGAGGCATGGCCGCAGATATGGCGTTGCAGGTCCTCGATCTGCGCAGCGTTCAACCCCATGCCCTGCAGCGCGTAGGTCGCGTTCGCGCTCAGCGTTTTACGCGGCGTGCCCTTCTCGCCGGTCACGTGGCGCACAAGGCTTGCCACAGGGGCCAGGCCCAGCGTGTCGCAATCCATCACCCGCGCGATAGTGCTGGTGGGCGGCACGCACGAAAGCTGCGCGTTGCGCATGCCATAGGCTTCGCTTTTGATCAGCGCCATTTCCCACAGGCGCGCGGTCATCTCGGCAAGGTCGCGCTGGGGTGGCACATGCGTGGCGAGCTGCTCGCGGCGCTGGCGGATCAGCTTCAACATCGTGTCGCGGTTGGCGGTGCATTCGCTGAATGCGCCCAGCTCGCGCGCCAGATCGGCCGAGCTGTTGGCCGCCTCGCCGGTGAGCAGCGCGAACACATGCGCCACGGTGGCACGGCCTTCGTCGCTGTCATAGGCAAGGCCAAGGCGCATCAGCAGCCCGGCTACGTTCGCAAGCCCGAGGCCAATCGGGCGCGTGCCCAGCGTGAGGCGCGCCATCTCGCGCGAGGGGTATTGCGCCACGCCCACGGAAATATCCAGCATCAGCGTCGAAAGCCGCACCACATGGCTGAACAGTGCAATGTCGATCTGGCCCTTCGCGTCGGCGCAGGCCAGCAGGTTAATGGCCGCCAGCGGGCACGCCGTATCGTCGAGGAACAAATATTCCGACGCCGGGGTCGAGGCACGCACCGGCCCGGTGGCCGGGCACGGGTTCAGCGCCGCAATGCGGTCGGCGAATTGAATGGTCGGCTCGCCGGTGGCCCACACCGCATGCGCCAGATCTTCCATGATGACCCGCGCAGGCTCGCGCGCCGCCACGTCGCCATTGGTGCGGTTGCGCAGCGAGAATTGCTCGCCGTCTTCCACGGCTTCCATGAAGCGGTCACTGAGGCGCACGGCCTGGCGCGTCTGGTGCGCAGCGATGGTGAAGAACAGGTCCGACCCATCCGCCGCGGAATAGAGCGGGATATGCATGTCGTTGAAGCCCTGGCGCGCATAGGCGATCACGCGGTCGATCGCACGTTCGGGGATCATGGCGCGGCGCGCGCGCGTCACGGCGGTGGCCAGCGCCGGATTGCTCGCCACGGCGAAACGCTGCGGGCCTTCCATGCTGGCGGTGGCGCTCATCACGGCGGTGAGATGCTTGCGCATCACGCGCGCCCCGGTGATGAGTGCGGCAGCCTTGTATTGCTCCTCGCCCTTCCAGCGAATGAACCCCATCACGTCCGGGTGGTCGATGTCGATCACCACCATTTTGCCTGCGCGGCGCGGCAGCCCACCGGCATGGATGGCGCCGGCGGCCTTATCGCCCACGCTGAGAAAACGCATCAGCCCCAGCGCAGCACTGCCGCTTGAGAGCGGCTCGCCCGCACCACGAATGGCGCTCATGTTCGCACCGGCACCGGAGCCGTATTTGAACACACGCGCCTCACGCTCGAACAGATGCATGATGCCGCCTTCGTTCACGAGGTCGTCCTTCACCGAATGCAGGAAGCACGCATGCAGCTGCGGGTGTTCGTAGGCATTGGCCGAGCGTTTCAGGCGGCCCGTTTCCATGTCGCCGAAGAAATGGCCCTGCGCCGGGCCCTGCAGCCCATAGGCCCAGTGCAGCCCCGCGTTGAACCATTGCGGCGAGTTGGGCGCCACGACTTGCCGCGCCAGCAGCGCGCACATTTCATCGTAATAGGCTTTGGCGTCGGCTTCGGTGTCGAAATAGCCGCCCTTGAAGCCCCAATAGGTCCACATGCCGGCCATGCGGTGGAACACCTGCTTGGCGGATGTTTCATGGCCGTAGCGCTGTTCGGGCTTGAGCGCGGCGAGCGCCGCCGTATCGGGCACGCTGCGCCACAGGAACGACGGTACGCCTTCTTCCGGCACGGGCAACAGATTGGTGGGCACGCCCGCGCGGCGCACGTAATACCGCACAAAGGTTTGCGCGGCCTGATGGCTCCAGCTCGCGGGCACTTCAATATCGGTCAGGCAGACGCGCTGGTTCGCATCGGCATGGCAGACTTCCACATCCACCGTTTTCCAGCGGAGGCCCGCATAGGCCGAGGTTTCATCGTGCGTGATCTGACGTGGTATACGCATGGCAAGCCCTGAGATGCACTGAATGGAAGTGCGCGTGGAGAGACGAAGCGGGTCTTGCCGAAAACATTTTTGTTTTGTGTTGTTCCCTCAGGCGTAACATCGCCCGCGCGGCATGACAAGCATGCGCGCGCATCATCCACAGTCTTTTTGCTTACAGGAAATACTACGAGGCAGCGCGTGCGGGCGCGGCAGCCGCCGCCGGTGCGGC
>QFOX01000096.1 GCA_003241645.1 Azospirillum brasilense | reverse complement strand
CCGCACGGCGCATGAACAGCACGAAGCCGAAAGTGCCCACGCTCATGAAGATATACAGCGTGAAGTAGATGAGCACCGACTTGATGCCTTCCGGCGTGCCGGTGGCAATGGCAATGAGCATGTAGCCGATATGGCCGATGGAACCATAGGCCAGCAGGCGCTTGATGTTGGTCTGCACCATGGCGCCGAACGCACCCACCGCCATACTGGCCACCGAAATGATGGCGAGGATGTTCTGCCAGTCCGGCAGCATATCGGCGAAGGGTTGCATCAGCAGGCGGATGAACACCGCCAGCGCTGCGATTTTCGGGGCGGTGGCGAACAGCATGGTCACCGGCGTGGGCGCGCCCTGGTACACGTCCGGCGTCCACATATGGAACGGCACGGCGGAGATCTTGAAGCTAAAGCCAATGATGAGCAGCACCATGCCCACCACCGCGCCGTAGGCAACGGCGGTCTGCACTTCCCCGGTCGAGGTGAGAAGTTCACGCATCAGGCTGAAATTGGTGGTGCCGGTGTAGCCATAGACCAGCGACGCACCGAACAGCATGAGGCCCGAAGCCAGCGCGCCCAGCACGAAATATTTCAGGCCCGCTTCGGCGCTGAGCGTGTTGTCACGGTCGTAGGCGGCCAGCACATACAGCGCCAGCGACGACAGCTCCAGGCCGAGATACAGCGTCAGCAGGTCGTTCGCCGAGACCATCACCATGGCACCGAGCGTGGAAAGCAGCACCAGCACGGGGTATTCGAAGCGCTTGTATTGCTCATGCGCCAGCCAGTCGAAGCTCATGCCCAGCACCAGCATGGCGCTCACCAGGATCACCAGCTTGATGTACTGGCTGAACCCATCGGTAATGATGAGGTTGTTCAGCGCCAGTTCGCTGGCCGAATTGAGCGGGAACAGCGTGGCCGCCGAAAGCCCCATGCACAGAATGGCCAGCAGCGTGATGCCGCCCGTGGCACGCGCACCACGGAACGCCCCGTAGACCAGCAGCAGGATGGCACCCGCGAGTACGATGACTTCGGGCGTGAGGGTGGAAAGCCCGATCATATCCAGACAGGTAATCATTATTCGTCTTCCTCGTGCGTAGTTCCGGCATCTTCTTCGGAGATGATTTCATCGTCGGTCTGCTCTTCGTCCGTGGCGGGCTCGGCGACCTTCTCTTCCACCTGCGCGGCCGACTCACCCGGCAGCGGGCGGTCCATGTGGTCCATCAGCGCGGTCACGCTGGGGCTCAGGCTGCGCGTCATGCTGGTGGGGTGAATGCCCAGCCACAGCACCATGGCAATGCGCGGCACGAACAGCAGCCACTCGCGCGGCGTCACGTCGCGCATCTTGGCCACTTCCGGGTTGGTCACTTCGCCGAACATCACGCGGCGGTAGAGCAGCAGCATGTAGGCCGCACCGAGGATGAGACCAGTGGCCGCACCAATGGCCGCCCAGGTGGACGCCTGATACGTGCCAACGATGACCAGCATCTCGCCCACGAAGCCCGAGGTAGCCGGCAGCCCGGCGGATGCCATGGTGAACACCATGAAGAAGGCCGCGAAATACGGCATGATGTTGGTGACACCGCCATAGTGCGAGATCTCGCGGGTGTGCATGCGGTCATAGACCACGCCGACGCAGAGGAACAACGCGCCGGACACGATGCCGTGCGAGATCATCTGGAAATACGCGCCCTCGATACCCTGCTGCGTGAAGCTGAAGATACCCAGCGTCACGTAGCCCATATGCGCCACCGAACTGTAAGCGATGAGCTTTTTCATGTCTTCCTGCACCAGCGCCACCAGCGAGGTGTAGACCACCGCGATGACCGAGAGCACGAACACGAAATTGGCGAAGTAATGCGACGCCTCGGGCAGGATAGGCAGCGAGAAACGCAGGTAGCCGTAAGCCCCCAGTTTCAGCAAAATGCCCGCAAGGATGACCGAACCGGCCGTGGGTGCCTGCACGTGCGCATCCGGCAGCCAGGTATGCACTGGCCACATCGGCACTTTCACCGCGAAGCTGGCGAACAGAGCAAGCCACAGCCATTTCTGCACGTCGAATCCAAGGCTCGGCCCGCGCTCCATCAGGGTCGGGATGTCGGTGGTGCCGAACGTGTAATATAGGTACAGCAGCGCCAGCAGGAACAGCACCGAACCGGCCAGCGTGTAGAGGAAGAACTTATACGCCGCGTAGATGCGGTTCTTGCCACCCCAGATACCGATGATGAGGTACATGGGAATGAGCACGGCTTCGAAGAACAGGTAGAACAGCAGCAGGTCGAGCGCCGCGAACGTGCCGATCACCAGCGATTCTAGCACGAGGAACATGGCCATGTATTCGGCCACGCGGCTGGTGATGGAGCGCCAGCTGCACAGCACGCAAATGGGCATGAGGAACGCCGTGAGCACGATGAGCCACAGCGAAATGCCGTCCACCCCCACATGGTAGTTGATGTCGTAACCACGGAACCACGGGGTTTTCTCGACGAACTGGTAGGCGGCACTGGTGCCGTCGAACCCCGCCGCGAGCGCGACCGCAAGGCCGAACACCACGAGGGTGGAGAACAATGCGGCCCAGCGGGCGCTATCATCGCCATGGGCGCTGGTGCGGCCCAGCGCGTAGGTAATAGCAGCGCCGATGAGTGGCAGGACGATCAGACTGGTGAGAAGATATTGCACTGGATTACCCTAACATCACATACACAAGCCAGCTGATGAGGGCGACCACGCCGACCAACATCGCAAAGGCATAATGATACACATAACCGGTTTGCACCTGCCCGGTGCGCTTGGCGATCACCCGGCTGATGGCGGCCACACCGTTCGGGCCCATCCCGTCGATGACCTGCACGTCGCCGCGCTGCCACAGGAAGCGGCCCAGCACGATGGACGGACGCACGAAGATGCGGTCATACAGCTCGTCGAAATACCATTTGTTCAGCAGGAAGCGGTAGAGCCCGCCCACGCGGCCCGCCAGCTGGCCCGGCAATTCCGGACGGCGGATATAGAACAGCCACGCCAGCGCAATGCCCGAGAGCACCACGAACAGCGGCAGCACCGGCACCCAGCCCGGCACATGGTGCGCGCGCTCGAGGGTGTTGTTCTGCTCCAGCACCAGAATGGCGCTGCCCCAGAAGTCGTAATAGCCATGGTGCTGGTGACCATCCACCATGCCCCAGCTGTAATAGCCGAGCGCGCCCACGAACAGCGCCCCCGCCACCAGCGGAACCAGCGGCAGCAGCATGATGCGCGGCGATTCGTGCACATGGTCCATGGTGTGCTTATCGGCGCGCGGTTTGCCATGGAAGGTCATGAACAGCAGGCGCCAGCTGTAGAATGCGGTCATGAAGGCGGCGGCAAGCCCCATCCAATACGCGGCGTAACCCTGCGTGCTGCCGGCGGCATAGGCTGCCTCGAGGATCATGTCCTTCGAGAAATAGCCCGCGAAATATGGAATGCCCGCCAGCGCCAGCGACCCGATCCACATGAACGCGTAAGTATACGGCACCATGCGCCAGATACCGCCCATTTTGCGCATATCCTGCTCGCCACTCATGGCGTGAATGACCGAACCGGCGCAGAGGAACAGCAACGCCTTGAAGAAGCCGTGGGTGAACAGGTGGAACACCCCTGCCCCATACGCCGACACGCCGCACGCGAAGAACATGTAGCCCAGCTGCGAGCAGGTTGAATACGCGATCACGCGTTTGATATCGTTCTGCACCAGACCGACCGACGCGGCGAACAGCGCAGTAATCGCGCCCACATAGGTCACGACCATCAGCGCCGTGGGGGCAAGTTCGAACAACGGCGACATGCGCGCCAGCATGAATACGCCCGCGGTCACCATGGTGGCGGCGTGAATGAGCGCGGAGACCGGCGTAGGGCCTTCCATCGCGTCGGGCAACCAGGTGTGCAGCAGGAACTGCGCGGATTTACCCATCGCCCCCATGAACAGCAGCAGGCAGATCGTATCCAGCACCGGGAACTGGAAGCCGAGGATGAGCCAGCTGGCCTCGGGCGTGTCGGCATGGAACGCGGCGGCCGCCGGGAAAATTTTTGCGAATTCCACGGTGCCGAAGGTGAAGAACAGCGCGGCAATGCCCAGCGCGAAGCCGAAATCGCCCACGCGGTTGACGAGGAATGCCTTCATGGCCGCGCCGCTGGCGCTCTCTTTTTTAAACCAGAAACCGATGAGCAGGTAGCTGCACAGCCCCACCCCTTCCCAGCCGAAGAACAGCTGGATGAGGTTATCGGCCGTCACCAGCATGAGCATGCTGAAGGTGAACAGCGACAGGTAGGCCATGAAACGCGGCTTGTGGTCGTCGTGGCTCATGTAGCCCACGGAATAGATATGCACGATGGCCGACACCCACGTGACCAGCACCAGCATCACGCTGGTCAGCGCATCCACTTTCAGCGACCAGTTCATGGCGAAATCGCCCGACACGATCCACGGAGCCAGCACTACGTTGGCCTCGGCATGGCCAAGGGCCACGCGGCTGAACACGAGGGTGGCGAACAGGGCGGCCAGCACCATGGGAATGCAGGTGAGCAGCTGCGCGCGGGTGTCGCCCACGCGGCGCACGAACAGGCCGGTGGCCAGCGCCCCGAACAGCGGCAGGAAGATGGTGAGGAAAATGAGTTCGTTCAGCGACATGGTTAGCCTTTCAATGCCGAGATATCGTCTACGTCGATGGTGCCGCGGTTACGGAAATACACCACGAGGATGGCGAGGCCGATGGCGGCTTCCGCCGCGGCCACGGTCAGCACCAGCATGGTGAAGATCTGGCCCGTCAGGTCGCCCAGATGCACCGAGAACGCCACGAAGTTGATGTTCACCGACAGCAGCATGAGCTCGATGCTCATGAGGATGGTGATGATGTTCTTGCGGTTGAGGAAGATGCCGCAGATGCCGGTGACGAACAGCAAGGCGCTGAGCATCACGAAATGGCCGATGGTGATGGAGCCGAAAAGCGCGTTTTCCATGTTAGATCTCCACCCCGTGGCCGGTTTGCACTTTCACCACTTCCACCGATTGCTCGCGGGTGCGGGCATTCTGCGCGGCGATCTTCTGGCGCTTCACGCCCGGGCGGTGACGCAGGGTGAGCACGATCGCACCGATCATGGCGACCAGCAGGATCACGCCAGAAAGCTCGAACAGCAGCATGTAGCGGGTGTAGAGCTGCTGGCCGATGGCCTGCGCGTTGGTCACCTCATTCAGCGGCGG
>QFOX01000095.1 GCA_003241645.1 Azospirillum brasilense | reverse complement strand
CGCCGAGCGCATCAAGAAGATTTTGAAACTGCCAGAAAACCTTGAGCCGTGCACGCAACTGAAGGATGCGAAGAACCCGCCCTGCCTCACCATCCTGCCCATCGAGCATGGGTTCGAAACGCCGGAGCTGACCATCCTCACCGAGCAGGACATGTTCGGCGAGCGTATCATCCGCACCACCAAGAAAAAGAAAAAATCCGACGTGTTCATGCAGGAGGCCGCCAGCTTCCTTGAAGGTGAACTCATCGTGCACCGCGAGCATGGCATCGGTAAGTTCGAAGGGCTGGTAACGGTCGAGGTCAACAACACCCGCCATGACTGCCTGAAACTCATTTACGATGGCGGCGACAAGCTGTTCCTGCCGGTCGAGAACATCGACCTTGTGTCGCGCTACGGCCATGCGGAAGAAACGGTGCAGCTCGACAAGCTGGGCGGCGTAGCATGGCAAAAGCGCAAGGCTGTGCTAAAAAAACGCCTGAAGATGGCCGCCGAAGCATTGCTGAAAGTGGCGGCCGAGCGTGCTTCAAAAGCCGCACCCGTGCTCAGCCCCGAAGCCGGGGTGTATGACGAATTCGCCGCGCGCTTCCCCTACAGCGAAACGGAAGACCAGTTGAGCGCGATCGATGACGTGCGCGCGGACCTTGCCAGCGGCCACGCGATGGACCGCCTCATTTGTGGCGATGTGGGCTTCGGCAAAACCGAAGTGGCGCTGCGCGCAGCGTTCGTGGCGGCCAGCGCGGGCATGCAGGTCGCCGTGATCGCGCCGACCACGCTGCTGGTGCGCCAGCATTTCAAGACCTTCCGCGAGCGCTTCCGCGACCTGCCGTTCGAGCTGCGCATGCTGTCGCGCCTGACCAGCAGCAAGGACGCCGCCGAAACGAAGAAACTACTGCCCGAAGGCAAGGTGGATATCGTGGTGGGCACGCATGCGCTGCTGGCCGCGGGCGTGCAGTTCAAGCAGCTTGGCCTGCTCATTGTGGACGAAGAACAGCATTTCGGCGTGGCACAGAAAGAAAAGCTCAAGCAGTTGAAGGCCGACGTGCACGTGCTGACGCTGTCGGCCACGCCCATTCCGCGCACGCTGCAAATGAGTTTGGCGGGTGTGCGCGAGCTTTCACTCATCACCACCCCGCCCATCGACCGACTGGCCGTGCGCAGCTACGTCATGCCGTGGGACCCCGTGGTGATCCGCGAGGCGCTGCTGCGCGAATTCCACCGCGGCGGCAAAAGCTTCATGGTGACGCCGCGCATCAAATACATGGCAGAGCTGAAGCTGAAACTGGAACAGCTGGTGCCCGAAGTGAAGCTGTGCGTGGCCCACGGGCAGATGAGCCCGATCGAGCTCGACAAGACCATGAACGATTTCTACGATGGCAAGTACGACGTGCTGCTTTCCACCGCCATCATCGAATCCGGCATCGATATCCCCACGGCGAACACCATGATCATCGACCGTTCGGAGATGTTCGGCCTGTCGCAGCTGTACCAGCTGCGCGGGCGCGTGGGGCGCAGCAAGACCCGCGCCTATGCCTACCTGACCCTGCCGCATGGCAAAAAGCTGACGCGCGACGCCGAACGCCGCCTGCAGGTGATGGGGCAGCTGGATTCGCTGGGCGCAGGCTTCCAGCTGGCCAGCCACGATATGGATATTCGCGGCTTCGGCAACCTGCTGGGCGAAGAACAATCCGGCCATGTGCGCGAAGTCGGCATCGAGCTATACCAGACCATGCTCGAGGAAGCCGTGGCCGAGCTGAAGCGTAAGCGCTTGCCCGGCCAGGCCGACGATGCCAGCAGCGAAGGCTGGAGCCCGCAATTGAACCTCGGCATGAGCGTGCTCATTCCTGAAAGCTACATCGAGGACCTATCGTTGCGCCTGTCGCTCTACCGCAGGGCGGCGTCGCTCGCCGCGCAGGACGAGCTGGACAGTTTTGCCGCCGAGCTGGTGGACCGTTTCGGCATGTACCCGCCGGAGGTGGACGCACTGCTTGCGGTGCTCTCCATCAAACTGACCGCGAAACGCGCCGGTATCGCGCGGATGGATGCGGGGCCGAAGGGCATGGTGCTGGCCTTCCGCGACGCGAAATTCGCCGCGCCCGAGGCACTCATCGGCCACATCGCCCGCAACGGTGCCCGCCTGAAACTGCGCGCCGACCAGACGCTGTTCATTGCCGCCGACCTGCCGGATGCCCAGACCCGCCTGAAACAGGCGGCGCTCATGGCGCAGGAAATTGCTGATTTATTGCCAAAAACAGCGGCCCAAGCTGCCTAATTGTCATTAAAACGTCATACATTTGCGTTAGGTTTTCTCTATGGCTGAGCCGTCATTCTCGCCCATGGAGTATCTATGCCTACCGACCAGCCCAAAGCCCCTTCGTTCACGCGCCGCGACATCCTCGCGGGGGGCGGAGCATTGGCGGCGTTGCTGGCCACCGGCGGTTGCGCGGCAAAGAACGAAAAACAAAGTGCGCTGGAAGAATTGGGCATCAACCCCGGCAAACCCCATATCGTGTACGTCACCATCAATGGCTGCACGGTGGATGGCCCGCATGATTATGCGAACCTGAATGCGGTGGTGAATGGCTCGCAACTGGATGCCTACGCCATCAGCCTGACGCCGACCATCGACCGTTACATCAAACGCCTGACCGACAACACGGGCCGCAGCGCCCCGGGCCAGATCGCACTGGCGAAGGACGACGACCGCGTGCTGCAGCTGGCAACCAAGCTCGGCCTGTTCGTGGATGGCGATAACCGTTTCCGCCATAGTGGGCTGATGCTGCTGTTCAATGCGCGCAACGAGCAGATCGCGTTCGCCGAATCCAAGGCCGATCCCTCGCGGACCATCGCGCTTTTCCAAAACGCCATCGCGGCAGATCAGGGTAGACAAAACGGTGCAAGCCGCTGACGAACATGCAAAGCACAGCAACGCGCTCAGCAGCTGGGTGATCGGCGCGGCGGGCGTAAGCATGCTTGCCAGCTTCCTGCCCTATATCCTGCCTGCCATTGGTATTGGCGATGCCGCCGTGGCCAGCGACATGGCCACCAACCTTCCCCATACGCATGCAGGCACTGGCCCCGAGGGCCTTGCCGGGGTACTGCATCAGGGCATCTCCAGCATTCCGCTGGTGGGCGGCATGCTGGCGGCCGGTGGCATTGGCAGCATCCTCGCCACGGGCGGCATCGGCATTGGCGGCGTGCTGCTGGCCAAATGGATGGAGAAGCACGAAAATCCGCATGCCAGCATTCGCTGGAGCACGGTCATTCGCGGTGCAGCGCTGGTCACCAGCGCGCTCATCGCCATGCCATCGCTGCTCACGGGGCTCACCGTGGGGCTTTCGTTCCTTGCCATGACCTTCGCGCCTCAGATCTCCAGCGCCGCCATCAGCCTGTTCACCAGCACGCTGGGCGTGGCGGCGGGCCATAGCGGTGCGGGCGCGGTGGCGGCAAGCCTGCCGCACCTCGTGCTGTGCGGTGCCACGGCGATTCCCGTGGTGGGCAGCATGCTCGCCGGGCGGCATCGCAGCATGGCCCCCGAGGAGAACCAAACGCCAGCGCCTCAAGTCAGTCAGGCCGAGTGGCAGGCGCGGCTGAACGCCCCTGCCCCGGCCCTGCACATGGCGCGGGCATAAGGCCGCAGAAATCCTTGCCAGCCGCCATTTTCCAAGTATAGTCGCCCGCCTATGAGCGACCTTTTCACGAACAAATCCGCCGCCAAGGCCAAACCCACCACCGACTACTCGGCGCAGCACATCGAAGTGCTTGAGGGGCTTGAGCCCGTACGCCGCCGCCCAGGCATGTATATCGGCGGGAACGATGAGAACGCTATGCACCACCTCGTTAACGAGGTGTTCGATAACTCCATGGATGAAGCCGTGGCGGGCCACGCCAGCTTCATTGAAGTGGAAGTGCACCCCAACAATACCATCGTCATCCGCGATAATGGCCGCGGCATCCCCATTGACCCGCACCCCAAGCACCCCAAGAAATCGGCGCTGGAAGTCATTCTCACCATCCTGCACGCGGGGGGTAAGTTCAACGACAAGGTCTACCACACCGCGGGCGGCCTGCACGGCGTGGGTATTTCGGTGGTGAATGCGCTGTCCGAACAGCTGGACGTGGAAGTAGTGCGCGACGGCGAGATCTACCACCAGACCTATTCGCGCGGCCACGCGCAAACCAAGCTGAAACATGTGGGCAGCATCAAGAACCGCCGCGGCACCACGGTGGCGTTCCGCCCCGATCCCGAAATTTTCGGCCCAAAAGCAAAATTCCGCCCCGAGAAGATCTACAAGCTCGTGCGCTCCAAGGCGTACCTGTTCCGTGGCGTGGAAATTCGCTGGAAATGCGACCCCTCGCTGCTTTCCGAAAACAGCAACGTGCCCGCGCAGGAACTGATTCACTTCCCCGGCGGCCTGCGCGATTACCTAACGCAGGAGCTGGAAGGCAAAGCGCTGGTGGGCGACGTGTTCGCGGGCAATGCCGACCTTGGCGACAATAAAGGCCGCGTGGAATGGGCGATCGCCTGGCTGCGCGACGATGAGGACGGCCACCATTCGCTGTTCTGCAACACCATTCCCACGCCCGAGGGCGGCACCCACGAGCAGGGCCTGCGCGCCGCGCTCACCAAGGGCCTGCGCACCTTCGGCGATATGACGAAGAACAAGAAAGCCGCCACCATCATGGCGGATGACATTGTGCAGGGCGCGGTCATTGTGCTGTCGCTGTTCATCAAGGACCCGCATTTCCAAGGCCAGACGAAAGACAAGCTCGTGAGCAGCGACGCCGCGCGGCTGGTCGAGAACGCCGTGCGCGACCCGTTCGACCATTATTTGTCGGGCAATCTGGAACAGGGCAACGCGCTGCTGAACCACATCATCTACCGCGCGGAAGAACGCCTGCGCCGCAAGCAGGAAAAGAACGTCAAACGCCAGAACGTGACCTCGCGCCTGCGCCTGCCCGGCAAGCTGGCCGATTGCACGCGCAACATTCCGCAAGGCACCGAACTGTTCCTGGTGGAGGGTGATTCGGCAGGCGGCTCGGCCAAGCAAGCGCGTGCGCGCGAAACGCAGGCGGTGCTGCCACTGCGCGGCAAGATCCTCAACGTGGCCAGCGCCACGCTGGATAAGATCCGCGCGAACCAGGAGATCTCGGACCTGATGCAGGCGCTGGGCGTCTCCACCGGCAGCCAGTTCGACATTGCCAATTTGCGCTACGAAAAAGTCGTCATCATGACCGACGCAGACGTGGACGGGGCGCACATCGC
>QFOX01000094.1 GCA_003241645.1 Azospirillum brasilense | reverse complement strand
TGATCCATTTAACGCTCTAACGCAGGCCTACTGCCAACTATACAAATTTATGCTGATTGTCTTAATGTCCACAATAAAAACACCCAAAACTGCATTAGACGAAATCAACTTATGCGTGTATATTGCTTTCGCGGTGCATATTTAAGGTTGCATTTTTGCAACGCGGCATTTATAAGCATTGTTCCAGTAAAAAAGTGGTTCAAGAATTAAAAGGGGCGAGCTTGTGACATGGTTTTTACAGAGAAGTCTTATGACCGATTGGAGCATTTATGGAGGCGCTGGGGTTTAACACAGGATGATGCGTATTATGCCATCGAGAATGGCTTACTTCGCACCTGTGTCTGGCTACCACTCCGTTATGTAGAACGCGGCACTATCAAAGAAGGAAAATTCGTCTTCGAGCGTTGCGAATCCAAAGAGGGATTTATCGCAGTACGACCGGAAGATTTCCGACGCATATGCCGCACCGGGCGTGCAAAGCTACGTGAATTCTTTTCGCTCAGAGAGGAAAATTGTATCGTTCGTTTGGCCTATGAACCGCCACAGCCTGCGGTTATGGTAAGAATCAGTGATTTAGTGGTGTTGCAAGCAGACCGGGTACAATTTGAGCAAGCGTACAATCTTGGCCTGCAAAGTGATGCGCTGTTAATCCCGGCCAAGCACAGTGCGGAAGCTCAATTCAAATGCTCCAACGATTATCGACACGTCAATCTTAATGGCAATGAATACCATTTGGGTGATGTGCAGGCACGAGTGGTAGAACAATTACATGATGCGGCTCGCAGCCGTCAGCCGTGGGTGCATGGAAAGACGCTAATATATGAATCCGGTTCCCGCGCTTTACGGATGCGCGATATTTTTAAGCATAAGCAGGATTGGCGGCGGCTGATCGTATCCAATGACCGTGGTTATTATCGCCTGAACTTACCGTTAGAGGAGTTTCACGATCAGCCACCCGAAGGTGACATAGAAGCCCAGCACCATAAACAATCCGAAAAACAATTTTCCCGTCAATCTAGCTAATTTACGTCGCCATGGCGGGAACTGTTCCCAGTAACTTCGTTCATTCTCCTCTTCCAATTTGTTTTGGTAACGGTAGCCCATCAGCACCTCCTCACGCTTTGCATCAGGGCGAAAATCGCTTTCTGCTTTTCGGCTGGCAGAGCGCGAAAGTTTTCCAGCAGCTTTGCTTCCTGCTTGCTGATTAGGGGAACAGCAGTCGGCATGCTCCCATCCTCTTCGCTGGGCAGAAAATAGCTGAGTGGTAGTTGCAACACAGTGGCAAATTCCCATAATCGGGAAATCGCTATGCGATTGAAGCCACGTTCGTATTTCTGGACTTGCTGAAAAGTAACCGGGTGTTCAGCTTCTTCCCCCAGAGCTTGTTGGCTCATGTTACGAAGCGCACGCCCTTGGCGCAGGCGTCTACCTACTTGAACATCTATAGGATGGGGGCCGTTCTTTTTTGTTTGTGCCATATCACCTCGCTCCTGTGTCGGTAACGAGGGTTCCAGCGCCTATGGCGCCGGGAGGTTAGAAAGCCAAAAACCCGGCTGCGACCTATTTCCCGCGAGGGTATTATATTCAGCCGCCCTCCCGACATAAGGTCGTGGAGGGACATCTCGCGAATACGAGTCCTTCAGACGTATGGTTTTTAGGGTTTCTACACCCTGTCACACGTCGATCAGCATAAAGATTAACTGCAAAGATTCAATAGGCAGCTCCGCACGTCGCACAGATTCTTTCTGCTTTCTCAACGGGGCAGAACATGCGGCCCCCTCACAGCCCCACCCAAGCCCCCCTTAGCGCCCCACCCAAGGTCACGGACAAACGCATTATTTTGTGCATGTCGTCATTTCCGCATGGGTGGCGGCAATTTTAGCGCCCCCTCATAGCCCCATCCAAGCCCTCACCAAGCCCCACGACAGCCCCCCGTACCGTCACGCAGCCTGTGTCCGAACAGTTCAAACAACGGAGGCTGACATGACTGATTCCAAACCGATTTCCACCTTTGACGAAATCTGCCACCTGACCATCGAAACCATGCGGAAGATGGATATGCAGACGCTCTGGCAGCTGAAAAAACAGGCCGCCAAAGAACTCGACCGCGCCAAACTCACCAAAGGGTGCATCGACCTGGCACTGTCCCTCAAGCAAGAGGACGAAGACCGCGCCGCGCAAGCGGAGGACGACAACCAGCCAAGTTTGCTGGACTAAGCGGCAACCGGCGATGGAATGGTACAGGGTTTATCACGGTATGCCACACGATCCTAAACTCAAAGTGATCGCGCATCGAGCCAAGCAACCAATGGCGCATGTCGTCGCGGTGTGGACATGCCTGCTCGATGCAGCATCCCAGCACCGTGCGCGTGGCACCGTGGAGGTCGATGCCGAACAAATCGCCATCATGCAGGACATCGAAACCGAGGCGGTGCAGGCGATCATCGCCGCCATGTACACCAAGGGAATGCTGGATGAGCAGAACCGCCTCACGGCATGGGATAAGCGCCAGCACACCACTTCCGCCGAGCGCATGGCCCGCCATCGTGACAAGAAGAAACGCGATGTGACAGCAAGTGACGCGGCAACAAAAAAAGTGACGGGCGGTGACGCAAAAAAGCGCAAAAACGCACCAGATACAGATAACAGATTACAGACTACAGATTCAGATACAGAGGTTCAGAAGGCAGAAGCAGAATCGCAGAAAAACAAAAAAACAGATTCAAATTCAAAAAACAGAGCGAGAGCAGAGGGAGAGCGCGAGAGGGAGAAAACAAAATCGCTGCCCGATGAGATCGCAGAGCAAATGCTGCAAATCTGGAATGCAGAAGTTCAGAGCAAACTGACCAAAGGCCAAAGCGCCAGAATCACACCCAAACGCAAACAGCAAATGGCAGAACGGTGGCGGCAGGATTTCCAGCAGGACATCCGGGCATGGCGCTACTTCTGCGAAGTCATCGGCAGCAGCGATTTTTGCCTTGGCAAAGTGGCAGGCAAGGATTGGACAATCGACCTCGGCTGGTCGGTGGAATCCTCCGAGCATGTGGCGAAGATTCTGGAAGGCGGGTTCTCCGGGGGCAATCATCCACCCAAGCCAGCGGCCTGCGATGTGCCGGGCTTGCAGCAGGCATGGGATGCGGTGCTGGATGCCTTCCAGCAAAAGCATGGCAAAGCACCGTGCCGCAGCTGGCTTGCCAGCACATCCGTCACCGGCCTGCGCGGGAACACCGTCATCATCCGCTGCCCCAGCTCCTTCGTCTGCCAGTGGATTACCCAGCATTACCTGCCTGACCTGACGCGCTGGTGGCGCACCGCGACCGAGGGCGGCGCGGCCGTGGCCAGCGTGGAATTGATCGCGGAGGGGCGGCTATGAAAAACCACACCCCCGAACGCTGGACGGAAAGCGCGGTTGCTACCCGTTTTGAAGATGCCGTTTACACCATGAAACGCCTGCCGCCGGTGCGCGTGCAGGGATATTTCAGCGCGTGGCCAGCCATCGTGCGAACCGTCGCAGAACAGCTGGCGGAAGATCGGCTGCCGTTGCGCCTCGGCCCGCCATCGGCGGAAGCGATCAGCCGCATGGAAGAAACCATCCAGTGGATATTCTTCCTCGATGACGAGAACGAACGCCGACTTGTGTGGCTCCGCGCAGCGCGGGTTCCGTGGCGGCCAATTTGCGCCCGCATCGGATGTGGTCGCACGAAGGCATGGCAGATGTGGGTCATCGCCCTGATGAAAATTACCATCCGCCTCAACGCGAAACCCAAGCTGGGAGGGCGTTAGCATGGCCTCGAAAAAAAAGACTAAACACGGCGAACAAAAAAGTGTATGGGTATATATAAGATCGCGGGACGTGCGAGTTTTTGCACCCCATAACGCCCAAAACTCCCTTTTTCATCATTTTTGTTCCCACGCAGCTGCCTACGCGCAGCGAGCGTCCATTTGTGCTGGGGGCAGTTATGATTACTGACCTAACCCCGTATCGCAAATACGTCGATAAGTTCGATTTAACCGAGGAACAGAAGCTCGAACTGGTGAATGCCGTTTGGGTGATTTTGGAAAACTACTTTGACCATCAAATACGACTTAACCAACTGGCAAAAAAGGAGAAAGACACTCAAAAGACCGTTGATTCGCAACTGCACCCGGTTATCCTTCAAAAAGATACTCAAAACATTGAAATATAGAGGTCTTTTGAATGAAAAACGCCGCAAAGAAAGCAGTCATTTATTGCCGCGTATCATCGCCCGAACAGGTAAAAAACGGACATGGGTTATCTTCGCAGGAAACGCGCTGCCGAGAATTTGCCCGCCATAAAAAATTGGAAGTGGTGGAGGTTTTCTCGGAGGAAGGCATATCCGGGAGTCTGATTGATCGCCCCGCCATCACGCGGATGCTGGATTATCTCCGGCAAAATAAAAATGAAGAAATCGTCGTCATCATTGATGACATTAGCCGGTTGGCACGAGGCGTGAAAGCGCACCTGGAGCTGCGTATCGCTATCCGCGATGCCGGTGGGGTGCTACAATCGCCCTCCATCGAGTTCGGGGAAGATTCCGATAGCCAGCTGGTGGAAAACTTGCTGGCCAGCGTATCGCAACACCAGCGCCAGAAAAACGCCGAGCAGGTAAAGAATCGGATGCGGGCGCGGCTGATGAATGGTTATTGGATTCTCTGCCCGCCACGCGGCTACAAAATGGAAAAGCGCGGCACGCACGGTAAAATGCTGGTGCGGGATGAGCCACTGGCTTCCATCGTGCAACAGGCGCTAGAAGGGTTTGCCTCTGATCGGTTCAGCACACCGGTGGAAGTGAAGAAATATTTAGAAGAACAGCCGGTTTTCCCGAAAGACCGTAAGGGCGAAGTGCATATGCAGCGTGTGCTGGATATGCTGAACCGCCAGCTTTATTCGGGTTACTATGACTACCCGGAATGGAATATCGGGCTGACTAAGGGGCAACATGAGCCGATTATCTCTTTTGAAACCTACCGCCGCATTCAGGACAAATTGCATGGGCGGGCAAAGGCTCCGACCCGCCTAGACATCAGCCACGACTTTCCACTACGCGGATTCGTGACCTGCGATTGCTGCGGCGTGCCGATGAAATCCTGCTGGACTAAGGGCCGGAATGGAAAATACCCATACTACCTTTGCCAGACCAAAGGCTGCGAACACTATGGCAAGTCCATCAAGCGTGATTATCTTGAGGACGAGTTTGCAATGCTCCTGAAAGACATCACTCCATCGGATTCGATGGTGGAAATGGTGGATGACATGATCGGGAAGCTCTCGCACCTGA
>QFOX01000093.1 GCA_003241645.1 Azospirillum brasilense | reverse complement strand
GCCGACCAGCGGGCCGGTGATATTCTGGCGGATATAGGCTTGCAGGATATCGCGGGCGACGGATTGGGCGATCTTGCCGAAACTCTCGACGCTGAATCCGGCATTGGTGAAAGCATCGACCAGGGTGCTCTCGATGCTTTCGGCGGCACTGCCGACGATTTTCTCGGCGCTGGCCGCTGCGTCGGTCGCTTCCTTGGCATATTTGCGCAAACCGCGCGTGATGCCATCTTCCATCTTGCGGCTTTTATCGATGGCCTGCTCGGCCATATGGTCGAATACCGCATCGACCTGTCCAGCATACTGCTCGTAATCCGCCGAGCTGCTGGAAAGCGCATCGAGCGTGCGCTTGCGCCAATCCTCCGCTGCCTTGATGGCCGCGTCATAGGCGGGCATGGTGTCCAAGATGCGGTCGTTGATATCCTCAATGGCCTGCTTGCGCGCGCGCGTGGCTTCTTCGGTTTGGCGCTTCGCCTCGCGCTCGGCTTCGCGTGCGGCTTCCTGCGCCTCTTTCAACTCGTAGAGCGCATCGGCGTGCTGGCGAATGACCCGCACCTGTTCAGCGGTGGCCGAAGCATTGAGCTTGCCGATCTCCGTCTGGATGAAGCGTTCTTTTTCGCTGAGTTGCTCCAGCCGCAGGCGCTCGGCCAAGGACTCGACCACTTTGCGGTTAGCCTCGGCCAATTGCTGCGCGGGCTTAGCAGCTTCCGTGTCCAGCTTGGCGAGCTTGGCGCGGGTGCTTCTATCGACCGCATCGCGCGCGCCGCGCGCCGCATCGGAATTACGGTCATCCTTATAGAGCGCATCGATACGCTCCTTGGCTTCAGCGGCCTCCTGCAGAATCTTGTCACGCTCGCTCTGCGTGCTTTCGCGCAGCTTCTTTTGGTATTCCTTTTCAATCTGCAGCAGGGTTTCGTTGCGGCGTGTGGCGGCGGCCTGGTCGGCGGCATCGAGGGCTTTCTGCTTTTCCTCCTGTGCCTTTTGCTCCTCTGCTGCCATCGCGGCATTGAGGGTTTGCAGCTCTTTCTTTTTGGCATCGAGGGCCGGAGCACTGCCGAGCACCCAGCGGTCGAGCCGCGTGCCAAAACTATCCTCCATCGCCACGATATCTTCTTCGAGGCGGCTTTTGCGCTGCTCGTCGGTCGGATAGAGCGCGGCATGCAATCCTCGCACCGCCTTGGTGAGCATGGAAAGCCCACCTTGTGCCACGCCTGTATGCACCAGCGTGCCGCCGAACGATTCCATCAAATCGTCCCAGGCATCGCCCAGCGCATTGCTCGCGCCCGTCAACCCCTTGGTCTGTGCTTCGGCCAGCTCGCGGGTCTTGCCTTCCAGATGCTCAAGGATAATGGCCTGCGCGGCGGCGACATCGCCTTGGCGCACAAAATTCTCGATGGTCTCTTTCTGCGTAGGCGACAGGTCGCTGAATTTACGCGCCAGCCTGCCAAGCCCATCCTCCGGACGCTCCAGCGAGCGTCCCAGCATTTCAGCAGCGGACGGGATATCGGTGCCAAGCCGTACCGCCATGTCGGCGGCGAGAGAAAGCGTGCGGGTGAATACCTCACCACTGACATTTTGGAACGATGTCAGGGCCGCGGCGGCGTGTTGGATATCCTCCTTTTTGAATAAAGTGTTGGCTTCGACCGCGTCACCTAGCGCGGTGATTTCCCGCGCAGTAACACCCGATATCGAATCCGTTGCAGCCAGTGCTGCATTCAGGCTTTTCAGCGCACCTGCGGCTTCCTTATATTCCTTGATGCCTTTGCTGGCCGCGAGTGCAATGCCGCCAAGAACCACGGCAGCAGCAATCCCGATCGGCCCAAGCCGCGTGAGCACGGTGGCAACCGACCCCGCATTACCCGCCACGCCATGCAGCCCTGCGCTTACCTCTTGGCTAACGGCGTTGATAGCGACCAACGAGCGCGAGGCAGGCGTACTGGCATCCTTGATCTTCTGCAGCGCGCGTTGACCCGCTTCTCCGGTCAGCGTCAGTTCGCGCCGCGCTTTGTCACCGTCGAGCACGGTGATGCGCACGGACACATTACGGGTCGTCGCGGGTGCTGCCATGATGCTGGATCGCTTGCTGGAGGCCGTATTCGGCGTAGTGGAACAGGTGCAACAAGGGCTGCGGCGCATAGCCGAGCGCCGTTGCAATGGTGAGAAGCGCCTGAATGTCGAAGCCGAGCACGGTGGCGCGCGGGCCAAGGCGCATTTGCCCTGCGCCGCGCTGGATCACGTCCCATACTTCGTAGCCGCTGGGGGTGAGCGGTTCGTGCTCGACGTAAGGGCAAAGCTCGCCCGTCAGGGGGCTTCGCTCTCCTCGGCTGCAGGGGAGATCGTCGTCAGCGCAGTGCTGGCAGTAGCGTGGCCCGCCGCCGAAGTGCCATTTGCAGCGGGCCGCGAGTCGTTTCCCTCGCGTTCCAGCAGCGTCAGGCTGTTATGGTATTGGCGGTAGAACTCCTGCGCGATGAACCAGAAATCCATCAGGTGGTTGACCGTCTCCAGCGTAATCGGCGCCAGCTCATCGGAATCCTGCGCCAACACGCCCTTCCATTGCAGGATGGCCAGCCGCGCCAGCGCCTTGGTCAGCGCAATCTCTGACAGGCTATGGCGGATATCTTGGTCAGTGATGTCCGGCAGGTGCGTGACATCCTGTCCCGTCTCCTGCAATTGCTCTCGCAGTTCACGCAGCGCGAGCAGTTCCTTTACGGCCTGTGCCTGCGCAGCCTGCATCAAGGCGCTGCTGAGCGGTTTGACGAACAGCTCCACCTGCGCAGGCAGAGTGAGCCAATAGGGTTCTTTGGGAAGGTCGAGCTTAAGCATAGGAGGCCACATCATTCTTGAGGGTTACGGTGACGGATTTTTCCAGCAGTTCGCTAAACACGGCCTGCCAGTTGAAGGTCGTCTGCACGCCTCCGGGGCCGGAGATCGGCACGCGCGGGCGCGGCAGATAGACTTCGTGGAATGTCCAGACCAGGCTGAAATGGTCGCCATCCAACCCGCCCAGGCGATAGGCCAGCTCCAGCTCAATCGGCGTGTCGTTGATTGCATCATCGATGAGCGTGGTGTCGGCAAAGCGCACATCGATGCTGCCCGTGGCCGACAGAATCGTCGGATCAACGCCTTCGATCAGCGCATCGTTGCGCAGCGTGGGGATGGTCTCTAAGCCGTTGCTGTAGGTAAACTGCGCAGCGGTGACGTTGGCGAGCGCCACGCCATTGCGTGTGATCGCGCCGTTGAACTGGCTGAATGGTTTGAACGCGCGCCGGGTCGGCGTGCCGCCCTGCGAACTGCCATAGCGTGTTTCGCCCTGCGCAATGACATTGAGAGTGGCATTCGCCGCGCCGGAGCGCTGGAAGTTAAACGCCATGGAACCAAGCAAGCATCCCGTATGCAGGAAGTAGGCAGGCACGTTCGCATGGCCGACTTCCAGCGCGAAGGAAGGCAGCGCAGCCGCGCCGCTCTCATAGATGTGGGTGTAGCCTCCACCCGACAGATGCGCGCCGCTTACCTTGGCGTTGGCATTGTTCGAGGCGAGCGTATAGCTGTTGCCGGTCGCGCCCGCCGTGTCATGGGTGACGGTGAGCGTGGTGGCGTTGGCGCTATAGGTGGCAACCGTCAGGCCGGAGACCACCGATGCATTGAGGTTGCTCACCAACTCCGACAGCGTGGCACCCAGCGATCCCTGAATCTCGGTCTGGTTGCCCATGGGCGTGGTATTCACGAACGACCAGGGCACCCCATTCAGAGTGATGGTGTGGCCGTTGCTGGGATTGGCGGTAAAGACAATGTTGCCACTCGCGGCATTGGCCGAGCTGGTCGGCGCGCCGAGCAGGAACTCCAGCCAGCGCCCGAAATCACGGCACTCGACTGGCACGACCAAGTTGCCCGCATCGGTGATCACATCCCGAAACGGCGCGCGCGGTTCGCGGCCTTGCCCCAGCAAATCGGAAGCGAGCAGCGGTTGCTCAGCACTCACATCCGAAGACACGAAGGCGTATTTTTCCCAATCGCCCGTTGGCGGGATGCCGTAGCTGGGTTCTTTCAGGGCAAGCAAAGTCGAGGACGAGCCATAGGATCGTGCCATAGGATTCTCCTGTGTTGAGGGATAAGGGAGTGGATAACGGGGGAAGAATCGGGGGATAGACGGTGCGCAATGCACTTCCCCCACAGCCTATATTCTGTTATTAAAAGGCTCGTTCACAGAATAGAGGCTGTAAATGTCCAGTATGAAACAACTGCATATTCAGATACTCGACCGCCATCTGGCAGAGGTTCACCTCTGTGACCGCCCGGCTGGAGGCTGGATCGCCGCCATTCGCAAGGCGCTTGGTATGAGCATGCGCCAGCTCGGCGCGCGCATGGGAACAACCCAACAATCTACCGCGCGCATGGAACAGAATGAGCTAGAGGGCTCCATTACGTTACGGTCGCTACGCAAGGCAGCAGAGGCGCTGGATTGCCGTGTGGCCTATGTGCTGATTCCCAATGCCGGGAGCCTTGAAGCAACCATTCACAATCAAGCGCGCAAGAAAGCGGCGGAACTGGCCACGCCTGTCGATCATACGATGCAGCTTGAAGGACAAGGCGTCGGTAATCTGCCGCGCATGATAGAGAATCTGGCAGCGGAACTTGCCCGAAACCCGAACTACAAATTATGGGACTAAGGCAGTACGAACTGCGTAAACGATTTTCAGGAAAACGGCGCTTCAAAAGCATTTTTCATGCGCCGTAAGCGATTTTCACGAATGCTCCCGCCCTAGCTAACCTTTAATAAGAAGCCATTTTACCCATCCTTATTAAAGGTTATTGCCATAACCTTTAATAAGAGGGGCGATTAATGCAGCGGGTTCTCGGTATGGAAGCGGATCATCACCGGGATGGTCGCCAAGCGAATCGCCGGAGCGCCTTCTAAATCGTCCTGCAGCACATCCGCCGCCCGTGGCTCCATCCATTCTGCCAGCCCGCCGAGGGTGCGGTCGGCTTCCAACACCGTGCCGATGGATTGCAGCACGGTATCGAGCAGCGTCTCCGGCGATAGGGTACTGATGCTCACTTCGATGCTGGCTTCATGCTCGTAGATGTAAGTCAGCGGCGACAACAGTACCTCCGGCTCACCACTATCGCCATCGCGCAGGGTAACGAGCGCCCCACCATCGGGAATTTTCTGTGCCTTGCCGGGGTTGCGCGTGACCAGGGTATCGCTGCTGGCAAGTGTCTGCAGCCGATCATGCAAGGCTTGTAAAAGGGTTTCCTTACTGCTGCTCATCACTTGTCTCCGGCCAGTTCTTGAGGATTAAATCCGGCAACCGCGCACTCCAGCGATCCGATGCCCCATCGATATCGAGCCGCTTGGGCAGCATCACC
>QFOX01000092.1 GCA_003241645.1 Azospirillum brasilense | reverse complement strand
TACCGCCCGCTATGAAAAAACGACCATCATCGACGGTGGCGTTCCCAAGGACGTGGTCTATTACGCGATCCGCAAGGAAACGCTGCGCTTTGTCTGCCCGACATGGGATGGGCTGACGGTACGGATGCTGGCGGGATTCGTCGGCTCGACGGGCAGCGGATTTCAGGTGCCGGAGCCGATGGAACTGATTGTCGAAACCGGCAACCAGTTCATTCAAGTCAAGGGCTACCTCACGCACACCATGCAAACCCCCATCGCTTATGTGCCGCATAACGCGGTGATCTATGGCGAAGCAGGCAATGCAGGCGAACGCATTACCAGCGTGTCGGTCGAGGGCAGCTTCCATAAGGGCTGGGTGTTCGACCGCGAGACTGGCCGATTTGTCGGGCCGGACAATACGCCGGGGAGCTGGTGGACAGAAAGCCCGTTTACGCCCGCCAAGGATATCGATGCGCAGGATAGCTATGTCTTGCTCGCCTATGACAGCGACGAGCCGGACGATGATGGGTTTGCCGTATCGTCGGTCGCGGTGACCACGGAGGCATGGGAAGGCGCGCATGTGGCGGGCTATGACGTGCCGCTGCCGGATCTCGTGCGCTTCACGGATATTTACGAACAATGGAAGGATGAGCGTATGCCGAGCACTGCGCCCGTGACCTTCACGCCGCTGGGGTTCGAGCGCGGCATGATCCGGTTCGAGAAAGACAATCTGCGCGCCGATTACACCCTGCGCGTGGCCATCACCGATGATATCATGGACACGCTCGCCACCTACGATATTCGTGGGGTAGAGGTGGATTTAAGCCGTATTAGCGCCGAGGCGGATTTCGAGAATCCCGACCATGTGGAGCGGCTGTTGATCGGAGTGATCGAGAGCTGGGATTACACGGATGGCATCCTGACCCTTACCATTCGCCAGAACCTCATCGACTGGTCGCGTTCTTACCCGAATCGCCGCCTGTCGTATTTCTGCCCGTACACCTTCAAAGATTCGCGCTGCAAGTACGAAGGGGTGGAAGGGTTCTGCGACAAAACCTTCACCACCTGCCAGTCCTTCGAGAACGACGAGAATTTCGGCGGGTTCAAAACCTTGCCGCGCCTGCAGCGGGGGAAATGGCAATGACGGATTGTTTACAGGTTCTCTCCCATCTCCCCGAAGAGTTGCAGGCACAGGCACGGATGCTCAAGCAGATGCCGCGCGTCGATGTGCTGCGCGTGCTGAAACAGCATACGACCATTATGGTTTATCGCCATGCCGATCTGCGCGATGGTGACATCGTACTCTGGCGCGTGCGCGACGACCGCTACCATATCTCGCGCTATTCGGCCATGAATGACGGGTTTGTGACCTATGGCGAACAAGGTTGGCATGTTCGGCCTCTCAAAGCGGTCTATGACATTCGCGGGCCGCGGCCAGATTTTATCGTGCGTGTCGATCTGAAACAGTGTATGCGGGAATTATGAATTATTGGGGAAAACGAACATCTTTCTTAGCCATGATGGCGCTCTGCCTAACGCTTGCAGGCTGTGGGAATAGAGAGCCTGGCCCTGCCTTCTCGTATGATGGGCAGGAATTGCAGTTACGGTTGGCGAATGGCGAGCATGTCACGCTGCAGAATGGCAAGTGCGACAAAGGGTTCGATGGTTGTATCGTCCATAGATTCAAAGGAACGATTGCCAATGACCAGTTCTACTTGGTCGATATTGGCTATTATGAGGGCGGGCATCACAAGCTGTACTCGTATAAAAGCGGAACTGGCACAGTCATTTACGGACAGCCTCATCTATCGTTTCAGGAGAAGTTGATTGCAACTGCCGTGAGCGACGAAATGAATGATGGCAGCGGCGTGTACCTATTTGAAATCGCCAACGGCGAGGCAAAAGAAATCTTCCGCTACAAACCCAAGGGCTATGGACTGTATCGCTTTGACCGCTGGAAGGGCGAAAGCGAAGCCATCATCGAATTGACCACGATGTGCAGGATGGACGGTAAAAACGAACAGCTCGTAACTCCGGTACGATTGGTGAATACGCCTGATGGCTGGCAGCTCGACCAAGGCCAGGGCGAGGCATGTATTGCATCCACCTATCATCCAAAATCATAAGAAGCACCCCGTATGTTTATGAATTGGCGGCAGATAGTATTGATGGTTGGTGTTGGCGCAAGCCTCAGCGGGTGTCTTTTTCTTCCCTATGTAGGCCGCGACTATCATGATGAAGATTTATGCATCGGGCTTGATATGGCCTATGCCAGTTACGGCGATGGCCGTTGCAAACATCTGAGCCAGAGACGCAAAAAGGATATGCCGCAAGATGCGCCGGAAAGCAGCAAGCGCGTTATTTACACCGAAGCGCAAAGACTGGCGATGGCCAATGATGCAGCGCGCAGGCTTTATCCGCGTCCTCGCTTTTGGATGGCTCATGTTGTTGCCGAAGAATCGTTCCGGCACGCGAAATCTTTTGCTGAGTACAGATCGTGCAATCGCTCGCTCGCGGCACGCTCTATGGCATCCCGTCTGGAAAACCAATTCTCGGATGCTGTAATCTTTGACCTGATTGCGCAGCACTGGTCACAGCGTTATAGCGATGCGCAACTGGCTACGATTCAACGCGCTTCTTATACGACCGATCTCACAGGCAATGATCCTGCCAAGCAGCAATCCATTCCACTTCCGCCGCAATACCCCATTGGGGGAGCCAGTCCGTTAGCGCAAGCAACAGGCATATTTGAACTGATTGATGCGTATGTGAAGGCCAATGAACCCGCGTTGATTGCAATCGCAAAAGAAGAAAGCGTCCGTGCAGAAACCAGCGGTCAATTCGATGCCAAAGCACTATGCAAACTTGGTGGGGGCTATGACAAGGAAACAAGTTATTACAACTTCACCCTCGACCAAAGAGCGATGGATCGGCGCGATAAGAAAGGCCAGCAGCCATTGTAGCCGCATGCAAGTTATGCTTGAGGATTCTGCTGGCAACCCCGTGGCGCGTTCCTCAGCATTGCGTGCTGTTACGAAAATGAACGGTATCCCGATCCAATATCATTGATCGGTTCCTCTACTCCACAAATATACAGTAATCGCGTTCTCAGCGTTAATATCGCTTATGCATTGGAATTGATCATCTAGCCCTTGGATTTGTACGAGATCGCCTTGTCTGTAGCCCCAGCGGGTGGTGACATAACCGCATTCCCGAAGCGCCCGCTTATCCATGTCCGAGAGAGTAGCCACAAGCGCTTTTTGCACCCGCGCATCAGAGGTTCTTTGCTGGGTAGCCTGTGTGAGTGCCTGCGAATACTGCTTAAATATCTCACCCCACCAGATAGATTCACGCTCGATGCAGTTCCGAGTCGGTGGGCCGACCGAGATATCCCTTAATGCTTCGGTGTAGGCATCGTAATCTGCTGCGCATGCATCCGTGAATTGCCCGATGCAGGTCTGGTAGAGCGTATATTTGTCGTGCGACGCAGCCAAACAAGCCATCATGGATTGTTTGGTAACAATATCTGCTGCATGGGCGGCGCCTGTCGCACAGAGCATGCTTACAGCAAGGAATTTGGATAGTGTGTTCATGAATCTACCAACACATTTTCTATCGCTGTAACAGCAGTGATCCATGCGCGCTGCCATCCTTCTTGTGCAGCATTACGTCTGAATTTCTCCATCGCGTCATTGATATTCACTGCGTCCAGCTGCATTTCGCAGGTGGATTCGGTGATGGACTGATTCACCTTCTTCTGTACGCGACCAGTCACACGATATGTTATTGAATTGGACATGCGAATACCTGTTACAGCGTAGGAGTTTTTGCGTATCTATCCATAATATCAGTCTTCAATCTCAGCCCAGCCAGCCTATCGTTCTCGAATAGATAAGGGCATTCGGGCGCGCGACGAAATTCCTCTGCGATGTCCTCGGCCAATTCAATCTGTGCATCCGTCATTCGTTTTTCCAGTTCTTCCTGTGCCACACGTCGCCCAAACATTTTGAGGGGTGTCATGGAGGCATGAACATGCGCTAGAACAAGGTTCGGTTCCACCAATGCACGTTCTTCTGAGGTTATCTTTGAATCCTCCAGCCCACCATATAAAGCTGCCAGATAGTGCGAGGAGTAATAGCCTGCACCATCGCACGTCATACGTTGCATCCAGTATAGTGACTGCGCATCATCTTGCCGCAAACCGTAACTCACGCCTATCTGGACAGGTTTAGCGTCAGGGGCTGGGCGATAGCTTTTTTGTGCATATGCTTTAGCCAGAGTTATCTGTGCGTGAGTATAACCCATTTCGGCAGCTCTGGTGAGATAGGCGACTGCTTGTTGTCCGGTTACAGAACCTTCTTCGCCGCTATAACTAAAGCGGCCCCACATCAGTTGCATTGCATACACATCACCATTATCAGCGGCAGTTTTTATCGTATCAAAGCTATCCTTATACGTGACACTGGACGGAGGCGGAAGTTTGAAGCGTGGGTTTTCCTTCGGCGCGCATGCTGCAAACGCCAAACAGCCCACTAATAAAGTGATATTTTTTATAATCATCGAATTCCCCCACGGAACTTGGAGCATGGCCTCCATGCTGTGTCGCTATTGATAGCCGTTTTTCTATAAATTTGTAAACCTTACGAGTCTGCCATGCCTCAGATCGCCATTGCTGCTGCCATGGCGGGCAGCTCTGCGCTCATGACGAGCGCAACATTCCTGGGCTATTCTGGCTTTGCTGCCGCGCTTGGCCATGCCGCGTTCGCGGGCGGGCTATCCTTCGTGGCTTCCGCGCTGACTGGTACGCCTTCGACCAGCCCCGGTGGCAGCACGGTACCACCGCTCGATCACGCGCTGGGATTCGCGCCATATCCGCAATACCCCAACTCCGAAATGCCCGTGCCGACCGTGTTTGGCATTGCCCGCCTGAATGGCGCGGTGGTGCATCAGCGCGTTTATGGCGGCAATTTCGAGAAGTCGCATTACCTCGTGGTATTCAGCGAAATCGGCTCCACGCTGGAGCAGCTCTATATCGACAAATACCGCATGGAGGATTTGCCGAACTACTACACGCGCACCAGCGGCATTCAGGATGAGTTTTCAAGCTGGTACAATTACTACCCCAATGGTGGCGCGGTCACGCTGACCCTCAACAATACCGGCACCAACAATGTCGGCCTCTACAGTAATGCCATCGGCAATTTGTCATCCTCGCAGCCCGTGCTGCTCTATGGCGGCGGCACCGTCACGCTCTATTCGGTGCATGCATGGCCGACTGCCGGCAGCAATCAGACATGGAAATGGCGGCTGCAGAATATCGATGACCCCGGCAATATCATCGAAACCACCACCTATACCGAGAATTTCCGACAGGCGCAGGAAGTCGATGGCGGATGCCTGGGCGGTGACGATACGGTCTATGTGCCGGGAAGCGTGCTGCGCACGGCGGTGATCAATATTCCCGATCCGCTCTCGCGCTGGTCGGCCACGCTGATTTGCAGCGGTATCACCAATGGCACGGATGGCGGGCAGATCGGCTTTTACAAGTTCGATATTGTC
>QFOX01000091.1 GCA_003241645.1 Azospirillum brasilense | reverse complement strand
AGCGTCTTTCCGTCCGGCCCAAAGCGATGAATCTTTCCGGGCTGCGGTGTCAGATAGACGTTGTCGCCGTGCTTAACGTCGATCTCGCCACTCGCCCGGACCGTCAGCATATCGCTGCCCGGCACATTCACGCGCAGGAAGGTGTCCGATCCCAGGTGTTCCGAGATGCCGACCGTGCCGCGCCAATCGCCCGAAGTCTTGGACAGGTCGATATGTTCGGGCACGAACAGTAGCTCGCGCGCGGTGCGGTTATAGAGCGTGATGCGGTGCTCCGAATCGATGGCGACGATGCCCGCCGACACGCCGGAAAGCACGGCCTCGGTGAAGCGGCGGCGTTCGTCGAGCTGGCGGTTGACTTCCATCAGGTCGCGGCGCTGGGCTTCCAGCTGCCCGGTCATGCGGTTGAAGGTGCGGGCGAGGTTGGCGATCTCATCGTCGGCGCGGCCTTCCGGCACCTTGATGGAATAGTCACCGGCGCGCACGCGCTCGGTCGCCATCATCAGCTGCGCGATGGGGCCGATGAGGCGCACGGCCAGCATCATGCCCGCCCAGATGGAGGCGAGCAGGATCAGCAGCGCCACCAGCACGAACACGGCGAAGAATTGTTTCTGGATGCTGGTGATGTCGTTCTTCAGCTGGCGGTATTGCAGCACGGTGGTGCGCGCGGCGTTCATGTGTTCCATTACGGTGGGGTCCACCACGCGCCCCACCATCAGGTACAGCTCGGGCACGCTGTTGATCTTCACCACGGCCTGGATCTTGTCGTCGTCCTCGCCGAAAATAACGGCATGGCCCTGATCAGCGCGGTCCATCACCACTTCGGGCAGGCGCTCGAAGATGAGCGAGAAGGAAAGGGCGGTGCGCGCGATCACGCGGTCGCGGTCGAACACCACGGCTTCCGACAGGTTGCGCGAGGTGGATTCGCGCGTCAGGTAATTGCGGAAGGCCGCCGGGTTGCCATAGGCCACGGTGATGTTGCGTTGGACGCTTTGGCCCAAGCCCACTGCGTCGGCGCGGATGGCGGATTTATGTTCGTCGAGATAGGCGGCCGCGACCTTCACCGAATCTTCCAGCGCGTTGCTCACGCGGGTATCGAACCAAGCCTGCACGCCGAAATTGAAGAACACCGCCGAGAAGATGGACACGATGAGCGTGGGCAGGATTGCCATGACGCAGAACATGACGATGATGCGCGATTGCAGGCGCGTGCCGATGAGCCCGTCGCGCGCCTGCTGCCAAAGCTTCGTGGCGCGGCGGATCACCACCAGCGCCATCAGCACCAGCATGCTGGCGAGGATGACCAGCATCAGCACGATGCTGTTCTGCGGCGTCATGCCCGCTTCGGCCTGATTGTTGATCTCGACCATGAGCCCCGCCAGCATGGCGATGAGCAGCACCGCGCACACCGCCATCACGCTGCCTGCCCACGGCTTCATGCCGGTGGAGTAGGTGGCCGATTCGGGTGATTCGCTGGCAAGAAGCGTCATGCTGCGCTTTTCCACATGCTGCGCTGGTCGATGCCGAGCAGGCGCATTTTCTTGCGCAACGTATTGCGGTTGATGCCGAGAATCTCGGCGGCCTTAATTTGATTGCCATTGGTGGCGCGCAACGTGTGCAGCAGCAGCGGGCGCTCCAGCTGTTCCAGCACGCGCTCATACAGCCCGGCGGCGGGCAGCGTGCCGTTCAGCGTGGCGAAATACTGCGCCAGCGATGCTTCGATCAGCGCTTCCATGCCCTGCATGGCGGGGGCGGCGGGTGCCGGTGTTTTCAGCGGTACCACGTTCGAGCTGGTGCCGCCTGCCGGTGCGAGCATGCGCTCCAGCTCGCTGGCCTGCACGGTGGCACCGCCGGGCAATGCGCACAGGCGATAGATGAGGTGTTCCAGCTCGCGCACATTGCCGGGCCAGCGTTGTTCACTCAGCAATTCAAAGCTAGCCGCATCCAGCGTGCGGGCGCGCAGGCCACGGGCGGTGGCGGCCTGCATGAAATGCGTCACCAGCAGTTCCATATCCTCGCGGCGTTCGCGCAGGGCAGGCACGGCAAGCGGCAGCACATGCAGGCGGAAATAGAGGTCTTCGCGGAACGTGCCCGCACGCACCAGCGCGGGAAGGTCGCGGTGCGTCGCGGCGATCACGCGCACGTCGGTAGCCACCTGTTCGGTGGCGCCCACGGGGGTCATTTCCTGCTCCTGCAGCACGCGCAGCAGGCGCGTTTGTGCCTCCATGGGCATGTCGCCGATCTCGTCGAGGAACAAGGTGCCGCCATGCGCGCGCTGGAACGCGCCGAGCTGGCGTTGCACCGCGCCGGTGAACGCGCCTTTCTCATGGCCGAACAGCGTGGATTCGATGAGCTCACGCGGAATGGCCGCCATGTTGAGCGCGATGAAGGGTTTGTCCTTGCGCTTGGAAAGCGCATGCACCGCGCGCGCGATGCGGTCCTTGCCCGTGCCGGATTCGCCGGTGATGAGCACGGTCAGGTCGTTGCCGATGAGCCCGGCCAGTTCGCGGAACAGCTGCTGCATGGCGGGTGATTTGCCCACCAGCGTCAGCCCCTCGCTGACGCGCACGATGCCATCGTCGGCCACGGCCTGCGTGGTGGTCGCGGCGGCGGTCGCCTGCTGGCCGGTGGCGCGGGCGAGCGCTTCCATCAGCGCGTCAAGGTCGAACGGTTTGGGCAGGAAGGTCACCGCGCCCAGCTCCTGCGAGCGGGCGGCATTCAGCAGCGTGTTGTGCGCGCTCATCACGATCACCGGCAGCTCGGGCCGCTTGGCATGCCAGCGCGCCAGCCCATCCAGCCCATTGCCGCGTGGCATCAGCACGTCAGTCACAATGGCGTCGCCCAGGCCCTGGGCGACCCATGCATCCACATCGCTGAGCGTATCGGTGGCTTTCACCGTGTAGCCCTTGGCGGTCATGGCGCGGGTGAGCACGGTGAGGATGCTGGCATCATCATCCGCCAGCAGGATGGTTTTTGGGGTGGTGGTCGGGTGCATTGGCTTGCCTATGGTTGTTTTTGCTGGGGTTTGGCACCCCATGCTTAAAATTTAGGCAGGCGTAGCATTCCGGGGCGCCATTGGCAAATAAAGAGTGAAGCGCGCGCCCCCGGCTTCCGGCACGTCATGCACCACCAGCCCGCCATGTTCCTCGGCGATGCGTGCGGTAATGGCCAGCCCCAGCCCGCGCCCATGGGTTTTGGTGGTGGCGAAGGGGGCGAACAGGTTGGGCACGAACGCGGGCGGCACGCCCCGGCCATTGTCGCTGATGCCAATGGCGATGGGCAGGCGCGCCCCGGCGGCGTTGCGGCGCGTTTCGCCCAGCACGTAGCGCGTGCTGAGGGTGATCTTTGGCATGGCCACCAGTTCCGTCGCCTCGGCGGCGTTCTTCAGCAGGTTCACCAGCGCCTGCACCAGCGCATCGCGGTTGCCCATGATCTCCGGCAGCGAGGGGTCGTAGGCGATCTCGAACTGCACGGGGCGTGGGTGCGCGGCCTTCACCGCCAGTTGTGCGTGGCCGAGCAGTTCGTGCACGTTCAGCGCTTCCTGCGCGTTGGGCGCGCCCGGCGATAGCGGGTCCAGCGTGGTAATGAGCTGGTCGATGCGCGCGACTTCGTTGACGATGAGTGCGGCAAGCGGTGCGTCCTCTGCCGTCACGCTGCCCGCAAGCAGTTGCGCCGCGCCTTTAATGGAGAGCAGCGGGTTGCGAATTTCATGCGCCAGCATCGCCGCCATGGTGGAAGATAAGGTGGTATAATCCTGCGCGGTGCCGTCCGTACTGTCGATAATGACGAGCGCCTCGGTGCCCCATGGCGAGATCCAGACCTGCCGCGCCGGGCCGAAGGCGGGAGCGATCTGCTCGCCGGTGAATTTCGTGGCGCGCTCATGGGCAATGGCTCGGCCAATGGCTTCGCGCACGGCTTCCGGCAGAGTGGATTTCAGCCGCGCGGCAACCGGTTGGGCCGCCGTGTTCGCGTGGGTGATCTGGTGTTTTTCGTTCACGCTGAGCGCGGCAAACGGCAGCAGTTCCAGCAGGTCGTGCTTGTCGGTTGGCCTAGCACTCACCTTCGGTCACCCGCTCGTGGGCGCGGGCGGTGACGCCGCGCTGCTCGGTCGCATCGTAGAAATCGCGGATGATGGCTTTCACCTCGTCGCTGTTGCTGCTGCGGTTGACCGCGTGGCGGTATTCCGCCGAGTTCGGCAGGCCGGAAGCATACCAGCCGATATGTTTGCGCGCCACGCGCACGCCGTTCACCTCGCCATAGAGCGAGAGCATATCCTCGTAATGGCCGAGCACGATGTCGCGCTGCATGCCGATGCTGGGGTCGGGCTTTTTCTCGCCGGTCTTCAGGTAATGCACCGCCTGCGCGATGAACCATGGCCGGCCATACGACCCGCGGCCGATCATCACCCCATCCGCGCCGGATTGCTTCAGCGCGTTGTCGATGTCCTCGTAGGTGGTGATGTCGCCGTTGGCGATGACGGGCAGGTTGACCGCCTCTTTCACGGAACGGATGAACGCCCAGTCGGCCGAGCCTTTGTACATCTGGCAGCGCGTGCGCCCATGGATGGTGATCATGCGGATGCCGACATTCTCGGCCGTTTTGGCGAGTTTCGCCGCGTTCAGGCTGGAATGGTCCCAGCCCATGCGCATTTTCAGCGTCACCGGGATTTTAACGGCCTTTGCCGTGGCTTCCAGAATGCGCTCGGCAAGGCCTTCTTCGCGCATCAGCGCGCTGCCTGCCATGCCGTTGACCACCTTCTTCACCGGGCAGCCGAAATTGATGTCGATGATATCCGCGCCGCGGTCCTCGTTCAGCTTGGCTGCCTCGGCCATGATCTCGGGGTCGCAGCCCGCCAGCTGCACCGAGAAGGGGCGCTCGCTGGGCACGAAGCGCGTCATGCGTTCGGCGTTCTTGGTTTCCAGCACCACGGCCTTGCTGGCGATCATTTCCGACACGACCAGCGACGCACCGAAGCTTTTCACCAGCACGCGGAACGGCAGGTCGCTCACACCCGTCATGGGCGCGAGGATGGCGTTCCCATCCAGCGTGATGGGGCCGATGTTGATCGGGTTCAGTGCATGTGGCGCAGTGCTGCTCATGGCGCGCTACATAGGGCCAACGGGGGATAACTGCAACGGAAGAATGGGGGAAATCGTGCGCGTATTAGCGGGCGTAGGCGGCCTGCTGGCCTTCGGCTTGCGCATGCACGGCGTTGTAGAGCGCATCGATTTTCTGCTGGTCGGCGGAGATGCGCTTGTTCATGCCGTCGATCTTGTTGGCCACGGCCTCGCGGTAATTCTGGATGTCGTGGGCTTCTTTGATGCCGTGCAGCGCGCCGATGACCGCGCCAGCCAGCGTTACGCCCACCGAGATCATCCCCAGCTTATCGTTCAGGATATTCGGGCGGTTATGCATTTTGTCGTTGATGGCGCGCACGCCGAACATGCCCGCGCCCGCGATCATCCCGTAATTGCCGATGGCACCGAAAATACTGGTGAATTTCGTGGTGCCGCCGGGAGGGAGCTCTTCGTGCAGACTGTCAGGTGCTGTGTCCATCCTTCAAAGCTAGCAGATGATTGTTACAGAAATTTGACGGTTTCGGTGGAAAAACCAACCGATTATCTGGAAAGCCTGATATATCCGAGCCATAAGCACGTGCATGGACCCAAAACCGCGCATTGCCGCCCTGATCGTTGCCGCTGGCGCTGGCCAGCGGGCGGGTG
>QFOX01000007.1 GCA_003241645.1 Azospirillum brasilense | reverse complement strand
GATGTCCTCCGCCACCGCGTTCACCTTCATCATGCCATTTGGCTCCATGTCGGTTTTGACCACGCGCATTTCATGCGGCACGCCCGACACATTCACGGTAATAATGTCGGTTGGCTCAATCCGCACATATTGGGGCGGCAGGCTGAATGCGAAGCTGATACGTTCCTTCCAAGTGCCGTAGAGCGTAATATCCGCCACCTGTTTCGCCTGCGTCGCCCCCATGACAATCGGCAAGTTCATGGTCACTTGGTCAATCGCTTTGGTGGTCTGGCGCTGGCTGGTCTGCGTTACCGGGTCGTAATTGAAAGGCCGGTCGATGTAGGTCACATTCACCCGCTGCGGCAATTCCAACTCCTGCGCGTAATTGATTTCCAGCACGCTTTGCTGGCTATCCTTGCCGGAAGGAATCAGGTCGGCTTCTGGAATGGTGCGGATAGAGGCATTGCCACGCGGCACGCATTTCAGGATGCCATCGCTTTCCACGATGTCGAAAAAGAACGCACTGGCCAGTTGGTCGATGGCATTACGCCCGGTGATCGGCTGTTGGAGGATAAAGCCTTCCAGCGTTGCGGTCAGGCGGGTCACGTCATAATCCGAAGGCGTAAGGCCAGAGGACTGAAACAACTCCGCCACCACCGCGCCCAGCGTGGATGCGCCGAGCTTGCCGTTGACCCAATGCCCCGTCGCCCACTGAATGGAATCCTGCCAGACGTTCTCAAGGTCGGGCCAGAAGGAAAACGGGCGGGCATCCCACGTCCAGATGAAGCGGCGTTGCACAAGATTGGCATTGCCGGATTCCAGCCTGCGTTCTTCCAGATAATCCAGCGTCGCATCAAGGGCCACCCGCTGGGCTTGGAAATCCACCCGACCACGGCTGGCGCGGGGGAAAAAGCTTTCGCTGGATGACGGATCGTAAAACACGTTGGGCTGGTTGGTGCAGCCATCCACGCTTGGGAAGCCAAACTCTGTGAACCACACCGGCTTCATCTTCGCCGTCCATGCGGTCGTGTTGGAATCCGGGTTGGTATGGGTATTCTTCCACCAGTATTCGAGATTTTTCCACGCATAAACCGGGTTGCCGCCGTAGCTGGTCAGGCCGGTGCGGGCCATCGAATCGGTGTAGTAATAATCCCAGCCTTCGCCTTTCTCCCAATACTGCTTGATAAGCTCCGGGGTGATCTGCACCTGCGGCAAGTCCGGCGTGATCGGGAAATAGCTATCAATGCCTATCACGTCGATATTAGAGGAAGCCCAAAGCGGGTCGAGGTTAAACCACCCGCCACGGCTATGATATTCGCTCCAATCCGCCGCATAGGTGATGATGGTTCCCGGCATGGCCGCTTTCACGCTACCTGCCAGCGTTACCAGCCGCGACACAGCGGGATAGCTTCCCGGCGCATTGGTGAAGCCGGTCATGCCGATGAGTTCCGAGCCGACGACAAACGCATCCACCTTGCCACTCATGAGGGTGGCATAGTGCATGATGAAAGCGTTGTAGCCGTTGGTTTTGGTGAACCAGTTGTTGCAGTCGGTCGCATTGGCCGGGGCAATCCGCCCGCGCCACGGTTTCGACTCCGGCGTGATGGTATCCACGAAAATCATGGGATAGAGCATCACGTTCAGGCCACGCGCCTTGAGCGCCGCGCAGATTTGCACCACCGTATGGTCGGAGGGCGTGCCGCCGTAGGTCGGTTTTCCATCACCAAATTGCAGCACGATGGAAGCCGCTGCACGGCTGATACCGGCGACGTTCCAATCCTGCGGCAATACTTGCGTGGTGCCGTGAAACTCTACTTTCGGAATGATGGTGCAGCTGCCTGCGTCGGTGCTGGTGGCAAACCATGTGATGACGACCGACACCCATTGCAAGTTGGGCAGGCCCTTTACCAGCTGGTCAATCGCCAGCAGCGCATCGGCCTTTCCCTCGTAATTGTGCATGTTGATGTTCTGTTTCGGGCCGCTGGGCGTGAACGCCCCGCCGTAGTAGGCGGCATATCCATCCTGCTTGGTGGTGGGCTGCGTGCCATAAACGAACTCGCCAGCACCGGGGATGATCGTCATGTCAGTGACTTTTTCTTCCACGCTGGGGCTGAACTTCAAGGTGCGACGCACTTCAAAGGTAAAGTTCGGGATGCGGTTGCCGTAATTCGCCAGCGGAAAATCCTCGATCACCACATAGGCGCGGCCACGATAGGCGGGAATGGTTCCCGCAGGCAGATACTTGGCCATGATGTCATCGACACCTTGGGTTTCCGTGCCGAAATGGACGTTGTATTTGCCCTGCGCGGAGGAAAGCTCCGCCTCCGTCAGCACTTTGCTATCGGCCCACACGCGGATAATCTCGTCCACCGGGCCTTCACAGATGCAAATGGCGAGCGTAACATAGTAATTGTAGGTGATGGTGGTCTGGCTGGTGGTCACGGAACCGCCACCGCCGCCACCACCTTTGCCGCCGCCGCTGGACGTTTGCGTGCTGGTGGTTTCAGTGCGAACTTCCTTGATGTCACGCGCCCAAATGACGTTACCCGCCAGCCGCATCGTGCCGTACACTTTGGGAATCATATTGCCGTAGGTGGACACCTGCGCCCGCAGGTCGGCCAGACGCGGGCCTTCCTGTGCGGGCAGCTGCACGCGCTGGCTTTTGGGAAAGAACATGCCCGCAGCCATGCCGCCGAGATTCGCGCCGAGAACGGCACCGGAGGGGCCGCCCAGCACAAAGCCGGTCACGCCACCGACAACGGGGAGGACTATATCAGCCATGACGAATTACTCTATTTGATGGGTTGCAGCTGCTTGTTGGTGAAGCGGTAGGCATGGGTGAGCATCCGCCGCCATGTGCCGGAAAGCGGTTGCTCGACCACGCGGCCTGCGCTGGAATTGCAATGAATGAGGCCGAGGCCTCCGGTCGGGTAAAGGGTCAACAATCCCACATGCTGTGGGTCGTTGAAGGTGCGGAATAGCAGCACGTCACCTTCCGCCATGCGTTCAAGCGGTATCGGGCGCAGGTAACGCTCGATGCAGCGCACCAGCCGCCCGCGCTCTGGATACATGGAATAATCCGTTTCATCGGCCCGCGAGATCGGATTGCCTGCGCCATCCTGCAAGCCCAATTCATCGGCCACGCCGACGACAAGGCCGATACAATCCACGCCACCCGGCCCAGCGACCGATTTCTTCAAACGGCCCTGATGATGATAGCGCGTGCCAAGCCATGTGCGGGCCTGTACGACGATTTGCGATGAGGACACTCTAGCCATTGCGATTTCCTTTGTTCATCGTGCCTGCGGTCATGAGCAGCTGATCGACGCCCGGCACGTCCGGCTCTCCCCGGAAATTAAGAATGTTGTTGAACTTGGTGCGGCAGGCCTCGCGGGTTTTGTCGCACCCGGCGATTACCTTGAACCCGTCACCGACCTGAATGGATTTACCCATCGGCAACGCCAGCACCAGCTGGGCCGAGGCAAACTCCTTCACCTCCATGTGCCGACCGGTGTTGTTGCCCGATGTCCATTCCACTTCGCCGCCCGTGAACCAGCCCGCCGCCTGCGTGAGTGCCGAAGCTTTGAAGGTCTGGTTATTGGTGATTTCCGTAACGGTGGTGGTGATCGTGAAGCTGGCCAGCGACCGCTTGCAGCGTGCATCGCCCAGCACCGCACGGCAGGAAGGCGAATAGACTTCTCCGATGGTCTGGCTAAGATGTTGCGTGAGGCCGCGCACTTCGGCGGTGAACAGTTGCTCATTAATCGTGACTTCACCCAGCCGCCCGCGCTTCACGATCAACCGGCCTTGGCTCAAATCCTCGTAATTGACGGTGAAGATTTCGATTTCGGCATAGTCGTACATCCCGGCCAGCAGGTCGGATTCCGTGATCTTGGAAGGAAAGGTCTGGCCTTCCACTTCCAGATTATCCACGCTCATGTTGGATTTGCTTTCCACGGTGGTCGGCGTGAACCCGGCGATGGAATCATATTCCAGCCCGTCGATGGTCAGTGCCAGATCGTGATCGGTGAAGCCCAACTCTACTCCATCCAGCCGAATGATTTTCCAGCAAGTGGCAAGCGTGGTCATGCCCCCGGCGAAATGGGCCTCAAGCTGTGGTGAAATAACCCTCATACGCGCACCTCAATCAAAGGAATGTTGTTCCAGCTTCCGGCATCGAAGCTATCCATCGACAGGGCCAGTTCGTCCGTATCGAAGCGCACCGGCACGTCAAACTCGTAATCGACCGTGAGCGTGCCGGTGAGCGCCGTGGTGATGATGCCGGTGGCCGTGTCCACGCTCCACCCGCTGACCTGCAGAAGACTATTGCGGTAGAGCTTCACCGTTCCGGCGACCGGCTTGGCGATGACGCGCTCCGATACCACCGCGCCGCTGACATACCGTTTCACCATCTGGTAGTCGTCATCGCCCAGCGATTGCAGCGGTTGGTTAATGGCTTGGTAATCGCTCCAATCCTTGAAACGAAACCCCACCGCCTTGCCGCGCCGCGCCCGGAAGAAGGCAATAAGCGACTGCCATTGTGCTTCGGTCTTCACACCGGAGGCGACGTTGTAGCGGGCGCGGGCTTGGCTCCACTTGCTGTTCCGCTGTTCATGTCCGGACACGGTTGTCACCACATCCGTCAGGAACATTGGCCCACCCGTTGCGCCGTAGCTGATGTCGCTGGGGAATTGAATTTCGACAAACGAACTCATGGTGTGTTACCTTGAAAGACAATTAAACAAGGAGAAGAAAATGGCGCTTTATAAAGCCATCGAAGCCGTAAAAATCCGGGACTACGACATTAGCAAAGGCGATAAATACCTTGTGGAACGCATCCACATTGAAGGTGTTCGCTCATACTTTGCGGTATATAAAGCCGAGCCAGACGTGGAAAAAATTACGGACAAAACTATTGTCATTCCCATGAAACTGACTGCAGAAGCCATTATTTCCAACGAAGAACTGACCGGGTTGCTTCAAAAAGAGATATTCATAGAATCATAAGTTTCTCCGCGCCCGTTCGATGGAACGCGCCATATCCGCCGCAATCTGGCTCTGGCTTTGCCGGAAGCTGCGAATGTCCGGCGTTTGCACGCTCATGTTGATGGTGATCGGCGCAGCACCCATGCTTGCACCGGGGGTGATGTGCATGGGCGCGTTACCGGCGAAGGCGAGTTCCGGCCCATTCTCACCGACTACACCGAACTGGCCGGGCTTGAGGCGGCCACCATCAGCAAAGAACCCGCCGAAGAAGCTGCCAATACTGCCGAGCATACTGCCCAGCCCACCGCCGCCGCTGCCGCTACCACCGAACATGCCTTTAATGCCGCCGAAAATATCTTCCATGATGCCACCCTTGCCGGTGATGCCGAGGTCATTCAACGCCCATTGCAGGAGCGTGCGGTTGAGGTCGGACAGGAAGCCGGTGATGAAATCACCAAAATTATCGAAGCGCCCGCTGATGGCATCGAGCGAATCGGCAATGGTGCCTTCCATGCTTTTGCCGATCTTGTCGAATTCATCCCCGATGGTGGCAGCGTTTTTCTTCGCCGCTTTTTCCATCCGTTCCCCGGCCTGTTCTGCAGCCCGTGCAAACGTGTCCTGATTGATGAGGCCTTTCTCCAGCAGCATATTCAGCCGGGCCATCTCCGCATTGTAGTTTTCCAGCGGCGTGCGCGTTGCGTCGATGACGCGCTGCGCCTCCCGTTGAAGCTCATTGAAGGATTTGACCTGTTTGTTGGTGGCGGCCTGTTTTTCTTCCGCCTTCGTTTCCTCGAATAAACTGGCCAGCGATTGGCCGGACGATTGCCGCGCATCGACGATCTTCTGCGCGGCGCTTTGGATTTCCGCATCAATCCCGGCATTGAACTGACGGGCCTCGTTCATTGCCGTATCGAAGGCTTGGCTCATGGCTTGGCCGAGGCCGGTTTCCAGCGCCTTGCGGGTGTTCTCGAATGAGATCCCGCTAAGGGGATTCTCCACGAAGTTTTTGAGGTCTTGCCCCAACGCTTCAAAGCGGTTGGAAATGGCATCCCCGAAGGCTTGGAAGGCATTGCCAACGCCTTTGAACACGGCGATGAACAGGTTGCCGAACTTCACCACCTCCGCCACGAACGCCTTAAAGCCAAGGCCGAACGGCTCGATGGAAGCCGTGACGACTTCAATCAGCCATTTGATTTTATCGGCAATGAAAATCAGGATGTCGGTCACACCGGCATCACCAATGGTTTTCACCAGTTTGTTGAAGGAGTCGCGCGTTGCCACCACCGGCATTGTGATACCGCGCCGCTTGAGCGTCTTCGCGATATTCAGCGCGTAGTTTTTCCAGCGCCCCTGATTCACTTTCAGGAACGGCGCGATGGGGTGCATCTTTGCGTTCAGGCACGGGTAGAATTCCGGCGTGTTCACTTCCTTGTCGGGGATGCACTCAGCCAGCTTCCGCACGTCGGCAGCTTTTAACTGCTCATTAATCTTTGCCACAGTGTCACTCTGGCCGAGGTCGTTTGTGGCGCGGTTAAAAACCACGTTCACGCCTTTACGTTCTGCCAAGTCCATCGACCGTGTGACTTCCAACGGCACCTGTGTTGCTCCCATGCGGCAAGCGACATGGTGGCGCTGGTGGCCGGAGATAATCTCACCGTCGGGCGTAGCGTACAGCGGCAGCAGGAAGCCCAGCTTCCGTAGGGAAAGCTCGATCAGGTCAAGGCGCTCCGGGTCGGCCACGCGGGGGTTGTAGGTGGAGGGTTCAATCTCCGTGACATTGACGAGTTTCATAAGCCTAACCGCCGTTTGAGTTCTGCGACGATTTCCTTTTTCTCGAATCCGACCGATTGCTTGATGGACTCCAGCCATTCGAGATATTGCTCGCGCTTGATCGGGAAGCTGTAGGCACCGATACGGGCTGTAGTATCGGCTTCCTCGATGTCGTCGTTCTCGTCATCGCCAAAACCATCTTCCAGCAGGCCATCCACGGCGGCCTTGATGTCCCGTATTTCTTCATCGTTGAACCCCAATAGTTCTGCGCTAAACGCCGCTTCTTCCAGCTCCACGATTTCGAGCTGCAGAAGCGCCTTGTCCCATTCCGATTCCTCGCCCACGCGGTTGTCGGTGATGCGGTATGCCTTGATTTGCTCCGGCGTGAGTTCGGCGGCGATATGCACCGGCACTTTCTTCAAGCCCAGCCGCTTTGCCGCCTCGTATCGGACATGGCCGACCACGATCACGTTCTCCGCATCGACCACAATGGGCTGGCGGAAGCCGAACTCCTTGATGGAAGCCGCGACCTTATCAATCGCGTGCGCGTTTATCCTTGGGTTGCGGGCGTAAGGAAGCACCTGCGCCAGCGGCATCAGTTCAATTTTCATAAGACCATCCATTTCGTTTTTTTGACCGACCCATTTCGTTTTTTGATTTCTGGAAGTCATTGAACTCGCTCAATAACCGCACCAAAAAAACGAAACGAAACGCACTTTCCACCTCTGTCCCTAGCGAAATCCCGCGCTCGCGGCGTACCCGTAGAGGGTGGTCGGGAAGGACCCGCCGCCGCGCCGGTCGAGGGCGCGGCGGCAGGCGGGCGCTGCGGGGGCCGAGGTCATCAAGGGGGGTATGACCACTCGCCACCGGGAAGCGCCGCTACAGGGGCCGTTGCCGGGGCGCTGCGCCGTAACCCCTCTGAGGTTATGGCTCGCAGCACGCCCATGCCGCGCATCGGCTCTGCCTGTTCAAGTTATTGTAAACACTAAGAAAAGACCATTGATTGCAGGTGCCACCCTGTTATCGTTTCAGGAACTAACCAACTGTTCTTGAAAGACAATACCTAGGATGCAGGCACCCGATTACGCCAAGCAATTTCGTAAAGCCTTTGACCGCCTGTCATATCGCCGCAGTTGGCATGATGCCTTCCGCGACTTCGTAGAGATCGCCGCCTGCACCGTCCATCAGGAGCCATACTTCTACGGCCATCTGGATAAGGATGCCGACTATGAGCGCATCGAGCAGCGTTACCTCGACACCATCAAGAAATACACGCCCGACGAGGTAGAGCAGATCGTGACGCTCTACAGCACCGCGCTCATGGCGCTACGCACCGACAACGCCGATTTCCTTGGCCAGCAATACATGGACTTGGAAGTCCACAATAAACACAACGGCGAGTTCTTCACGCCCAGCAGTATCAGCCGCATGATGGCGCAAATGCAGATGCACGGCATCGGCCAGCTGATCGCCGCCAAAGGCTACGTCACGCTTCAAGAACCGGCCTGCGGTGCAGGCGTGATGGTTATTGAAGCCGCCACCACCATCCGCGAGGAAGGCCACGACCCGTGCGTATCCATGTTGTTCCAAGCCATCGACGTAAACCGCACCTGTTTCAACATGGCGTATTTCCAGTTATCGGCGCTGCGCCTGCCGGGGGTGGTCATTCACGGTGACACAATCCGCATGGAGCAATGGGAAGCCCGCGCCACCCCGCAATGGAAGATGATGCAGAAGCACGGCGTTTCCGCCGACCTGCTGCCCGATGCCATCCAGCCGATCACCCCGGCGCAATCAACCCTGAACCTATGAGGCCCACCATGCTCGACACGCACGCTACCACCACCAAAATCGCCGCCCTGAATGACCGGCTACGCCAGACCTATTGGGGCGGCAAAGTCATGACGACACCCGGCATCAACGACCTGCCGGAAGATACGCAGCTTGCTATCTTCCGCGCCGTGATGGAGTACGACGATTTCACCGGCGAGAACGACCCGCACGGTGAGCATGATTTCGGCAAGGTCGTCGTCGCCGGTGTGTCCTGCTTCTGGAAAATCGACTATTACGATCACACCTTGACGTATGGCTCCGAAGACCCGGCCAACCCGGAAATCACCACCCGCGTTCTCACCATCATGCGGGCCAGCGAGTATTAAGATTTCCCTTTGAGGCGTGACAGGTAGAACGCAAGGTTGCGCGTGAACTCTGTGCCGAATTGCTCGTTCACACGGTTGGTCATCACCGCCGCGTTCTCCCGCTGCTTGAACAGCTGCATGATGCCGGGGCCGAACAGCATTTTCAGCGGCAACCGCTTACCCGATTTCCGCATGTAAACTTCGGTCTGGCTTGAGCCTTTCTTGCGCGGGGCGATGAACGCGCCCCGGTAGGTGCGGGTGTTACCCCATGCCTTCGCTTTCACCAGCCCGCGCTTACCGCCGACCTGTTGCGTCGGCTTGCGCGACCCCACCACGAACTCAATCAGGCGCAGCGGCCGGTCGCTTGCCACCAGCGTCACCCACAGGCGCTTGAAGTTGGCGCGGCGTATCTCGATGCGCCGTTTTACCCCCGCCATCCTGCTATCCATCTGCGGGGCGATATGGCGGGCGCTGGCGGTAGCAGTGCTATCCGCTACCCGGTTTAGCGTCCGCACCGTTGTCTGCGGCACAACGTCTTTTTCTAGGGCCGTGAGGCCGCGCTTGAGCGATTTCAGATTGCGCTCGACTGATACATCAAAGGTCATGGCTGTGTTCCCGGTTTAATGCCGTGATGGGTTTTTCATGCTTTCCAGTTCGCTAATCGGGTCGGCTCTAAAATGAGCGCCTTCCGGCAATGGCTCCACAGCCAGCATTTTCCCATACTTTGCTTCCATGTTTGCCGCCCATGCTTGCAGGGTTTCCTTCGTGATGCCTTCGGCCTTTTCATCGGCCAGCATGGGAAACTGTTTCAGAAGGTATGGGGAGCATTCCCGAACTGCTCTAGGGATTTGGTGGGTGAAGATCGGCTCCCCACACATGAATTCCAAAAATGGATGGATACCGTCCATGTGCGAGGTGGCAACCATCTTGCCGGTGATGACGCTGATGATTTCCGTTATGTGAAATGCTTTGGTGTTCATGTGGTCTGCCTCCGGGTTGGGGTTATATTATACTGCTACTGACAAAGGCTCCCATTGGAAGATTTTGCCATTTAGTTGTGGCGGCGACTTGTAAATCTCCGCCCAGTCTTTTATAACCACCTGTAATTGCTCAACCCGGTTCGAGTTTAGTCCGCGGGGGAGCACCATCTATTGAAAACACTAGCTTTTGTTGTTTGCGCAGATTCTCCATGAGAAACAGCGTGTTGAATAATAACTGCTTTTCTAGAGTTTTGGTTCTAGCTCCGCGCTGGCATTAAGCTGCTTTTTCAAGCTCCTGCCTTGGCCCGAAGAACTCGAAATGGACCTGCGATGCAGGAATGCTCCATTTCATCAGGTCATGATAGATGCCAATCATAAAGGGCTGCGGACCACAGAAATAGTAATCCGCATCCCGTGCCGGAAGCAGGGATTCGAGATATTCTGCCGTGACGAAACCATGGCTGTCGTTTCCACGGTGTTGGCCTGACTCGCTGTAGCGATTGTAAACTTTTAGAGCGCTGAATTTTTTTGCCAGCTCGGCAACTGATTTCTTGAACGCCTGCACTTCTTCATTCAGTGCAGCATGGACAAAAATGATCTCTCGATTGGGAAAGGCATCCAGTGCAGCAAGTAATATGCTTTTGATTGGAGTAATGCCAACACCTGCAGCAAGCAATACCAAGGGGCGTTCATGCTTTTCTGTGACATCAAGAAAGAATTCGCCGCACGGCGGCGCAATTTGAATGATACTTCCTACCTCAATCTCATCATGCAGTAGGTTAGAAACGTATCCTTGTGGTGTATCTGCTGCAGGAGATACCTCGCGCTTTACACTGATACGGAAATGCGGTTGGCCGGGTTTATCCGACAGACTGTAATTTCGCATAGTAATGAGGCCATTTGGCATAGCTGCTCGTACAGTAAGGTATTGTCCTGGCTTGAATACAGGCAACGGTGTTCCATCCACCGGCACTATATAGAACGAAGTGATGTTGCTGCTTTCCTTTTCCTTGCGAGTCACACGGAATGGCTTGAAGCCTTCCCATCCGCCGGGTTTTTTCGCGTTTTCTTCATAAATCTGTTTTTCCCGGCCAATCAGGATATCGGCGAGGAAACCGTAAGCGGCAGCCCAAGCGTTGATAATCTCATCGGTGGCAGCTTCGCCTAGCACTTCGCGGATGGAAGCCAGTAGGTTTTCACCCACAATCGGGTAATGTTCTGGCTTAATCATAAGTGATGCGTGTTTTTGCGCGATCAGTTCCACCGCGCCGCCCAGCACTTCCAGATTGTCGATATTCGCGGCATAGGCAGTGATAGCACCTGCCAGCGCGCGCTGCTGCTTGCCTGCGGTCTGGTTCGCAGGGTTAAAGAAAGGAGCCACTTCCGGGTTGTGCGAGAACATACGCTTGTAGAAATGCCGGGTCAGCGTTTCCCCATGTTCGGCCAACACGGGCGCGGTCGATTTAACGATAGCGATGGTTTTTTCATCTAGCATGACTGGCTCCTTAATATGTAGATTAAATACATATTATGTTTATAGTGGCCGCCCTGTAATTTACAAGTCAATTATGCAGCTCACTCAGTTCACCGATTACGGCCTTCGCAGCCTGATGTATCTTGCCGCCTACCCGGATAGGTTATGTAGCGTACGCGAAATTGCCGAGCATTACGCTATCTCCAGAAACCATCTGGTGAAAGTCGGGCATCGCCTCGCGCAATTGGGTTACATTACCAGCAGCAAGGGTAAAGGCGGCGGCGTTCGGCTGGCGCATAATCCAAAAAACTTAAGACTGGGTGATCTGGTGCTGGCGCTGGAGCCAAACATGCATCTGGTGGAATGCTTCAATCGTGAAACTAACACATGTACGGTTATTAGCATTTGTACGCTGAAACATTTTCTGGCTGATGCCAGCAGGGATTTTATTAAGGCGTTGAATCAGCATACGCTGGCGGATGCAGTGATAGACAAAAAACTGTTCCAAAAGCGAACACCTCAGACACTTGCTGGCAAAGATCCCCATTGAAAACTCTTGCTGTCCAATTGAGGCGGTTGCTTGTAAAGTTGCACCCAGTCTTCTATAACCAGTTGTAATTGCATAACCCGGTTCGAGTTTAGTCCGCGGGGGAGCACCAAACATCAAAGGCCACCATTTCGGTGGCCTTTGATGTTTGGTATCTGCGCCCGGCAGACGCGAACCGAAGGTTCGACTCGACGCTTAGTGAGCGCAGCGAACTTAGCAAGAGCGCGCAGGTGCTTTGCACCGAGCATGTCCGACTACTTCTACATATAACTACTCTTTAGAAAGCCCTACCCATGCCCGACAATGACGAACTCATCGTGAAAGACAGCAACGGCAACATCCTGAAGGATGGTGATTCGGTGACGCTGATCAAGGACCTGCCGGTGAAGGGCGCGGGCGTGACGCTGAAGCGCGGCACCACGGTGAAGAACATCCGCCTCACCTACGACGAGTGCGAGATCGAGTGCAACCACGAGAAGGTGCGCGGGCTGGTGCTGAAGACCCAGTTCGTGAAGAAAGCCTAGCGCGCGTTCATGCGGCCGGCGCGGCCCAGCGCGGCTTCGGGCGCTGTGGCATACATCACGCCCAGCTCGGCGTTGTCGCTTTCGCGGCGCACGCGCATGGTGGTCAACCGGTCGTCGGCCACCTGATAATCAATGGTTACGGGGGTGCGCAGCGTGGCGCCAATGCTGCGCGCCAGCTGCAGCATATCGTCGCGGCTGAGCTGCTGGTCGTCGGCCTGCAGCTGGTAGAGCTGCTCGCTCAGCGCATCGCGTGCGATGAACGCCCCGCGCGTGGCGTCATAAGCGTTCTGCAGGGGCAGCGTGGCGGGGGTGCGCGTCAGGTCGGCCATCGCGCGTTGCAGCATGGTGAGGTCGGCATTGGCATGTTCCACCACGGCAGGCGCGAAGGCAATGCGCAGCGGCAGCTCGGTGATGGTGTAGCTGGTCGCGATGCTTTCTTCCGGCGTGCGTGCCACCAGCACTTTGCCCGTTAGCGTATCCACCGCCACGGTGCTGCCCGCATCGAACCCATGGCGAATGCGCTGCACGCTGGGAGCACGGTTGAGCTCGCGCAGCAGGTCGCCTTGCAGGTAATGGTTGTAGCCCACCGGCCCGCCAATGATCGTGGCTTCCACGCGCGTGCCCTCGGGCATCTGCGCCAGCAGCTCCGGCACGGCCTGCGCAAGGTCGGTATACCGGTCGATATGCGCCATGGTGGTGCGCTGCACCTCGCCCTGCGCGTTGCGGCCCACGAGGATGAGGGCGTGGCAATCCATCAGGTAATCGGTGGCGATGAAGCGGCGCTGCGGCGTCACCTCGTGCCGGGTGAGCGACACATACTGCCCCATTTTCACGCCCAGCCCTTCGGGCATGGCATCGCCGAACTGTTCGGCCAGGTAGGCCTGCTGGCCCGCCTCGCTGAAGGGGCGGAATGCCACCAGCTTGCCGCTGCGTTCGGCCCGCTGCATTTGGCCGGCGAGATAGGCCTCGGCCTGCGCATAGAGTTCGCCCGGCATGGGTGTGTGCCGGGTCAGGTGGTCAAAATAGGCGCGGTGGGCGGGTGTGGGGGGCATGCTTCCCGTTATACCCGGCTTGTATGACGTTTTTATGTCAGAACGCTTATGCCGGTGAATGCCGGAAACAGGCTGTCACAAAAGCTTCATTTTACTTGTTGCGAGTTATTCGCAATAACTGGGTGTAGAAGAAACAAAGAATAAAGGAGTGGTCCGTGGCAGCGTCCGTGGCACCCGCACAGCAAACGGCAGCATCCCCCCTACCCGCAGCACCTGCTGCGGCGCCTGTTCCTGCGCCCAACCCTGCACCGCTTGCGCCCATCCCCGCGTACCGTTCGCGCCAGTTCTCCTATGGCGTGGCCGACCGCCTGCGCGAGGGGCTGCAGGCCGGGCAGAACGAGGCGGAAGTGCTCGCGTCCATCGCGCGGGAGCGCGAGGCGCTGGCCCGCGCGCTCGACAGCGCCGATTTCCGGCAGGCCTTCGCGCAGGGCTACCTGAATGCCTACAACGCACTGGTGCCCAGCGCGCCGATCACGCTGGAAGCAAGCGTGGAAGCCACGCGCGAGCTGATCAATAACCGCATCAACGACGCCCGCAGCCTTGCGGTGCTGGTGTGCTCGGCCCCGTTCGTTGCCGCCGCGCGCGCGCTGGTGCAGGAATCGCCGCAGCAACGCACCGACAGCCTGCCGCCGGAGAAGGTCGAGGAAATGGTCAGCCGTTTCGTGCATGAGCCCGCCACCTTCGGGGTGGATGCCGCCATCCACAAACAGCAGGGCATGAACGGCCAGCGCGTGGGGCACCAGGCGCTGTACGACGTGTTTTCCAAAGACGCGAACGTGAAGCAGGTGCTGACCCAGCAACTGGCCACCCACCTGCCGCAGGACGCGGCGCGCTTGGCTGCCGACTGGCTGGACGCGCGCGCCAAACCCGCCGCCGCCACGGTGGCTGCGCTGGGCGAACATGGCGTGGTGTACCAACGCGTGATGGTGCAGACCTCGCAAGCGAAAGCGGCACAGACCGCCACACAGAACCAAAGCTTCGCCGCCCGCGTGCAGGCCGCCCGCCAGCAGGCTTCCCAAGACCTTTTACTGGATCGGATCTAGCCCATGAGTGAACCGCATTCGCACGACCATCACGATCACGGCCATGAACATCACGGGCATGCGCACCACGACCATGCCCATGCCCCCGGCGCCCCCGAAGCAGCGCCGGTTGCCCGCAGCATCAAAGGCGCGTGGGAACAGCTGGTGCGCGACACCAAATCGCGCCTGCATGACGGGGTGAACCCGCATGTGAAACCGCACGATCACAGCACCTGCGCCCATGGCCACGACCATGCCATGGAAGACGCACTGGCGGCGCGCGTGGGCACGGTGGATAAGGTCGGCATCGTCGCCGGGGCGACCGTATCGCTCGGCGTGGCGTTGCATGGGCTGAACAACGTGAAACGTGGCGTGTTCGGGTTCAAGGACAAGGAACTGAACGAATCGCGCGGCCCGTCGCTGCAATACCTGGTGGTGGGCGCGGGCGAGACCGCCGCTGGCCTTGCCATGGCGAAACGCGTACTCAGCGGCAGCTGGCAGCTGTTCCCGGGGAAATAGATGCAGAAAAAACCCGACAGCCACGAGCCGATCCCCATGGATACGACCATATCCACGGTGGATTTTGCGCCCCAGCCGGAGGAGTCAAAATCGCGGCAGGATAAGGGCGAGGACGTTGCCTACACCATCAACCACGCGCTGGCATGCACCGCGACCGACCTGATCGATCCGTATGTTGGGAAATGGACGCAGAAATACCTGAACCGCCGCGTGTCGATCGGCTGCGGTGAGGACCACGGCCATGACAGCAGCACTGCCCATAACTGGATCGGTGAAGTGGTGGGTGATTTCGGCGCCGTGCCGCTGACCATTTTCGTGCAGCGCAAAATGCCGTTCGTGATGGACGCGGTGCGCTACGCGGCCGAGCCCATCCTTGGTGATTTCTTCCGCCACGGCGCGAAGGAAGCCGCGCGTGACCGCGCCATGCAGGCCATGGAAGAGGGCAAGCCCTACAGCGCCGAGGCGTATCGCGCGCACGCCAAAGAGATCTACCGTTACGAGATGCAGCATCTGCCGCAGGGGCTGATGTGGACGGCCTCCAGCATCGGGCTGAACATTGCCACGCAGAAGGCCATCGGTAACCCGTCGCCCGTGGGGCATATCCTTGCGGGCAAAGTCACCGGCTCGGCCATCAGCACCGGGCTGCTGTTCGGCATTCGCGGTGCCGCACCCGAAACTGCCCATCGCTGGGACCAGTTCGCGACCGGAAAAGTGCTGATCCCCGCCACGAAAGTGCTGGGCAAACTGTTCGGCGTGCATGAGAAGGACATCGAGTCCATGGCGCAGAAAAAAGAAGCGCTGGAGAATAGCCGCTGGGCCGGGCATGTGCGCGAGCAGAAAGAACAGGCCCCGGCCGATCATCTCTCGATGGCGCGCTAATTGGGCATTTGACCTTGGCCGTGGCCTGCTTTACCCTGCCGGGCCAGAAGAAGGAGCCCTGAATTATGGCGCGCACAGCCACCGTTGAACGCAGCACGAAAGAAACCAGCATCGTCGTGGAAGTGAACCTCGACGGCACCGGCCAGTATGAAGTGTCGACCGGCATCGGCTTTCTGGACCATATGCTCGAGCAGCTTTCGCGCCATTCATTGATGGACCTGAAAGTGAAAGCCGTGGGCGACCTGCATATCGACTACCACCACACCACCGAGGATACCGGCCTTGCCATTGGCAGCGCGGTCGCGCAGGCGCTGGGCGAGCGCAAAGGCATCGTGCGCTACGGTTCGGCCCTCAGCCCGATGGATGAAACGCTGACCCGCGTGGCGCTCGACCTTTCGGGCCGCCCCTATTTCGTGTGGAAGGTGGAATTCAGCAAACCCAAGCTGGGCGACATGGACACCGAATTGTTCCGCGAATGGTTCCAGGCCTTCGCGCAGACCAGCGGCATGACGCTGCACGTGGAGAATCTCTACGGCATCAACAACCACCACATCGTGGAGAGCTGCTACAAAGGCCTCGCGCGCAGCTTGCGCGAAGCCATCGCCATCGACCCGCGCAAGGCGGATGCGGTGCCCTCCACCAAAGGCGTACTCACGAGCAACTAATGGCAGCCAAAGGCGACATCTTCACCGTGCATGAGAAGGTCGATGCGCCGGAGCCGAGCGATCGCATCGTGCTGGTGCGCGAAGGGTTCGCGCTGTGGGCGTTCGTGTTCAACCTGTTCTGGCTGCTCTACCATCGCTGCTGGCTGGCGGCGGGTGGTTACCTCATCCTCGCCGTGGTGATCGACAAGGTCGCCGAGGCCTATGGGCTGAATGAAATTGCGCTGTCGCTGGTGCAGCTGGCACTGCAGCTCTGGCTGGCGGGCGTGGCGAACGATCTGCGCCGCCACAGCCTCGGCCGTGCGGGCTACCGTGAAATTGCCGTGGTGTGCGCCGAAAGCCCGCTGCTGGCCGAGCGCCGCTTCTTCGACCGGCAGGCGCAGTTCCACCCCAGCGCGGCAGCATAACCATGCGCGTGTGTATCATTGATTGCGGGGCAGGGAACCTGCACTCGGTGCGCAAAGCCTTTGCGCATTGCCTGCCCGAAGGCGCCGAGCTTGCCGTGGTGACCGATGCCGCGGCGCTGGCGCACGCCACGCATATTGTGCTGCCCGGCGTGGGCGCGTTCGCCGATTGCATGGCCGGGCTGAACGCATTGCCCGGCATGCGCGCGGCGCTGGAGCAGCGCGTGCTACGCGACAAGGTGCCGTTCTTCGGCATTTGCGTGGGCATGCAGATGCTGTTCGAGCGCGGGCATGAACATGGCACCACCGAGGGGCTGGGCTGGTTCGCGGGCGAGGTGCACCGCATTGCGCCGGGCGACGCGGCGCTGCCCATTCCGCACATGGGCTGGAACCGCCTGAAGCTGCGCATCGACCACCCCGTGCTGGCCCACATGCAAAGCGGCGATTTCGTTTATTTCGTGCATTCCTACGCCGCCATGGGCGCGGCGCGCGACGCGGTGCTGGCAAGCGTTGACTATGGGGGCGATATCGTGGCACTTATCGGCCGCGAAAACATCGTCGCCAGCCAGTTCCACCCGGAGAAAAGCCAGCGGGCCGGTTTGCAGATGATCACGAATTTCCTGACCATGAAGGGGGCATGATGGCACAGCCGGATGCAAAACCAGCGCACAAGCTGGCGGTAGAGCTGAAAAGCGAGCTGAAAACTTCCGAACTCAGCGAGCTGTGCCAGGCCACGCATGACGCCATCCGCGACGGGATCGGTTTCAACTGGATGGTGCCGCCCATGCAGGAAACGCTGGAAAGCTACTGGAAGGGCGTGCTGATGGTGCCAAGCCGCAGCCTGTTCGTGGGCAAGCTCGACAACGTGGTGGCAGGCTCCATCCAGCTGGTGCGCCCCAGTAAATCCAAGGAAACGCAGGCGTTCGCCGCCACCATCGAAGCGCATTTCGTGGCCCCGTGGGCGCGCGGCCATGGCCTTGCCGTGCAATTGCTGGAAGCCGCCGAGCGCGAAGCCGCGAAAGACGGCTTCTCGGTCATCAACATTTCCGTGCGCGAATCGCAGGAGCGCGCGCTGACCATTTACCGCGAGCATGGCTACACCGAATGGGGCACCATGCCTTATTACGAGTACGTCAACGCCGGCATGGTGAGTGGGCATTATTTCTACAAAAAACTCGAACCCATCTCGAACCTGATCTGATGTTTATGGCGGACTGCTTTGTCGCATCGGTGCTCACTCGGTCATGTACGTGGATGTACACTCCCTCGCGGCGAGCCGCTGCTTCGCGCATCCCATCCATAGCCCATCAGATCCAGAGTATTTCCGTATGAAACTCTACCCCGCCATCGACCTGAAAGACGGCCAGTGCGTGCGCCTGCTGAAAGGCGACATGGACAAGGCCACCGTCTACAACACCGACCCCGCCGCGCAGGCCAAGGCCTTCGCCGAGATGGGGTTTGAATACCTGCACGTGGTGGATCTCAACGGCGCGGTCAGCGGCTCGCTGGTGAACCGCCCGGCGGTGGAATCGATCCTGTCGCAGCTGAGCATTCCCGTGCAGCTGGGCGGCGGCATTCGTACCCGCGCCGGTATCGATGCGTGGCTGGAAGCGGGCATTGCCCGTGTCATCCTCGGCACCATTGCGCTGAAAGACCCGGCGCTGGTGAAGGAAGCCGCGCGCGCCTATCCCGGCCGCGTGGCGGTGGGCATCGATGCGAAAGCGGGCATGGTCGCCACCGAAGGCTGGGTCGAAACCTCGACCACACGCGCGGTGGATCTGGCCCGCCTGTTCGAGGATGCGGGCGTTGCCGCCATCATCTACACCGATATTGCGCGCGACGGCACGCTGGCGGGCCCGAACGTGGAGGAAACCGCCGCGCTTGCCGAAGCGATTTCCATTCCGGTCATTCTCTCCGGCGGCATGAGTACGCTGCGCGACATTGCCGATGTAACGGCCCGCCGCGATTCCGGCATCGATGGCATCATCCTTGGCCGCGCGCTGTACGAAAAAACGATCGATCCCAAAGCGGCGTTGCAGTTGGTGGGTAAAGCGTGATTGCTTTACGAATAGCTTTGGTACTAAATATTCTGAGTACCGTTGTATTTTTCATAAGCGTAGGTAGTCCGCTCATTCATGTTGCTGCCGTATGCATAATCATTAGCACTACGTATATTTTGTTCAAAAGTAGTAAGGAAGCATCTCATGCTTTCAGAACAACGGTGAACCTAATTAAAATTACTGGAGTAGTGGCTTCCATTTTCTCAATAATACTGATTTTTCAAGATATCTGTTGTGTAGGTAAATAGTGGCGGCATTTCCAGTAAGAATCATTCCTTGCCTTGATGTGGCTGGTGGCCGCGTGGTGAAGGGCGTGAATTTCGTCAACCTGGTGGATGCGGGCGACCCCGTGGAACAGGCCACGGTCTATGACGCGCAAGGCGCCGACGAGCTTTGCTTCCTTGATATCACCGCCACGTCCGACAATCGCGGCCTGCTGCTCGACATGGTGGACCGCGTGGCCAGCCGCTGCTTCATGCCGTTCACCGTGGGCGGTGGCGTGCGCGAAGTGGCCGATATTCGCAGCCTGCTGCTGGCCGGGGCCGACAAGGTCAGCATTAATTCCGCGGCGGTGAAGCGCCCGGAATTCGTGGCGGAAGCGGCCGAGAAATTCGGCAGCCAATGCATCGTCGTCGCCATCGACGCGAAAAATGTTGCACCCGGCAAGTGGGAGATCTTCACCCATGGCGGGCGCAACCCCACCGGCATCGACGCGGTGGAATGGGCGGTGCGCATGCAGCGGCTGGGTGCCGGTGAATTGCTGGTGACCAGCATGGACCGCGACGGCGCCAAGAACGGCTACGACGTGGATTTGCTGCGCAGCATTTCGGCGCGCACCTCGGTGCCCCTTATCGCTTCGGGTGGCGTTGGTAGCCTCGAGGATTTTGCGGCAGGTGCGCGTGCCGGGGCAACCGGATTGCTCGCGGCCAGCGTGTTCCATTTCGCGCAGTTCACCATCGCGCAGGTGAAAGACTATTTGAACGACGCCGCGATTGCGGTAAGACAGGTGGCATGAGCATGTTCGAACAGTTAGAGAAACTCTCCGCCGTGATCGCGCAGCGCGCCGCCGTGGCCGACGCGGAATCCAGCTACGTGGCCAAGCTGCTGAGCAAGGGCCCCGAGCGCGCGGGCAAAAAAGTGGGCGAGGAGGCGGTGGAAGTGGCCATTGCCTCGGCACGCGGCAAACGCGATGAGGTGGTGTCGGAAAGCGCCGACCTGCTGTTCCACCTGCTGGTGCTGTGGCAGTCGCATGGCGTAAGCCCGGCGGATGTGATGGGTGAGCTGGCGCGCCGCGAGGGCATCAGCGGCATCGCCGAGAAAAAAGCCCGCAGCAAAAAGGTCGTGGCGTGAGCTACGATACGAACAATGTGTTTGCCAAGATCCTGCGTGGCGAGATCCCCGCGAAGACACTCTATGAAGATGACTACGCCGTTGCCTTCCCCGATATTGCACCCAGCGCCCCCACCCATGTGCTGGTGATTCCCAAAGGCGCGTACACGCATTACGATGATTTCCTGAACCGCGCGGGCGACGCGCAGATCGTTGGCTTCTTCAAGGCCGTGCGCGCGGTGGCGCAGCAGCTTGGCGTGCATGAGTATCGCCTCATCACCAACAACGGCGAAAGCGCGGGGCAGAGTGTGCACCATTTCCATGTGCATATTCTGGCGGGTAAGAAGTTGGGTGGTTTATTGCCCACGGATTAAGGATACCTGCGTAGCGCCGTAGCTGCGCGAGCCGCGTTAGCGGCAGGGGTCACGCCGGGCTATGCCCGGCGGTAGGGGACAAGGTCCCCTTCAATAATTGCGCTGTTTCGTGTAGGGGCAGGCCCACCACGTTGCTGAACGAACCTGAAATGAAGGGGATGAACGCAGCCGCTAAACCTTGGATGGCGTAGCCACCGGCTTTACCCTGCCATTCGCCGCTTGCGATATATGCATCGATCTCCTGCGGGCTGAGGCGCTTGAATTGCACCACGGTACTCACCGTTTTGCTGCGCAGCATGCCCTGCTGCACCACGGCCACGCAGGTGAGCGTGCGATGTCGGCGCCCCGACAACAACGCAAGAAAGCGCCGTGCTTCCGTTTCATTCTCGGCCTTTTGCAGAATGCGGCGGCCCACGGCCACGGTGGTGTCGGCCGCAAGCACGGTATCGGCGGGGTGTTGTGCCGCGACGATGCGCGCCTTCGCTTCGGCAATGCGTTGCACATACACAGCGGGTAGCTCGCGGGGCAGGGCAGATTCATCGATATCGGCCGGGATAATGGCGCTGGGCGTAATGCCAAGCTGCTTCAGAAGCTCGAGCCTGCGCGGTGAGGCGGAGGCAAGGATGAGGGAAGCACTCATACGGTTACCTCGTCATGCATGCAACGTATGCGTAGGCCGCAAGGCCGAGCCGCCGCGCGAGGGGGGATAGCTGCGAAGCAGCGTAAGGGGGTGGGCTTGCGCCCCCCTTCGCGCGCGTAAGCGCGCTCATGGCTATTTCTCGCGGAATTTGATGCGGCCTTTGGAAAGGTCGTACGGGGTCATTTCCACCGTTACCTTATCGCCCGCCAGCACGCGGATGCGGTTCTTGCGCATGGAGCCAGAGGCATGGGCCAGCACTTCGTGCCCGTTCTCCAGCTTCACCTTGAACATGGTGTTGGGCAGAACTTCGGCAACGATGCCTTTGAATTCGAGTAGGTCTTCTTTGGTCATGGCGGGGCTTATAGCAGGATTCAGGTGCTGTGCAACTGAATCCTTACCTTTGGTTGCTCCGGCAGATCGCACGTGCTGTGCGATGCCTCCGCGCCGCTGCGCGGGCTCATGGCTGGCTCGGGCTCCTGCCCTCGCGCCGTATCCTCGCAGCGCTGATGCAGCCGGTGCGTAGCCCGAAGGGCGAGGGGGGATAGCGAGTGCAACGCGCGTAAGGGGGTGGCACCGCCCCCCTTCAACGCGGCAACGCCGCGCAACTGAATCATTTAATGTGTAACACGCATATGAGCGTGAACAGGCGGCGGGCGGTGCCTTCATCCAGCGCCAGCGCATGGGCCAGCTGCTCGCGCAGCAGGTCGGAGCCTTCGTTATGCACGGCACGGCGCGCCATATCCATGGTCTGGATCTTGTCGATGGTGCCGCGTTTGATGGCCTCGTAATAGCCTTCGCACATCAGGAAGTAGTCTTTGATGATGCCGCGAAACGGCGGCAGCGGCACCGCCACCAGCGCCGTGCGTTGCGCACTGTCGGTGAAGCGCAGCGAAAGCCGCCCGTCGCGCACGGAAATGAACAGTGCGTAGGGCCCCTGATGCTGCGCGAATTCGCCCTGCAGCTGCGCGGCATTCTCGTCCAGCAGATCGGCGATGGCCACGCGGCGTTCGTGTTCCACTTCCGGCGTGCGGCGGATGATGCTGGCATCGTCCAGCGTGATCGCCGCGATGCGGTCGGTATGGAAGGGATCGCTCATGCGCCTAGGATACGCAGTTTTTGCTGCGCCGCAAGATGTGCTTACTTCAGCCGCAGGCGCAGGCTGAGTGCGTGGGCAGGCAGGCCCTCGGCATCCGCCAGCGTGGCGGCGGCGCGCAGCAGTTCGGGCTGGCCGTTGCAGCCAATGAGGCTGGTGCGGTTGAGGAAATCGAACACCGAAAGGCCGCTGCTGAACTTCGCCGCGCCCGAGGTGGGCAGCACATGGCTGGGCCCGGCGAGGTAGTCGCCCATCGCCTCGGGCGTGTGGCGGCCCAAGAAGATGGCACCGGCATTGCGCACCTTCGGGGCCAGTTCTTCGGCCTCGTCCAGCGCCAGTTCCAGATGCTCCGGCGCGATGGCGACGATGATCGGCAACGCTTCGTGCCACTGGTCCACCACGATGATGGCGCCGTGCTGTTGCCACGAATGGCGGGCGATATCCGCGCGCGGCAGTAAGGTCAGCAACTGTTCGATCTCGGCGGCGACCGCATCGGCGAAATTCGGGCTGTTGGTGATGAGGATGGATTGGGCCATCTCGTCGTGTTCGGCCTGGCTAAGCAGGTCGGCAGCGATCCAGGTCGGCTCGTTCTTCGCATCCGCCACCACCAGAATTTCCGACGGACCGGCGATGGTGTCCATGCCGACCTTGCCGAACACCTGGCGCTTCGCTTCGGCCACGTAGGCATTGCCGGGGCCAACGATCTTCACCACCGGGGCAATCGTTTGCGTGCCATAGGCAAGCGCGGCCACGGCCTGCGCACCGCCCACGCGGTAGATCTCATCCACCCCGGCGAGTTTGGCGGCCACCAGAATGGCGGGGTTGATGACGCCACCCGGCGTGGGCACCACCATGACGATGCGTTCCACGCCTGCGACCTTGGCGGGCACGGCGTTCATCAGCACCGAGCTGGGGTAGCTGGCTTTGCCGCCGGGCACATACAGCCCCACCGATTCGAGCGGCGCGTATTGCCAGCCGAGCGTGACGCCCGCTGCATCCACCCAGCGTTTATTCTCCGGGCGCTGGGCTTCGTGGTAGGCGCGAATGCGCTGCGCGGCCACTTCCAGCGCGGCACGCACTTCGGCATCGCAGGCGGCTTCGGCCTGCTGCATTTCCGCTTCGGTGATGCGCAGGCCCGCCGCATCCACCGTCAGCTTGTCGAAGCGCTGGGTGTATTCCACCAGTGCGGCGTCGCCTTCGCGGCGCACGCGCGCGATCATTTCGGCCACGACAGGCGCCACATCGCTCACTTCGCTCTGGCGGGTGTTCAGGCAGGCGGCAAGCTTTGCTGCAAAATCCGCATCGGTGATGTGCAGGCGCGCGGTCATGCGATGGCTTCCTCGAACGCGGCGATGATGGGCGCGATCTCGGCCGCGCGGGTCTTGAACGCGCCGCGATGCACGATAAGGCGCGACGACACATCCATGATCTTCTCGATCTCCACGAGGCCGTTGGCCTTCAGCGTCGCGCCGCTGCTTACCAGATCGACAATGCGCTGGCTCAGGCCAATGGCCGGGGCCAGTTCCATGGCGCCGCTGAGCTTGATGCATTCAGCCTGCACGCCGCGCGCCGCGAAATGGCGCTGGGTGAGGTGCGGGTATTTGGTGGCCACGCGAATATGCGTCCAGCTTCCGGGGTCGTCGCCCTCGGCCAGTTGCGTGGGCTCGGCCACACTCAGGCGGCAAGTGCCGATGCCCAGATCCAGCGGTGCGTAAATGTCCGGGTAGGCATGCTCGTCCATGATGTCGGAGCCGCACACACCCAGCTGCGCGGCACCGTAGGCCACAAACGTGGCAACGTCGGAGCTGCGCACGCGGATGATGGAAAGCTGCTTGATATTCGTGCCGAAGGAAAGCGAGCGGTCGCGTTCGTCGAAGAATTTCGGCTCGGGCGTGATGCCCACGCGCGCCATCAGCGGTTCCAGCTCGTCATAGATACGGCCTTTGGGGATCGCCAGTGTCAGCGGGGCTGTGAGGGTGATGCTCATGGGCTGGGTGCTTACAGCAACTGGGCGGCGCGGTAAAGCCTGAGCTTGTGAATAGGCTGTAATTTGATTAAACTCGCCGCATGTATCGGAAAGGCTGCCAGCATATGCGCGGATTCTCATTGATCGAATTGTCGATTTCGCTGGTGATCATCGGCCTGCTGGCGGGCGGCATCCTTGGGGGGCAGGCCCTGATCCGCGCGGCCGAGCTGCGGGCGGTGAGCACCGAATATAACCGCTTCGTGACCGCCACGCAGACGTTTCGCGACAAATATTTTGCCGTTCCCGGCGACATGACGAACGCCACCGCCTTCTGGGGCAAGGACGCGACCTATTGCAACGCGCAGGCGGGCACGGCCGCCGCGACCGGCACTTGTAACGGCAATGGCAGCGGCCTGATCGATGTGGGCACGGCCGCGAACACCACGACCGAGCATTTCCAGTTCTGGAAACAGCTGACGCTGGCCGGGCTGCTGGAAGGCACGTATACCGGCATTGCCGGGCCCGCCGGCACGGGGCGGGACGCGGTGCTGGGCACCAATGCGCCGCGCTCGAAACTTGGCAATGCGGGCTACAGCATCGAGAATTGGGGAAACATAAGCGCCACGGGCGGCGTGATGTGGCTGGGCCAGTACAACAACATCTACATTTTCGGGGCGCAACAAACGGTCAACCCGCCGGAGAACCCAGCCCTGCGGCCGGAAGAAGCGTGGAACATCGATACCAAGCTGGACGATGGCAAGCCCTCGCAAGGCAAGGTGCGCACGTTCTACCGCCATTCCTATGCCTCGGGTGCGCAATGCGTGACGACGGATGCCGATGCGACTTCCGAGTACCTGCTTACCAGCAGCACCATTGGCTGCAACCTGATCTTTAGCGCAGGGATCTAGCGCAGGCGCTGGATATGCGCGCCGCAATTGGCCAGTTTTTCCTCGAGCCGTTCGTAGCCACGATCCAGATGGTAGATGCGCGAGATGATCGTTTCGCCCTCGGCCGCCAGTGCGGCGATCACCAGCGACACGCTGGCGCGCAGGTCGGTCGCCATCACGGGCGCGCCCTTGAAATGCGTGCCGCCATGGATGGTAGCGCAGTTGCCGTCGATGCTGATATTCGCGCCCATGCGCGCCAGTTCGGGCACATGCATGAAGCGGTTCTCGAAGATCGTTTCGCAAATGCTGCTGGTGCCCAGCGCATGCGTCAGCACGGTCATGAGCTGGGCCTGCATGTCGGTGGGGAAGGCGGGGTGCGGCTCGGTCACCAGATGCTGCGGCTTCAGCACGCCACCTTCATGGCGCGCATAGATGGAATCCTCGCGCACCTCGATATGCAGGCCGATGGCACGCAGCGCGTCGATGGTGGTTTCGAGCGTGTCGGCCCGCGCGTCCAGCAGTTCCAGCTCGCCCCCGGCCAGCGCCACGGCGCATAAATAGGTGCCGGTTTCGATGCGGTCGGCAATGACGCGGTAGCTGGTGCCGGAAAGCGCGGTGACGCCGCGGATGGTGAGCGTCGAACTGTCGATGCCCGAAATATCTGCGCCCATGGAGTTGAGCATGTGGCACAGATCGCCAATTTCCGGCTCGCGCGCCGCGTTATGAATGGTCGTGGTGCCGCGCGCCAGCGTGGCCGCCATCACCGCGTTCTCGGTGGCACCCACGGAAACCTTGTCGAAGGTGATCTCGGCACCCACCAGCCCGTCCTTCGGGGCCTGCGCAATGACGTAGCCTTCTTCCAGCGTAATGGTCGCGCCGAGCGCTTCCATGGCGGCCAAATGCATGTCCACCGGCCGGGCACCAATGGCGCAGCCGCCGGGCAGCGAAATTTTTGCGTAACCGGCGCGGGCCAGCAGCGGGCCTAGCACGAGGATGCTGGCACGCATGGTGCGCACCAGGTCATACGGTGCGGTGGTGTTGATGATCTCGGGCGTGTGCAGCGAAATTTCGCGGCTGTAATGGCCGGGGAATTCGCGGCCGAACAGCGTGCCGGGCGAGGTATCGCGCAGCGAAAGCGACGCGCCATGCTGCACCAGCAGCTTCGCCATGGTGGTCACGTCGGCAAGGTAGGGCACGTTATCGAGCGTGACCTTCTCATGCGTCAGCAGCGCGGCGCACAGCAGCGGCAGCGCGGCGTTCTTCGCACCGCCGATAACGATCTTCCCGTGAAGCGGCTTGCCGCCGACAATGCGTAAACGATCCATCTACGCGCTTTTCTTCGGCTCAACGCGCGGCAGCGTTACGCCGGTCTGGCCCATGTATTTGCCCTTGCGGTCGCCATAGCTGGTTTCGCACAGCGAGTCGCCCTTCAGGAACAGGAACTGGCACACGCCTTCGTTCGCATAAATTTTCGCGGGCAGGGGCGTGGTGTTGCTGAACTCCAGCGTCACGTGGCCTTCCCATTCCGGCTCCAGCGGGGTCACGTTCACGATGATGCCGCAGCGCGCGTAGGTGCTTTTGCCAAGGCAGATCACCAGCGTGTCGCGCGGGATGCGGAAATATTCCACTGTGCGCGCCAGCGCGAAGCTGTTGGGCGGAATGATGCAGACCGGGCCTTTGCGGTCCACGAAGCTTTGCTCGGAGAAGTTCTTGGGGTCCACCACGGCGGAGTCGATGTTGGTGAAGATCTTGAACTCATCGGCCACGCGCGCGTCATAGCCATAGCTGGATACGCCGTACGAGATCACGCCTTCGCGCGTCAGGTTCTCGACGAACGGTTCGATCATTCCTTTTTTCGCCTGCTCGCGAATCCAGTGGTCCGGCATAATGCCCATGGCCCATACTCCCTATTTCTTGCGCTGAGCTTTAGAACCTCGCGCGCGCAAATTCAAACGCTTTGCGTAAGCAAGGCTGGGGATAATGGGGGTAACTTCGCCCGCCTAGCGCAGGCAGCTGGTGTTGGCACGCGGCGCGCGTGCGGCCACGGTGGCGGCCATGGCGGCGTGTTTGGGGCCGGGATTGCCAGCACTACGGTCCTTCGGGGCGGGCAGCATGGTCACCAGCAGGGCGGCTTGCTGGGCCGAAAGCTGGCCCGCGCCCACACCGAATTCATGGCGCGCCGCCGCCTCGATGCCGAAGCGCCCTTCGCCCCATTCCGCCATGTTCAGGTAAATTTCCAGAATGCGGCGCTTGGGCATCACCGCGTCCAGCCACAGGGCCAGCGGCGCTTCCACCGCCTTGCGCAGGAACGAGCGCGTGTTGAACAGGAACAGGTTCTTCGTCACCTGCATGGTGATGGTGCTTGCCCCCGCGGTGGCACGGCCTTGGCGGGCGGCTTTCTGCACCACGCGGTCCACCGCTTTCCAGTCGATGCCATCATGCTCGCAGAAGCGCGCGTCTTCGCTGACGATGACGCTGCGCACCACCGCAGGCGATATGCGCGACAACGGCACCCATTCGCGCTTCATGCCGTCGCCGCGCAGGGCGCTTGCCACCATCAGCGGCGTGGCGGGTGGAATGAACTGGTAGATGAACGATAGCGCCACCACCGCCAGCAAATAGGCGGCAAAACAGGCGGCAAGGAAGCGGAAGATGGCGCGCATAGGGGGTTACAGACGAGCGGGGTAATTAAGGGTTGGTAAAGTTGCGGTGCACCATGTATAATTTTGCAATGCGTGGGTTTTCGTTGGTAGAGCTTAGTATCGTGCTTGTCATCCTCGGTCTTCTGACCGGGGGCATCCTTGGTGGCCAGAGCCTGATCCGCGCGGCCGAGCTGCGCAGCGTGACCACGGAAGAGCAGAAGATCAAATCGGCGATGTATGCGTTCCGTGACAAATACTTCGCCATTCCCGGCGACATGAACAGCGCCGTCCAGTTCTGGACCAGTGCGGGGGGCAACGGGCGTAACTCTGCCTGCGGCGCCGCGCTGATGGCCAGCACCGCAGGCACCTGCAATGGCGATGGGGATGGGCAGCTTAGCACTTCTGGTAATGGGCTTTATGAGTATTACCTGATGTGGAACCATCTGGGCCGTGCAGGGCTGGTTGAGGGAAGTTATCCCTATCAGAATAATTCCGCGAATGCGGTGGCGGGCACACACTATCTTGCATCGAAACTGGGCGGGAATATTGGTTGGATTTCCTGTTACACCAGCCGCGGCAATTATGGGCGTGGGGCACAAAATATGTTGCTGCTAAGCAAGCCGGATTGGGCTGCAGGAGCCTGTTCATTTGGCAATTCGGCCGGGCTAAGCGCCGCAGAAGCATGGAATATTGATAAAAAAGTGGATGATGGGCTGGCAACCACCGGCACGCTCACGGCAACCAATTCCTACGACGGGCAAACGGACTGCCTGACCGATAACTTCACCAACGAAGTCATCACCTCGCAATACGAGTTGAATGCGACGCGCAAATCCTGCCACTTGTATTTCGTGCTGGGGCTTTAAAGCCCGCGGCCGCCGCCGGCTTCGGTGCCGGCGAAGCGGTTCCAACGCTCTTTCGCCATGCGTTCGCGCCCCGTGTTCTTGTCGCGGATGCTTTGCATGCGCGCGCTCCATGCGGGGGCGGCTTCCTGCCGTTTGGCGAAGGCGGCTTTGCTGCTGGCGGCACGCCCGGCTTCCTTCACTTCCTCTTCGCGCTCTTTCTCAAGGTCGCGGCCGCGGGCCAGCGCGTCTTCCTGCAGGTTGATCTCCAGCCGCTTGCGGTTGAACAGCCGCTGCGCCAGTTTTTTCTGCTTCTTATGTTCGCTGTGTTCGCTCATCTGCCGCGCAGGCTACCACAAAAACCGGGCCGCCGCAAACGCTGGCTTGGGCTGCACATCGCCGCTTGAAGGCACCCTGCCGGGTCGTGTACGGTGCCCGCATGCGCACCGTGGCCATCATGCAGCCGTATTTCATGCCCTATATCGGCTATTTCCAGCTGATCGCGGCGGCGGATGCGTTCGTCATCTACGATGCGATCAAATACACCAAGAAGGGCTGGATCAACCGCAACCGCATGCTGCGCAACGGCGCGGATGTGATGTTCACCCTGCCGCTCGCGCAGGCGTCCGACGCGCTGGATGTGGTGCAGCGCGAACTCGCGGCCGATTTTGCGCCCGCGAAACTGCTGCAGCAATGGCAGGGTGCCTACGCCAAAGCGCCGTACTTTGCGGAAACCTTTCCCATGCTGCAGCGCGCTCTCGCCTGCGATTCGCGCAACCTGTTCGCGTATATCCACCACAGCGTGCGCACCGTGTGCGACCACCTGTCCATCACCACGCCCATCACGATTTCGTCGCAACTGCCGGTGGATGCATCGCTGCGCGCCGAAGAAAAAGTGCTGGCCATCTGCAAGGCGATGGGTGCCACGCGCTACATCAACGGGGTGGGTGGCATGGCGCTGTACGATAAAGCCCAGTTCGCGCAGCGTGGCATCACGCTGGAATTCCTGCGGCCCAAGCCGCTTGCATATGCACAGTTCGGCGCGCCCTTCGTGCCGTGGCTATCTGTGGTGGATGTGCTGATGTTCAATGGCCGCGAAGCCACGGCGGCACTGGTGCGGCAGCATTACGAATTACTGTAAGAAGCCCTTGGCACAAAGCTTGCAAACCTTTCTGCCTGAGCTGGGTGGGCTTGCGTCCACCCGCGCATCTGCTATGCGAGGAGGTGTCCATGATCGCGCTGCGCAAGGAAATGACCGTGACCCAACCGAACCAAACCATCGAGGTGATGCGCCCGCTGCTGCCCGAGGCGCAACATATCCTGCCGTATCTGGAGCGCATCGACACGGCGCGGTGGTACAGCAATTTCGGCCCGCTGGAGCGCGAATTGCGCGCGCGGCTGGCGCAGCATTTCAGCCTGAACGTGGAATATGCCGTGACCGCCGCCAACGCCACCGCCGGGCTGATCAGCGTGCTGCGCGCCATGAACCTGCCGCGCGACGCGTATTGCCTCGTGCCGAGCTGGACATTCGTGGCCACGCCGGCGTCCGCCATCGGTGCGGAGATGATCCCCTATTTCGTGGATGTGGACGAGCACAGCTGGGCGCTCACCCCTGAGATCGCCAAGCGTGAGATCGCCAAGGTCAACGGGGTGGTCGGTGCGGTGCTGGTGGTGGCACCGTTCGGCAAAACGGTGGACATCGCGGCGTGGGATGCGTTCACGGCCGAAACCTCGGTGCCCGTGGTGGTGGATGCGGCTTCGTGCATCGACAGTTTCCGCAACGTGACCTTCGGGCGCACGCCCGTGGTGTTCAGCATGCATGCTACCAAAATTATTGGTGTGGGCGAGGGTGCGGTCATCATCTCGAAAGATACCGGCCTGCTGCGCCACGTGCAGGAGCAGACCAATTTCGGCTACTACACGCGCCGCATCTCCACCGTGGGGGTGAACGCGAAAATGAGCGAATATTCGGCGGCCGTGGGCCTTGCTGCGCTGGATATCTGGCCGCAGCGCCGCCAGATGTGGGAGCAGACCACGCAGCGCTGCGAACAGGCGCTGGCACCGCTGGTTAAAAAACATGGCATTGCACCATGGTTCCCCGAGGATGCGGTAAGCACCACCTGCAACGTGCGCCTGCCCCACGAACAGGTGGACGCGGTCATTTCGCAGATGCAGGTGCGCGGCATCAAGGCCCGCCAGTGGTGGGACAAAGGCTGCCATGTGCAGCCCGCCTATGCGCGCTTCCCACGCACCGAATTGCCGGTGACCGAGCGGCTGGGCCGCAGCGTCATTGGCCTACCGTTCTATGCGGATATTCCGCCCGAACACCTCGCCATCACCGCGCAGGTGCTGGATGAGATATTGGCGCGGGGCGCGTGATGCAGCACGCCGTGGCAGTCGCGCCCTCGGTGCGCAACCTGATGAAGCGTGCCGAAGCGGCGCTTCAAAAGCAGCGTATGCAGGAGGCGTTCGACCTGTGCCAGCAGATCGTGGCGATCAATCCCAATCATGGTGATGCATTGCACCATCTCGGCCTGATTTACCACGCGACTGGCGATTATGCGCAGGCTGAGAATTTTTATCGCCGTGCTATGTTTGCCGACCCAAAGCAGATAGAATCGCGACTGCTTTTATGTGACGCACTGCGCGCACAGGGGAATGCGCAGGCCGCCATTCAGCATGCGCAGGAGACGATACAATTTGCTCCGAACGATGCGCGGGTGCACAGCAAATACGCCAGCACACTGACATACTTCAAACTGGCGCATGCGGCAGTACCCTATCTTGAGGGCGCATTGGAGCGGTTCCCGAACGATGTGGAATTACGGCATCTCTATTGCATGGCCCTGATAGATAACGATCGGTGCGATGACGCCGATGCAGCGTATCAGCGCTTCAACAGTACGAAGCGCTTTCCGGCAGCTATCCGTTTCATGCTCGAGATGCACCTGCCACGCGTATACCAATCGGCGGAACATATCGCGCAGGCGCGGGAGAAATTTGCACAAAGCGTGGCGAAGTTCACGCGCGAGAAACCGACGATACCACTGCACCAGCTGACCAATTTTTCATTGTTCTATCTTGCTTTCCACAACGCGGATAATCGCCAAGTGCTGCAGGATTATTGCGCCATGATGCGCAAACTCTGCCCCGAACTGAACTACGTGGCGCCGCATTGCAAACCGGGGGTGACCCGCGCACCGGGCCCGCTGCGTATCGGCGTTATCTCGCGCTATATGTGCCGCCATTCAGTCGGCAATTGCTACCGCGGGGTGATCACGCATCTCGCCGCGCAGCCGGAATTTTCGGTGAGCTTGTTTAACCTTTCCGCCATCCACGACGAGGCCATTCAGGAACTGGCCGATGGGGGCGTGCGCATCGTGCCCATGCCTGCCGGCCTGAAAGCCGCCCATAGTATTGTGGCCGAGGCGGCGCTTGATATCATTATTTATCCCGATATCGGCATGGAACCGAGCAGCTACTACCTGGCGCTCATGCGCCTTGCCCCGCACCAGATCTGCCTCGGCGGCCACCCGGAAACGACCGGCATCGACACGATCGATTATGTCGTAGGCTCGCGCAGCTACGAGCCGCCGCACGCGCAGGAGAATTACACTGAGCGTTTGCTTTGCGTGGATGGGGTGAACACGATTCTGAGTCGTCCGAAATTTGCCGAACATTTTTTAAGCCGCGCCGAACTTGGCCTGCCCGAGGATCGCAAGCTTTATGTGTGCCCCATGGCGATCCAGAAATTCCATCCGGATTATGATCGCCTGCTGGCCGACATCCTCGCGGCCGATCCGCAGGCTACGCTGGTGCTGTTCAACGATTTCCAGATGGAATCAGCCACGCAATTGCTGCAGGCACGCATCACTTCGGTGTGCGATCCGGCACGGGTGATCTTCCTGCCCTGGCAGCAGGCAGACCGGTTCCATTCCATCCTCGTCGCGGCGGATGTGCTGCTGGACACCATCTATTTCGGGGGTGGCAGCACGGCGCATTACGCGTTCCCGCTGGGTGTACCCATGGTCACATGGCCGGGCAACTACGCGCGCGGCCGCTGCATCGCAGCGTATTACGACGTGATGGGCGTGGCCGATGCGCCCATTGCCGATAGCGCGGCATCCTACGTGGCGCTGGCCTGCAAAGTAGCCAATGACCCTGCCTACCGCGCGCATCTGTCGCAGCAGCTGGTGGCCAACAGCGACCGGCTGTTCGAGATCAAGAGCTATGCCCCGTTGGTGGTGCAGATGATGCATGACGTGATGGCGGGGGATTTAGAGCGCTATGCGCGGTAGGAACTGATAATGGTATTCAATAAACACGCACCCCGAGCCATCTTCCTAATGGTAGCGAGCGGACTCCTCTCAAATACATTCGCTCAGCAGAGTCATGCTGTTACAGATTCGCGTTTGGTTAGTCATTACGACTGCACTTCCGATCCGGCATTACTAAAATTGCCCCTCGGAGAAATTTTTGAGCGTTTTGACAATATTTTTGTCGGTTTGGTGGCCGACATAAGCGCAAAACCCGGCCATGAAACGACAAAAAATGAAAATGAATGCTGGGTACGACTACAAGTTACAGAGGCGTTTAAAGAAGAAACGCCGCGCAAAGAATATCACGCTCTATTTTATACGGAGCCACTCCCTTTGAGTGCAGGGCAAAGCTTGCTCAAGCCGTATTGTTCTGTGAAGCGTAATGAGAAATACCTTGTTTTTACAGACAAGTATCACGCTGAACCCGATAAAGGCCAAACATCACTTCTGTTGATTCCCGGATGTAGTTTCTACATGCCTGTAAATGATGGAAGCTTCATGGTATCGCTATTAAGGCGTTGGCAGCAGAAGCCCGATACTGAGTGATATAGGTTCCGACATGTCCGTCTAAACCGCGCTTCGGTCGGCTGAATCCTTCCTTGCTTGGTAAGACATCCCATGATTCCGGCGCAAAACCATGTCACTGGCATGGTTTTGCTTGAAATGGTGCTGCTGAGAAGAATCGAACTTCCGACCCCGTCATTACCAATGACGTGCTCTACCACTGAGCTACAGCAGCGTTCCCGTTGGAACGGGGCACTTGTTATCCACCCCCGGCCAGAAATGCAATAGCGCTTTTGCAAAATCTTCATTCTGACCGGGCGGGAGGGTGCCCCGCGGTGGCGCGTGGGCCGCGCAGGCGGGCCGGTGGCCACTGCGTTTCCCACAAAGGGGTTGACCCTTCGGGTGGGAATGAATAAAGCCCTGCCGCACGCAAGTGCCTGCCTGCCACCGCCTTTGGGATATGTTTATGACGATGCATGTGAATCTGATCGTTCTGTTTGCCGCGGCCACCCTGCTGGTCGCACCCGCGCAGGCGCGCGAGCTGAAGCGCGTGGGCTGGGTCGAGGAGATCGCCATTGCCGACGTGGGCACGGTGGTGAAGGCCAAGCTGGATACCGGGGCGAAGACCAGCTCGATCGATGCGGAGATCATCGACATCCGCAAGACCGGCGAGAAGACCAAGACCGAAACCGGTGAGACGGTGGTGTTCTCGGTGTCGCTGGAAAAGGCGGCAAGAAGACCTTCGAGCGCGAGATCCGCCGCTATGTGCGCATCAAGAAGAAGGGCGGGGGCTACATTCGCCGCCCGGTCATTTCCATGGGCTTCTGCATCGGCGGGCGCATGGTGAACGAAGAAGTGAACCTTGCCAATCGCGAAGGGTTCATCTATCCCGTCCTCGTTGGCCGGAACATGATGCAGCACGCCGACCTGGTGATCGATGCCGGGAAGACGCTGCTCTCACGCCCGACCTGCTCGGAATAATTCGCCTCGCAACCACTGGGAACTCTCATGCGCTCGTCACGGGTCTGGCTCATTGCGGCCGTCCTTGCCTTTATCGGCCTCTCCATCCTGCTCTACAAGCACCTCGTGCTGGAGTTCCCGATCTCGCCGAACACCACCTATAATAGCTGGTACGTGGAAGCGCGCGTCGATCTTTCCTCGACCGAAAGCTGGAAAAAGGGCGACAAGCCGCTGCTGTTCTCGATGCAGCTGCCGCATGCCTCGGACAAGTTCGTGCTGGTGGACGAGAACATCGTGGCACGCGACTTCGGCTACGAGATCGAAAAACAGGCGCCGGACAACCGCGTGGCCGTGTTCAGCAAGCGCCGCATCAGCGATCAGGAAACCATTTTCTACCGCGCCATCGTGTATGAGTTGGATTCGCCCACCAGCGTGAAGATCAATGCGCCGGACGTGCCGCGTTCGCCCTACAGCAAAAGCCAGCGCCCGACCGTGGAAGAGGGCCAGAAAGAACAGCCGATCTACGTGGCGGTGGATGCGCTGATCGACGAGGCGCGCGAGAAATCCGCCAGCCCGAAGACCTTCGTGCGCGAGATCTACAAGCTGGCGCGCAACCCCGAGGATGACCGCATCCAGCTCATCCGCGACACGGTGGATGCGCGCATGAGCGCCACCGACATTGCCGTGCTGCTGCTGGAAGCGGCCGAGATCCCCACGCGCATCGCCCATGGGCTGCGGCTGACGCGCGACCAGCGCAAGGGCCAGTTCGTGGATTGGCTTGAAACCTTTATCGGCGGCAAGTGGCAGGCCATCGACCCCGAGAAGCACACGTTCGGCCTCGAGGATAAGTATATCGTCTGGTGGTATGGTACGCAGCCGCTGCATGTGCTGGATGCGGGCAAGGCCCACGTGGAAAGCTACGTGTCGGTGCGCCAGAACACCAACGACGCGTTGACCCGCGCGATCTGGAAATCCGGCCAGCGCGGCAACGTGTTCCTGACCTTCTCGTTCTATAACCTGCCGCTGGATACGCAGATCCTGTTCAAGGTGCTGCTGATGATCCCGGTCGGCGGGCTGATGATCGCCTTCCTGCGCCAGGTCATTGGCGTGAAGACTTTCGGCACGTTCATGCCGGTGCTGGTGGCGCTCGCCTTCCGCGAGACCGGGCTGGTGACGGGCCTGTTCCTGTTCATGCTGGTGGTGGGGCTTGGCCTTGTCATCCGCAACTATTTCGACCAGCTGAAGCTGCTGCTGGTGCCACGGCTTGCCGCGGTGCTCACCGTGGTGGTGATGGTGCTGTCGCTGCTGGCCATGATCACCAATCAGGTGGGGCTGGTGGTGGGCCTGTCCATTTCGCTGTTCCCCATCGTGATCCTGACCATGACCATCGAGCGCATGACGCTGATGTGGGAGGAATACGGCTCGCGCGAGGCGCTGAAAGTGGGCTTCTCCAGCCTGTTCGCGGCGGTGCTGGCGTTCTTTGCCATGAACAACGAAACGCTGGGCCACCTGATGTTCGCCTTCCCGGAACTGCTGCTGGTGGTGCTGGCGCTGGCCATGCTGCTGGGCCGCTACAACCATTACAAGCTGACCGAGTACGTGCGTTTCCGTGCGCTGCAGAAATCGCTGGCCGAGCTTGAGGCCCGCGAAGCGGCGAAACGTTCCACCCCGCCGGCGGAGTAGTTCCATGCTGCTGCAGGACATGCGCGAAGGGCTGTCGAAATACAAGATCATGGGCATCAACGCCCGGAATCGCGATTTCATCTCGCCCAATAACCGCCGTCGCAACTATCCGCTGGTGGACGACAAGCTGCTGACCAAGAAGCTGGCCACCGAAGCTGGCATTCAGGTGCCCGAGCTGTATGGCGTGGTCGAGTTCATCAACCAGGCGGGCCGGGTGGCCGAGCTGGCCGCCCCGCACAAGAACTTCGTGGTCAAGCCGTGCCGTGGTTCGGGTGGCGGCGGCATCATGGTCATCCAGAACGTGATCGGCACCAGCTTCCAGAAAGCCAATGGCGAGCTGGTGAGCGCCGGCGACATGCAATACCACATGACCAACGTGCTGGGCGGCATGTATTCCATGAGTGGCCGCTCCGACCGCGCCATCATCGAATACGCGGTGCAGTTCGACCCCATCTTCAACGAGATCACCTATCAGGGTGTGCCGGATATCCGCATCATCGTGTATAAAGGCGTGCCGGTCATGGCCATGCTGCGCCTGCCCACCCGCCGTTCCGACGGCAAGGCCAACCTGCACAAGGGCGGCATTGGTGTGGGCATTCGCATGCATGACGGCGTGACGATGTATGGCGTGCAGGGGCGCTCCTTCATCAACGAGCACCCGGAAACGCTGAAGCCCCTCGAGGGCCGCACCATTCCGCAATGGCCGTTCCTGCTCGAGATGGCGTCGAAATTCTACGAGATCACCAAACTGGGCTATGTGGGCGTGGATATCGTGCTGGATAAGCACAAGGGCCCCATGGTGCTGGAAGCCAACGCGCGGCCGGGCATTGCCATCCAGATCGCCAACCGGCGCGGCCTGCTGTCGCGCACCGAGTTGGTGGACGCGCAGGATACCAGCGGCTGGAGCCTGCAGCAGCGTGTGGACTTCGCCCTGAACGCCTACCGCGACGAGCCGGGCACCGACGTGTTCCTTCGCGGCTAGATAAATCAGTGGCTTAACGGCATTCGGCGGAAAAATGCCGCCGTTTCATAAAACTTTAACAGAACTCGCGTAGGGTAAGGCTCTGGAATAAGGAGTTCGACCATGACGCAGGAAACCCCAGCGGCACCCGTGCCTGCTGATCCCGCACCACTGAGCGCCGAGGAGATCGTGCGCCGCGCCGATAATCTCGTGCGGCTGATCGAGACCCATGGCTGCACCGACCTTGCCATTCGTGCGGCGGAAGCAATCGCCGATAACCGCGGGGGCGGGCATGTGATGAACGTGGTGAACATGCTGCCGCAGACCGTGGTGACCGAGCAGGACGGCAAACGCCATTTCGATGACCGGTTCGACCTGAACGGTAACGGAACGCTGGAAAAACATGAGCTTACCGGCGTGGTGCTGGCCGCCGCGACCATGGCCGCCCGCCACGATATTAAACTCAGCGATGTTGCCGTTAATGATGAGTTCCTTCAGGTGGCACGCGAAAAATGCACGCAAGTTCAACAGGGTAGCACGGGAGTCTGCCGATGATCGTGTTAACTGTCCCTTAATTTAATCTTAACCCAACTGTCACACTTATCTGGTACCTACTACTTTATAAGCGAATCACGAAACTAATACATACTAGGCAGCAAACAGGAGTTTTTTCATGGCACAAGCCAATACTTTCCAGGTCCGTGGTGGCCGCACCGGCGCAGATAGCGAATACGGTGAAGGCGTTCCTTACTACGATACCGTCAGCGGTATCGCCAAAGCGTGGAAGGAAGCTAATCCCGACGATCCGCGCAGCCTGCGCCAGGTGCAGCGCGACATCGTGCTGGCGAACCGCCTGAAAACCCGCAACGGCGTGGCGTGCACCGGCGAGAACATTCAGGACGCGGTGATCCGCGCCGGCCAGACGCTGGTACTGCCCGCCGGTAACCCGGCCAACCCCGAACTGCATTACGATTGCCCGCCCGAGCGCCGTCCGCGCCCGCCGGAGCCCGTGCAGTCCATTCAAGAGATCCCGCCCGTGCCGGTCGAGCCGCAGGCCGAAGCCCGCCCGCTGGCGCAGCTGAACCTGACGCCCGATGGCGCGCGCCGCTACACCGTGGGCGTGAACGCTTACGACTACTTCCTCGGCGAGCCGCCGCGTGACCCCGCAGCCCAGGGCCATAGCCGCTTTGACCGCCGCCGTGGCAGCGACCTTAACCCCGGTTATGCCGAAGGTACCCGCGCTTTCGTGGATGCCGAGCGTGAGCAGGGCAACAACCGTGGCGAAGAGCCGACCGGACGCACCGATAACGACCGTTACGTGCTCAGCCGCGCGGGCGATCGCAACGGCCGCCGTGGCGAATTCCGCTACCGCCCCAGCCAGGTCGAGTTCGTCGATACCGACGTGAACTCGCCGACCTATGGCCAGCCCACCGGTCATAACCGCAAATTCGATTACAAGTTCGAAGAGAACGCCCGTTTCGGCGTGAACGAGAACGGCCAGATCATGTCGCTGGTCGATGGCAGCGCGCTGATCTCGCAGGATCGCCGCCTGAACCCCTACAAGGGCAACCAGTTCACCGACGCGATGACCGCGCGCAACGTGATCACCACCATGAACAGCACCGCCGAGGGTCACCTCACCGTGCTTTCCTACGCGGCGATCGAGCGTGGCCTCAGCAACAGCGAACAGCGCTTCTTCGCCGAAGGTGGCACCCCCACCACGCAGGACGCCGAGCGCATGTTGCAGCTGAACACCCAACGTGCCCTGCATCCGCTGACCTGGTCGGTCAGCAGCAATGGCGTGCCCGTGGGTAACGTGGATACCATCCGCGGTGAGATCAACGGCGTGCTGAACAGCCCGCAATTCGCGTCGCTTCCGCAGGAAGACCAGTCGCGCCTGCGTGGCACCTACAGCCAGTACCTGCCGCTGCTGGACAACCCGCAAGCGCTTGAAGGCGCGATCGCAACCAACGGTGGCCGCAGCCAGTGGGTGAACCCGCTGCGCGAGTGGGTACCGGAGCGTATCGAAGAGCGCCCCGAAGTGGTACTGCGTGGCTACAGCGATGCTCCGGATCGCCGTGCCGGTGACATGAACCGCGAGGAGCGCGTGGCGCGTGCCACCGAAGTGGGTAACGCCTATGCGGATCTCGCATGGCGTACCTCGGTGCGCGTACCGACCGAGACCGAAGTGCAACTCGGCACCGGTGTGCTGCTGAACGCCGAGCGCCAGCAGGCTGACCCGATGTCGCAGAACCGCGTGGCCTTCCTGCGTTCGCTGGAAGAGAACCCCGCCCTGCGCCAGCAATACATCAACGAAGTGATGAGCACCCCCGGTGCGCTGCAGAAAGTGACCGATCCCGTGTTCCATGCCACCCGTGGCACTGGCAACAATAGCGGCATCCTCGCCTTCGATGGCGACCGCGACGCGGATCGTTTCGGTCATTCGGTGGCCGAGCGTCTTGCCGGTCGTGAGCATCGCGGCCGCCTGAACTACAGCGGCGGCAATGTGCTGGTGAACAATTTCGTGAACCCGCTGGTGACGCTGGCGACGATCGGTATCGTCAACAGCCAGGACATCAACGGTGGCCGCAACCAGACCCGCGGCATCGCCGACGGTGTGCCGGAAGCGATCCAGTCGCGCTGGAATGCCGGTGGTGAATCCGCCGCGCAGATCGACAGCGCATTCACCGACATCATCCGCCAGGCGCGCCTTGCGGAAGAGCGTGGCGTGCCGATGGCCGCTACCAGCCTGACGCTGGCGGTGAATCCGAACCTGAACGAAGACAAGAACAACGGCCGCATGACCGATTCCTACCGCGCCTTCATCGGTGCGCTGCCGGAAGCGGGCCGTAACGCCGTGTACGACCAGATGGTGGTGAACCAGCCGGGCCTCGCAGGCCGCATCGAGGTGGGCACCGAGCAACGCATTCTCGCCGGTGAGCGCATTGCCACCGTGGATGCATCGACCATTGAGACCGCACGTGCGGCCAACGGTAACCCGATCGTGATCCCGGCGGGCGCATTGACGGCCTCGGGCCTCACCTCCGGTGTTCCGGCCGATGGCCGTCCGACCGCGACGGCGGGTATCCCGGCCGGTGCGGAAGCGCCTGCTGCGGGCCCCGTTGACCTGACGGCCGGTCTGCCGGCGGGTGGTGCAACCGTTGCAGGGCCGCAAAGCGCGATCCCATCCGGTAGCCCGCTTGTTTCGGGTGCCCAAGGTTCTGCTGCGGGTGCTCCCGCAGGTACCGAAGGCGCAACCGCAGGCCTGCCGGCGGGTGGTACGACGGTCGCAACCCCGGCGGATGGTTCGATTCCCGCCGGTGCGGCGTCGGGCCTGCCTGCAGGCGCTGGCCCCGTGGGCCTGACCACCCTGAACACCCGCGAGGCGAACGCTGCCCGTGAAGCCCTGCTTGCAGGCAATGGCGCACTGGCTGCTGGCGTTCTTTCGACCGCCAACACGCCCGAGCGTGTGAACCAGGGCAACGTGAACCGTGCGCTGGTGGCCGGTGCCGTTGAGGCTTCGCCCGCCATGTTCAGCTTCCTCGCGGCACAGGCACTCGCTGCCGGTGAGGGCCAGCCGGGCCATGATGGCCTGAAAGCTGCCCTCAGCAGCGTGGACCGTGGCCATGGCGAGAATGACCGCTACGCCGATCTGGTACGCGATCAGGCGAAAGCCCTGAAAGCCGCTGCCGGTAACCCCGAAGCACTTGCTGCGGCGCAGGGTGAATCGCTGCGTGCCTTCACCGCCTTCTTCGCCGATGGTGAGAAAGCCGATCAGCGTGCGAACGCGGCCAGCCTGCTTGCTGGTAACGTGGCGGGCCGTCCCGACAGCGCATCCTTGCTGGCGGGTGGCTACAACAGCACCGCGACCCAGAACAACGGTGAAGTACTGGCGGGCATGGTGCGCGCTGGCAGCATCACCGAACAGGATCGCCTGGCGCTGACCACGCTGCTTGCCAACGAAGACCCCGCAGCCCGCGCTGCTGGCTTCGAGGACTGGCTGGCGCGCAACACCGCCGAGCGCAACACCACCCATGCCGGCCGTGGTATCTCGTACGTCGAGATCATCAAGCTGGGCCTGATCGTCTACGGGGTGACCCGTCCCGATAAGCCGGGTGATACGCCGTTCAATCCGGTGGATCCGGAAGGCTGCGGCACGGTGCTGCGTCCGATCTGCCCGGATCGCCCGATTCCGAACCTGCCCAACATGCCCAACATGCCGAGCGTACCGGGCCGCGGTTAATCCGCATCAACGAACAAAGGCGGCAGGAGCGATCCTGCCGCCTTTTTTGTGTCTGCACTACGCTACCCGCCATGGGGCAGGGTATCATCCTATGTCAGGGGTGAAGAACCTGCATAAGGGCATGCGTGCGGTGTATGCGCTGGGTGCCCCCTACGCTGGCCATGGATAAGCATGCGCGTTGCAGGCAAGCGGTTACGGCTGGCCATGCGATGCACTGCGCTATCAGCAATCCAAGGCACCATAGTGGGGGATGGGAACGGCGATGCCCAAGGGCGGTGAGTGACGCTTACTTCACCCAGAGGCGGCCCGAGCCGGGAATGCCTGCATGCGGCGTGGTATCACGCGCGGTGCTGCTGGCGGCGGGCGCTTCGCCCACGCCTGCATTGCGCAGGGCGCTGGCCACGGCTTCGAGGTGGCCGCGATTCTCGCTCATTTTGTCGGTGGCGCCCCACGGGTTCCAACTGCTCCACCACACGGCTTTGGCCGCATCCGCTAGCACGCCGCTGCTATTGGCGTGGCGCATGGCGTCGCTCATGGCTTGGGGGTTCTTCAGCAGGTTCAGGAACAGGCCTGCCGTTTCCGGATCGGCCAGCACTTCCGAGAGCCCATCCTGCGCGTTGCCCCAATGGGTCTTCAGCGACTGGATGAGCGCACGGTGCTGCGGCTCCAGCGCGCGCGTATCCAAGCGGTTCAGCAGCATGGAGAAGGCCGCATGGTTGCGCGGGCTGCGGAAGAAGTTCGAGAAATCGGTGGCGTTCACGTCGCGCAGGGCGGCGGCGTCGTGGCCCACGAGGTAGCGCACCAACCCATCCACCACTTTGTTGGTGGCGGTGGCACGGGCCGGGCTGCCGAAATTATCCGGGTTTTTCGCCACCGCGTCGGTGAAGGTATAGAGCGTGGCGATGTTGGCGAACACTTCGCGGCCATTGCGCTGCACGGTGGTGCCAAGGAACTGGTACAGCGCGCGCTCGTCGCCGGTGGCTTCGCGTGCCTGCGCCTGCATCATGCGGCCGATATGCATGAGGCCGCGGTTGTTCAGCATGCTCTGGCGCTCATCGGTATTCAGCATCATCAGCGCGAAGTTCGCGGCTTGCTGGTCGGCGGGCAGGTTGCCGTTCGGGCCGGCGATGGCCTGCTGCCAGCGCTGCAGGTTCTCGCTGCCGAGCGCGTTCACGGCTTCAATGGTGGTGCGGCCGCCGCGCAGCAATTGCACGGGCTGCTGCCATGCTTCAGGCAGCTGGCTGATCTCGGTGCTGCGCGCAAAGGTAGTGATCGCCTGCATCATGGCCGGGTCGGCCTGCAGGGTGCGCAGCAATTCGGCTTGGTTGCCCGCACCAATCAGTGTGCTGAGCTGGGTGAGTTTTTCCTGCCCCAGCGTGCTGCTGAGGGTGAGCATGGCCTGCAGGTTGCCCTCGTGTTTCGCGGTGACGACCACGTCGCGCAGCATGCCTTCGGGCACGCTGGCGGGGTTCACCCCCTGGAACAGCTGGTGAATGTCCTGCGCGCGGGTGCCGCGCAGGAATTCGGCGACGCTTTGCGTCATGGCGGCGGGGTCGCTGCCCAGCATGGCGTTCGTGAGGCTGGTAAGCTGGGCGGTCGGCTGGCCGTTCTGCAGGCCGGTGGTTTCAACGAAGCGCTGCAGGCGGCCCGGCTGGAAGGGAATGGGGCTGAGCGCTTCGAGCGCCGCGAAGGTATTGGCGCGGTGTTCGGTGGAAAGCAGCGTGCCCAGCATGTGCGGGTTGCTGACGATGCCACGCACCGCACCCATGATCTTCTCACGGCTTTCGGCGTTGCCGCCGTCGCGCGGCATGGCACGCAGGATCTGCTGCACCATCTGCGGTTCGCGGGTCATGAGCTGGTAGATCGTGCGGTCGCTGATGGGGTCGAGCATGTTGGCCTGCGCCTCGCGCAGGTGGCCAACCACGCGGCGCCAGGTGGCGTCATCCGCGGCCAAGATATTGGCGACTTCCGCGGGCACTTTGCCGTCCATCTGTTCGCGGGCCTGCGCGGCGGTCATGCTTTCGGCGTAGTCGTACATCGCGCCGGAGGCGATGCCATCCAGCCCGATCATCTGCAGGAACCCGCCGATCTTCGCCTGCCATTCGGGCGAGAGGTTGCCAACAAGGTCGTTCAGGAATTCTTTGCCGGAATCGGATTTCGCGAGGAAATAGCCGCCGATGAGGATGACCGCGAGCGTGAGCATGGTGCCAAGGCCGAAGCTGGGCATCCAGTCCCAGATGCTGAAGCCACGCCGACGGCTGACGGGCTGGCCGTTCTCGTCGAGCTCTTCCTGCGGGGCTTGCTGTTGGTTCTGGATCAAACTGTTTCGCTGTTCGGTGTTTCCTTGAGTCCTATCTTACCGTTTTTGCGTGACGGTTTGATGACAGGACCGCGAAAATCAGCGCTTTTTAGGCCGTTCGGGGTAGTAATCCGGCCGGGGGCGAAGCTGGTGCCGCACAGCAATGCTAAGATTCTGAAAAAATGACGTTTTGTTGGAAGGGCCGCTACTGCCCGCGGCGGTGGCGCAGGCCGGCACCACGGTGCCGTAATAGAGCCGGTAGAGCTGCGGCCACGCCGCGCGTACGGCTTCGTGCCCCCATTTGATGGCCTGTTGCGGCACCCGGGCCACCGCCTCGATGCAGGCGATCTCCTCTTCCGCCTCGGGCGTGCTGCGGCGATAGGCGTCGGCCTGCGGGCTTAGGTTGAAGAGCATATCGGCATAGAACCGTTCGAGATTTTCGCCCCGCCGCGCGGGCGGAATGCTGCGGAGTTTTTTGGGCAGGTTGGCAGGCCATGGGGCCGTTGAAAAGCGCACCAACGCCACCGCACGCCGCAGCTGCCAGAAAGCCCACACGGCGCTGAATTTGTTGCGCTTATCGTAGAAGGCGAGGGCGCTTTCCGCGCGGCGCAGCTGGCGCATGGCGGGGCTGGTGAAGGCGCGGTTCCAACCGGCGAGATGCGCCATGTCGGCCCGGCGCATGGCGCGGGCTTCGGGGCGCATGGAATAGCGCCCGACAATGGCATGGCCCGCGCGCATCAGGTCGGCGAAATGCCCCAGCTCCTGTCCGCCAATGACCATCATGCGGGCCAGTGCGGGGAAACCGTCGGTCGTGTAGGTCTTCTGTTCGCCTTCGAAGAACGGGTCGCCGCCACAGCTGACGAACACCTGCAAGCCGCGCTCGCTGGTGGCCTGCATGCCGTTGGCCAGCCCGTGCGTCTGCCAGTCATGCACGGCCATCAGGTCACCCACGTTATGCGAGTAGGATACGAAAATTTCTGCCCCTGCGCGCAACAGTAACTGTACCACGCTCGCGTGGGCCGACTGCACCAGCACACGCGCCACGCGCTGTTCTTTCACCGCATCCACCCCGCCGGCCTTGAACAGGTCAGCGCGCAGGCGTTGCAGCAGTTCGTCGATGCCGTGCGCGCCCTGCGACGGTGGCACATGGCGGGCAAGTTTCTGGCGGGTCTGCGCCAGCAACGCTGCGTCGTTCAGCTCGCGGGCGGTGAAGGTGGCGTCCCAATCGGTGAAGCCCATGCGCACGAAATTGCGCGTATGGTCGGCATTGATGCGCAGCTTGCCCGAGCGCACCAGCTGCTGCGCCGCCTGTTCCAGCGCGGGGGGCATTTCCCATGCCTCGATCGCGGGCAGGGCGTGGAGCAGATGATACAGGTTGCCAAGACTCATGGGGTGAAAGCCTACGCCATCCGCAATGAACTTGCTAGCGCGCTGCGTGCGGCCTATAGCTTTCCTATGTGGCAAGCCATTCGCAAATCATGCCTTTTGATCTATCGTGCTGGCGATAACCTCGTCGAGAACGACGGCATCGAGCTGGCCGGATACCTGACCTTCCTGACCATCCTCGCGCTGTTCCCGTTCCTGGTGCTGATCGTGGCGGCGGCCGGTTTTATCGGGCAGGGCGAACTGGGCACCGAATTCATTGAACTGATCGTCACCCACCTGCCTGCGGAGGCGATGCAATCCATCCGCCCGCGCATCGACGAGATCATGTCGGGCCCGCCGCAGGGCTTGCTGACCGTGTCCATCCTCGGCGCGATCTGGACCGCCTCCAGCGCGGTGGAGGGCATGCGCACCGTGCTCAACCGCGCCTATCAGGTGCGCCAGCCGCCCAATTATTACTGGCGGCGCGCCATTTCCATTCTGCAGATCATGCTGTTCACCGGGCTCATCATCGTGGTGATGTCGGTGATCGTGCTGGCCCCCATCATCCTGTACGGCTTCACGGGTTTCACCGGCAAGATCGTGCCCGAAAGCGTCGAGGAATTCTTCCTCAGCGATTTCATTTACGTGGGCGGCTTCCTGCTGTTCTGTGCGGTAGCGAGCCTGTATTACTGGCTGCCCAACATTAAACAGACCATGTTCGCCGTGGTGCCCGGCGCGTTGCTGGTGGTGGTGCTGTGGGTGGGCGGTGCCTCGCTGGTCACGCTGTATATCGAGAACGTGAATCAGGTGAACATCATCTACGGTTCGCTTTCGGGCTTCATTGCCACGCTGATCTTCTTCTTCGTGATGAACATCATTTTCATCTACGGGGCGGAATTCAACCACGAGCTGCTCATTGCGCTGGGCAAGAAGATCGTCGAGAAAGAAAAGGGCGCTGCCTCGCCCGATGACAAGGTCATCAAGAACACGCAGCCGGGCGTGGGCTAAGCCCTAGCCGGGCACCTGATTCATCCACAGCAGATAGCTGAATGCCGCCGCGATGGCCACGCCGTACGGCACGGGCTGTTTGGCACGAAGGATGCGTGGTAGTTCCGCCGTTTTCGAGGCACGCGCCCACAGCGGTGCGAGGAACCAGCGCGCCAGCAGCACGGCCACCACCAGCACCGCCCCGAAAATGGCGGTGAGGAAGAGGAAATTCGGCGTGTCCATGCTCCAGCCGGTCCACAGCACCAGCACGATCAGCAGCTTCACGTCGCCCCCGCCCATGATGCCGAGGGCAAAAATGCCCATGCCGATAACGAACGCAATGGCCATGGCCGCCAGCGCCATGGGCCATGCGAGGCCGAGGAAATAGGCCGCGAACGGGTATAAACCCAGGATGAACAGGTTGATACTGTTGGGAATCAGGTAACGCCGCACGTCGGAAATGACGACCACGGCCATGGCCAGCGTCAGCGCGATCTTGATGGGCAATAGCCATTCCATGGGAAAAAACCTTTCTGAGTGCTTGTCAGGCCGCATTGCTTGGGTTAGCCTGCCTAAAATCATCAAAAATAATGGCATACGCTTATGCAACAGGCAAGCACCAGCACCGGTAATCCATTACCCCGTCGTGGCCATATCATTGTGATGGGCAACGAAAAGGGTGGTTCGGGCAAAACCACCACCACCATGCACCTGATGATCGCGCTGCTGCGCCTTGGGTTCAAAGTGGGCAGCATGGACATCGATGCGCGCCAGCGTTCGCTCACGCGCTACCTTGAAAATCGCAAGAACACGATGACCAAGGAAAACTCGCCGCTGCCGTGCCCGCACCATATCGTCATCACCAAAAGCCCGTTCACCACGACCTACGAAACCGAGGAAGACGAGCGCGAGCGTTTCACCCGCGGCCTCGCCAAGCTGCTGGTCACCTGCGACTTCGTGGTGATCGACGCGCCGGGGAACGACACCTACCTTGCGCGCCTTGCGCATTCCTACGCCGATACGGTCATCACCCCGGTGAATGATAGCTTCGTGGATCTCGATGTGCTCGGTGCCATCAACGGCATGACCATGGAAGTGGAGCGCCCCAGCATCTACTCCGAAATGCTGTGGGAGCAGAAATTGCAACGCGCCCGCCGCGACGGTGGCAGCATCGACTGGGTGGTGATGCGCAACCGCTTAAGCAACATCGACGCGCGCAACAAGCGCCTCATCACCAAGGTGATGGAAGAGCTGAGCAAGCGCCTCGGCTTCCGTCAGGCGCCCGGTTTTTCGGAGCGCGTGATCTACCGCGAGCTGTTCCTGCTGGGCCTGACCGTGCTGGACGTGCTGGAGACCACCAAGGCGGGCACGCTTTCCATGTCGCACCTTGCGGCACGGCAGGAAGTGCGCGAGCTGCTGAAGGCGCTGCGCATTCCAGCGATCGAGCGACGCGTGCTGGAGCTGCGCGCCGATAATTCGGACCCCATTACTGCGCCGCGCATTGCCCCGGCGACCCCGCCCGCACCGAAGGCCACGGCCACGCCGAACCCGTCGGTGGCGGCCCCAAGCCTTGCGGAAACCGCGGCGTAACCACAACCTTTCCCAGATTGCTGCGCATGAAACTTCCTGACGCCTCGCTTTTTCGCGCCTACGATATTCGCGGTATCGTGGATGAAACCTTGAGTGCCGAAGACTTCCTGCAGATCGGGCAGGCCTTCGCCAGCCATGTGTCGGAACGCGCGCAGTGCCGCACCCCCATGATCGTGGCGATGCGCGATGCGCGGGCCAGTTCGCCCAACCTGTTCGAAGCCATGGTGGAAGGCATGCTGAAGGCCGGGGCCCACGTGCTGGATGCGGGCATGGGCCCCACGCCCATGTGCTATTTCGCGACCCACCATTTGCAGGCCGATGGCAGCGTGATGATCACCGGCTCGCACAATCCCGGCCACCATAACGGCGCCAAATTCATGTGCGACGATTGCAGCCTCTACGGCGCCGAGCTCGGCAGCCTGCGCGACCGGCTGGAACACGCGCAGGTGCTGCATTCGCGCGGCCAGCGCGAAGAGGTGGACATCGCCGATGAATATTTGCTTTCGCTGCGCAAAGCGCTGGGCGACACCGACGCGCTGGATCGCCTCGCCATGGTGTGGGACGCCGGCAACGGCATTGCCGGCCCGGTGATCGCCGAGCTTATCAGCGAGGCAAGCCAACCGCATGTCGGGCTGTATCTGGAGCCGGACGGCAGCTTCCCCAACCACCACCCGGACCCTTCCGTGCCCGCCAACCTTGAAGATGTACGCCAGGCCATCATGCAGGCGCCGCACCTCGCGTTCGGCGTGGCGTTCGATGGTGATGGTGATCGCCTCGGCGTGGTGGATGACCGCGGGCGCGTGGTCGCACCGGACCATCTGCTGATGCTGCTGGCGCGCGATGTGCTGGCGCGTTCGCCGGGCGCGACCATTATTGCGGACGTGAAAACGTCCGACGCGTTCTTCGCCGATGTGACGGCCCATGGCGGCGTGCCGCTGATGTGGATGACCGGGCACGCCCACATCAAAACCAAGATGCGCGAAGTGGGCGCGAAATTCGCGGGCGAGGCCAGCGGCCACCTGTTCTTCGCCGATGAATCCTATGGCTACGATGACGGCATTTACGCCGCCATGCGCGTGGCGCGCATCGTCGCGGCGTCGGGCAAGAAACTCTCCGAGCTGGTGGATGCGCTGCCGAAACTGCACGCCTCGGAAGAGATGCGCATCGACTGCGCGGATGACCAGAAATTCAATGTCGTGGAGCGCATGGCCGCGAAGCTGAAAGAAGACGGCGCGCGCGTGGAAACGCTGGATGGCGTGCGCGTGAGCACCGACGATGGCTGGTGGCTGCTGCGCGCCAGCAATACGCAAGCCGCGCTGGTGGCACGTGCAGAAGGCACGAGTGCCAAAGCGACGCAGGAAATGCTGCAGCATTTGAAAGCCGCGCTGGCGACCTACGGCGTCGCCGCCTAGTTGTTTGTTTAGATGGGGACCTTGCAATTCCCTCTCCCCGTGGGAGAGGGATGCAAAGGCTTAGCGCCACGCGCTTAGCCGAAGCTGGGTGAGGGGAAACGCCTATTGCAGCATGCCCTCACCCGAAACCTGCTGCGCAGTTTTCGACCTCTCCCGGTGGGAGAGGTTGGCTAGGCTACCGGCTCTTGCTGGCTAAGGCAGTGAATGGTGCCAAGGCCCCAGACGAGATCGCGCGCGTAGATGCCCACCACGTCGCGCTCGGGCATGGCGCGCTGCAACAGCGTGAGCGCTACATGGTCGGCCGGGTCGTTGAACACCGGCACCAGCACCACCTGATTGCAGATGAGGAAGTTGGCGTAACTCGCGGGCAGGCGCTCGCCGTCATACATGACCGGGCGCGGCATGGGGATCTCGACGATCTCGAACGGTTTGCCGTTCGCATCGCGCGCTTTCTTCAGGCGCTTCAGGTTGGCCTGCAGCAGGTCGTAATTCGCATCCTTCTTGTCGAGCTCTACCACGGTGGCGATCACGCCGGGGGCGATGAAACGGGTGATGTCATCGACATGGCCGTGCGTGTCGTCGCCCTTGATGCCATCGCCCAGCCAGATGGTGTTGGGCGCGCCAAGGTAATGCGCGAAGATGCTCTCGTAATCCTCGCGGGTGAAACCGGGGTTGCGCACCTGCGTGTCGCTCAGCAGCCATTCTTCGGTGACGATGATGCTGCCCGCACCATCCACCTCGATGCCGCCGCCTTCCAGCACTACGGGCTTGCCTTTGTGCATGGGGGTGAGGGTGGCATGCTTGCTGAATTTCGCGACTGCCCCGGGCACCGCATTATCCTTGCGCCAGTTGGGGTATTTCGCCCAGGCGTTGAACTTCCAGTCCAGCGCGGTGAGCTTGTTCTTGCCGTCGCGCACCCAGATGGGGCCGCAATCGCGCATCCAGCCGCGGTTGGTCGGCACCTCAAGGAAATCCACGTTCTTCAGGTTGGCGTGGGCTTCCTTCAGCAGGGTTTTTGCTGCATCTTTTGCTGCAGCATTTTTCACCAGCAGGCCCACGCGCTGCGTGGCCGCGATCACGCGCACCATCTCGGCGAACACGTAGGGAATGGGGGCGAATTTGCCCGGCCAGTCGGCCTTGTTGTGCGGCCAGCTGAACCAGACGCGGGCTTGGGTTTCCCATTCGGCAGGCATGCGGTATTGGGTCATGGTTTAAGCGCTCGGATGTTCGAGGAGTTTGCCGTATGCATCGATGCGGCGGTCACGGAAATACGGCCAGTACTGGCGCTGCTTCTCAACCTTTTTGGGGTCGATCACGGCGGTGAGCACGCCTTCGAATGTCTCGTCGGCATGTTCGATGTAGCGGCCCGACGTGTCGCAAATGAAGCTGTGGCCGAAGAATTCCAGCCCGCCACCATCGGTCTCGGGTTCAAACCCAATGCGGTTGGGTGCTGCAATGAAGATGTTGTTGGCCACTGCGTGCCCGCGCATCACTGTCTGCCATTTGTTCCACTGCTCTTCGCCGTATTCGGCTTTCTCGGCCGGGTGCCAGCCGATCGCGGTGGGGTAGAAAATAACGCTCGCGCCTTGCATGGCGGTCAGGCGTGCGGCTTCGGGGAACCACTGGTCCCAGCAGATGAGCACGCCGATGCGGCCATATTTCGTGTCGAAATTCTTGAAGCCGAGATCGCCGGGCGTGAAGTAGAATTTCTCGTAGTAGCGCGGATCGTCGGGGATGTGCATTTTGCGGTATTTGCCAAGGTCGGTCCCATCCGCATCGAACACCACCACGGTGTTGTGGTACATGCCCGCCGCGCGACGCTCGAACAGCGAGGCCACGATGACCATATCCAGCTCTTTCGCCCAACCGGCGATGCGCTGCGTGGTGTCGCCCGGCAGCGGCTCGGCCAGGTTGAAATAATCGTGGTTCTCGCTCTGGCAGAAATAGTAGCTGCGGAACAGCTCCGGAAGGCAGGCCACCTGCACGCCCTTGGCCTTTGCTTCGCGCAGCAATTCCTCGGCGCGCAGCATGTTCGCTTCCGGCTCGGGCTTCATGGACATCTGGATGATGCCAACGGTGTAGGGGTCTTGGCGGTGCATGGCGGCCTCCTTACGTTTTAAGCGCTGGGCGATAGCAGGTTTGCAGCGGCTTCGCAAGGATGCTATGGGCTGATGCTGAAGGAGCGATCCATGGCTGCTATTTACCTTGCGCCCTATGCGGGCATTCTTGCGCTGCTCTATCTGGGGTTGAGCTACTACGTCACCGGTTTTCGCCGCCGGCATCGCCTGCCGTATGGCCATAACGAGGACGATGCCATGCAGCGCGCCATCCGCGCCCATGGCAATTTCGTGGAATATGCACCGTTCGGCCTGCTGCTGCTGTACCTGCTGGCCAGCGTGGGCACGCACCCCTATGTGGTGAGCGGCCTGGCCACCGCGCTGGTGCTGGGCCGCATCGCCCATGCCTACAGCATGCTGGTGGTCGAGCCGAGGCGCGGCAGTTATAAGCTGCGGATGGCCTCCATGCTGCTGACCTTCTTCACGCTGGGCGTGATCGGCCTGATGCTGCTGGTCGCATGGTTTGGGTTTTCATTCGGCGCAAATTGATGTTTAAGGGCATGATATGTGCCCGTAGCTCAGCTGGATAGAGCATCTGCCTTCTAAGCAGACGGTCGCAGGTTCGACTCCTGCCGGGCACGCCATGTAACGAAGAAAGGCCGCGCCATGACCATCGAACTGACCTTCCACGGTAAAACCCCGAAGGAATGCGAATTCCTGCTGACGCCGGAGGCCGTGGCGTTCG
>QFOX01000006.1 GCA_003241645.1 Azospirillum brasilense | reverse complement strand
GATGAAAACCGTAGCCATCCACATGACAACGTCATTCCAGCGCACGCTGGAATCCACCTTCTTTCTTAATAGATGGATGCCAGCTTTCGCTGGCATGACGGGTAAAGATACATGAGCAGCAGCGATCCGCATATCGGGGTGATCGGCGCGGGGGCATGGGGCACGGCGCTGGCCATGCTGGCCAACCGCGCGGGTTCGCGCAGCACGCTGTGGACGCGCAACGAGCAGGTCATCCAGTCCATTCTGGACCGGCGCGAGAACGCGCAATACCTGCCGGATATTTTCATCGACCCGGCCATTGCGGTCACCGCCGACCTCGACAGCATGAGCAAATGCGACGCGCTGATCGTGACCATTCCGGCGCAGTCGCTGCGCACCGTGGCCATCACGCTGTCGGACATTGTGCCCGCCAACGTGCCCATGGTGCTGGCCACCAAAGGCATCGAGCGCGGGTCGCTGATGCTGATGGGCGAGGTGATGCAATCCATCATGCCGCATAACCCGGTGGCGATCCTGTCGGGCCCGAACTTCGCGCGCGAGGCGGCCCAGGGCCTGCCCACCGCCACCACGCTGGCCACCCACCACGCGCATGTGCACGAGAAGCTGAGCTTTGCGCTGGGGGGGAAATATTTCCGCCTCTACACGAACGATGACCCCATCGGCACGCAGATCGGCGGGGCCTGCAAGAACGTGCTGGCCATTGCCGCGGGCATTGTGGAAGGCCGGGGCTTCGGCGAGAATGCACGCGCCGCGCTCATCACCCGCGGCCTCGCCGAGATGGCGCGCTTCGCCCGCGCCAAAGGCGGGCAGGAGGAAACGCTGATGGGCCTTTCCGGCATGGGCGACGTGATGCTCAGCTGCACCAGCACCAAGTCGCGCAATTATGCGCTGGGCGTGGCGCTGGGCAAGCAGGCCCACACGGTGAGCCCCGAAATGCTGGGCCAAGGTGCCCTGACCGAAGGCGTGGCCACGGCCGAATCAGTAGCGCAACTGGCGCGCAAGCTGGGGGTTTCCATGCCCATTATGTTCGCGGTGGAAGCGATCCTGAACGGGCAGGTCGGCATTGATGCCGCCATCCAGAAGCTGTTGGAACGCCCGCCTGCCAGCGAAAATCAATAGGTTGGTGAATGGTGAGGGGTGAATCGCCATGCACCTTGACCCTCCCGCTAGCGCGGGCAGTTTTATTCCCTCACCCTCAGGGAGAGGGGCGGGGTGAGGGGGAATAAAGCCCCAAAAACAGCCATATTCTATCGCAAATGTCACAGAACTGTCATCCTATGGACGGCGGGAAATGCTATATTCAGGCTAAGGAATAAGGATTTTACCGCTTCATGGCATTGATCAACACAGGTTCGAACTACACGCGCACTGGCGATAGCATGTTCACACGCTTCGCCAACAAAGTGAGCATGCTGCCGTTCGGTGGCCTGTTGGCGTGGCCTATCGGCCAGATCGGTACGTTCATCGAAGCGGGCAGCTGGCTGCTGCGCGGTAAGGTCGGTTCGGCCGCGACGGCATTCGCCGCTGGCACCATCAGCAATACGGTCAACGCTGCCGTTTCCAGCAACCCGTTCACCGCCCCCATCTGGTACATTGGCCAGCTCGGCTCGGGCGTGGCTTCGGGCAGCTCGCTTGGCACGCACACCCGCGCCCTCAGTGAATCCGCCATTGGTGCGGTGACCGGCGCGCTTGGCTTCAAACCCACTGTGCTGCAAAGCTACACCGCTGGTGTGGGCAGCGTTGGCGGCGGCACTGCCCGCAGCGGCCCCGGCTATTACGCCACCCGCGCCGCGCAGGAGCGCGGTGCCGACCCGCAAGCCATGTGGAACCAATACCGCAGCGGCGCTGGCGCCGACCATGTTTCGGCTCTGGAAGCAGCACGCGCCCAAGGCCAAGGCCAGCGCGGTCTGTAGAGAACCCTAGGAAAGACGACGGATTACTGATATGGCCGTAGCAATGAAAAAGCTGACCGAGTGGGAAGAAAAATACTACGACGTGACCGAACTGTATGTTCTGGCCGACGATCTTCTGAAAACGGTGGAGCAGGCCGAGAACCCCGAAGCCCAATTGGACCTTGTCGAGCCCCTGCTTGAGCTGGTCGGTGAATCGGCCGACGTGCTTTCTGAGGCCTATATTTCGCTGTGCGAAGGCAAGAACAAGGCGCAGGCAAAATCGCGCATCGAAGGTGCGCTGCGCAAGGCCTATGCCGGGCTGAACGCCTTCAGCGCCCGTGTGCGCGACCAGAAGAACGCGGCGCTGGCCGTGGTGAAGAAGATCAAGCGCCAGCTGGAGCAGGTGATCGTGAATTTCATGGAGTTCACCGTGCTTTCGCTCGACCGCATCATGCAGAAGCAGGACGTGGAAGAGATCAAGCAGCGCCACGCGCATCTGTCGGCCATGCTGCATGGCCAAAGCCTGCAAGGCGCCTAAGCACTATCCCTAAAGAATCTTGAATCGCAGCGAGCAGCCCACGGCGCTGTTCGTCAGCGCGTAGTCGGCGGTTTCTTCGTCGGTGCTGGTGGCGCAGCCGGTATTGCGCGTGCCGAACACCCTGCCGCGGCCGGGCTTTGCGTCGTCGTATTTCTTGTCCAGCTCATAGGCTTCCTGTGGCGTCATGAAGGCGACCGCACCGCACATGATATTCGGCGCGCTGACATCGCGGCCACCCGCATGCAGCCACGTGCCGTACAATGCAAAATTATCGCCCCAGTAACTGCTGCTGAACCCGCCGGGCTGGCTCCAGTAACCGGGCACGAAGCAGGTGTCGCGTTTTGACAGCGCGGTGGGGGGCACATTGCTGCTGCCAATGTTGGTGTTGTTCATGTAGCTGCTGTTGTAAACGGGTATGCCGGTATAGCGCCCTTCGATCAGCCCTGCATTCATCAGGTGGTTGAAGTAGACAAGCTTCTCGCGTTCCACCGGGCGCAGCAGGTAGGTGTTGCCGGTGGTGACCGTGCGATTGTCCGAGATCTGGCGGTTGCCGTTGCCGTTGCAGGTGAGGGAGATGTCATCGCCCGAATTATATTGCGCGCAATCGGCGGCACTGCCCCAGAGGCGGCTGGCGGTGGCCATGTCGCCCGGTATTTCATTGTACTGGGCCACGAACTGCTCGGTCGCGTGGCGGTATTGCTGGGCCTCGCGGGCCACCTTGTTCACGGCGGCGCTGCGCACCATGCTTTGCCCGACCACCACGCCCCCGGCGATCAGCCCGAGAATGGCCATTACGAGGGCAAGTTCAATGAGGGTGAAGCCCGAGGCTTTGCGTGGAGGTATCATAGCTTGATGTAGAAGGCGCATTGCACGGTGTTGTCGGTCAGGCGGTAGCTGGCGTTCAGGTCGTTGGCGGCGTTGCTGCCGTCATCCGCGCGGGCGCAGAGATTGTTCCAGAACCGCGCGATCACGCGGCCATAGGCGGGCTTGCCATCATCGATCTTGGTATCGAACATGAACGCTTCCGCCGGGGTAAGGGCGGGGCCTTCCGGTTCCTGTGTGGTTTCTGCCCCATAGATGAGGATGTTACCGTAATTGATGGCATAGACGTTGGCATTGCCGCCGACGAGGTAGCTATAATCCGCCGCGTACCACCCGGTGTCGGTAATGCGGCCCTTGGGGCAGTTGGTGCCCACATAGCAGCGGTTGCCGCCGCCGCCATCCACCCCATTCAGCAAGGGGCCTTTGATCAGTTCCGCCACTTGCAAATGGCGCCAGAACTGCGCGCGCTCACCCTGGCCGTTGAATACCGCAAAATCATCGATGCGGCCATCGCCATCGCCATTGCACACGCCGTTGGTGGCGGCCGTGCCGGAATGGCCGTTACAGCGAGCGGAGTCCTTGCCCCAGTAGCTGGTGGCGCGCGACAAATCGCCCGGCAGCATGCCGTATTCCTGCTGGAACTGGCTGGTGGCCCCCATGTAGCTCTGGGCATCGCGGATCGTGCTGTTGACCAGGCTGTTACGATACACGTTCTGCCCGGCCACGATGCCGCCCGCGATCAGGCCGATAATGGCGATGACAATGGCCACCTCCACCAGCGTGAAGCCGCGCGATGCCGAAACAGAATGGATGGGCGGTACTTGCATAGCGCTCTTCTTACACTTTCCGGCCGAGGAAATAAATCAGATTACATTCCACACTGTCGCGCGCGAGGTCATAGGCGGCGCTGTTCGCATCCGTGGTGGTGGCGCAATTCGGCGCAACGCCGCCGCCCTGCCGGTTCACCTGCAACAGGCCATAGCCGGGAATGCCGTCATCCAGTTTGGTGTCCATTTCGTAGGCCTGCTCGGGCGTGAGCACGGGGCCGATCGTGTCGGTGCCGCCGATCTGCTTGCCGAAGAGCAGGATGTTGTCCGGCGGGATGGTATTGAAATAGACCGTGGCCAGTAGCGTGGCGTCGCGCTCCGAGATCGAAGAATAGCCGGAATCCTTGTATTTCGAATCGGGCACGTTCACGCCAAGTTCGGTCTGGTTGGTGCCGGGGGTCACCGGGCGGCCGGTGAATTGCCGGTCAAGGAACCCGGCATTGGTCAAATGCTGCCAGAAGCGGAAACGCTCGTGGATGTCCACCCCACTGCCCATGCCGATGATGCGGTCACCATTGCCGTTGCAGGTTTTCGCGTCGGTGCTGAACGTGTCGAAACAGGTGCTGTCAAACCCGGTGCTGCCGCCCGCCACCCCCCAGATGCGTGTGGCGGTGGCCATGTCGCCGGGCAGGGCGTTGTATTGCGTGATGAATTGCTGGGTGGCGCTGCTGAACTGCTGCATATCCACCGTTACGCTCTTCATTTTGGAATTCGCCACGAAGCTCTGGCCGATGAGGATGCCGCCCGAGAGCAGGCCAATGACCACCAGAACGATCGCGATTTCAACGAGGCTGAAGGCGTGGCGGCTGGGCGATGGCATGCGCGGGTCCTACGTGGATGATGCGCTAACATAGCATAAAATAACAAAAAGGGCACCGGAAAACCGGTGCCCTTGAGTGGAAGCAGGTAGGAGATCGCTTCTGCGGTCGGTTAGACCGAGTAGTACATTTTGAATTCGACCGGGTGCGGGGCCATTTCCCACTTCTCGATCTCTTCCATTTTCAGCGCGATGAGGCTGTCGATCTGGTCGTCGCTGAACACATCGCCCTTTTTCAGGAAGGCACGGTCGGCATCCAGTGCTTCGCACGCCTCGCGCAGCGAACGTGCCACGGTCGGGATGTCCTTCAGCTCTTCCGGCGGCAGGTCGTAGAGGTTCTTGTCCATCGCGTCGCCGGGGTGGATCTTGTTCTCGATGCCGTCGAGGCCCGCCATCAGCAGTGCGGCGAAGCAGAGATACGGGTTCGCCGTGCTGTCGGGGAAGCGGGTCTCGATGCGCTTGGCTTTCGGGCTGGCCACATACGGAATGCGGATGGACGCCGAGCGGTTGCGGCTCGAGTAAGCGAGCAGTACCGGTGCTTCGTAACCCGGGACAAGGCGCTTGTACGAGTTGGTGCTGGCGTTGGTGATGGCGTTGAGCGCCTTCGCATGCTTGATGATGCCGCCAATATAGTAGAGGCACATTTCGCTGAGGTCGGCATAGCCGTTGCCCGCGAACAGGGGCTTGCCGTCTTTCCAGATCGACTGGTGCACATGCATGCCCGAGCCGTTATCGCCCGGGACGGGCTTGGGCATGAAGGTCACGGTCTTGCCGTACATGTGCGCCACGTTGTGGATCACGTACTTGTATTTCTGCACGTTGTCGGCCGTGTAGGCGAGGGTGCTGAAATCAAAGCCAAGCTCGTGCTGGCTGGGGGCCACTTCGTGGTGGTGCAGCACGGGGGTGAGGCCCACTTCCGCCAGCGTGGTGAGCATTTCACCGCGGATGTCCTGCGCCGAATCCACCGGCGCTACGGGGAAGTAGCCGCCTTTCACACCAGGGCGGTGGCCAAGGTTGCCATGCGCGTATTCCTTGCCCGAGTTGCTGGGGCTTTCTTCCGACTCGATATGCAGGAAGCTCGAGAACATCTGCTGGTCGAAGCGCACGCTGTCGAACATGAAGAATTCAAGCTCGGGGCCGAAGTAGGCCGTGTCGCCGATGCCGGTATATTTCAGGTAGGCCTCGGCTTTCTTCGCGGTCGAGCGCGGGTCGCGGCCATAGGCCTGGCCGGAGCTCGGCTCGATGATGTCGCAGAAGATCACCAGCGTGGGCTGGTTGGTGAAGGGGTCAAGGAAGGCGGTGCTGGTGTCCGGCATGAGGATCATGTCGGATTCGTTGATGCTCTTCCAGCCGCTGATCGACGAGCCGTCGAACATCACGCCGTCTTCGAACACGGAGGCGTCTACCTTGTTGGCGATGTAGGTGGTGTGCTGCCACTTGCCGCGCGGGTCGGTGAAGCGGAAATCCACGAACTGCACGTCGTGCTTCTTGATCATTTCCAATACATTGGCTGCTGACATAAAAACGTTCCTTTAGAGTGTGTTGTTTTGGTTATTGGTTAGATGGCATTCGCTCCGCGCTCGCCGGTGCGGATGCGGATCACATCCTCCACCGGGAGTACGAAAATTTTTCCGTCGCCGATGCGGCCGGTCTGGGCGGCACCCACGATCGCTTCGATGGTGCGCTCCAGCTGCTCGTCGGTCACGATCACTTCGATCTTCACCTTGGGCAGGAAATCCACCACGTATTCGGCGCCGCGGTACAGTTCGGTGTGGCCTTTCTGGCGGCCGAAGCCGCGCGCTTCCACCACGGTGATACCTTGCAGGCCGATCTCCTGCAGCGCTTCTTTTACATCGTCCAGCTTGAACGGTTTGATGATGGCTTCGATCTTTTTCATGGGGTCCTCGATTGCTGCCCCGTGGATTGCAAAGCCGATGCCAAACGGCATGCAAAGAGCAAACGCCATGCAATTAAATGGCTTAGCGGAAACAGCTCATGTGCTGCGTGATTGTTGCGCTGCGCCAATGCTCTAAAAACAGGCTCTTGTTGATTAAAAATTAATCATCTGCCCGCATAATAAGCGAGGTTGTATCACGTGGTGCGAATACACCACAGTGGTGCAAAAACAGGGGCAGGGGAAAATAAGGAAACAATTGGACGTTGCATTGCACGATCTTTCGCGCAACAGTTCGCCAACGCCATGAAATAAATTGATTAAAGATAATTAAGTTATTCTTTGCGCAACTAAAAATACGACCTAAGACAAGGAGCATCCATCGCCATGATGCCGTATACGGTAAAGCCACTGAACCGTTCTGCGCCCACGTTGCGCATCGACAAAATACAAGTTCTGGTAGTGGTCGGCGGTGAGCGTGCAGCGAACCTCATTAAATCCATTTTCGAGCAGCTTGGCTTCCGCAACCTGATGGTCGCGTTCGATCCCGACGAAGCCGTGGCCATGATGAAAGAAGTGATCATCGATCTGGTGGTGACCGATGCGGAAATTCGTGCGGCCGCGCTGCACACCGACCAGGAAGAGGGAGCTCCGGCGGAGCCGGAATTCATCTCGGGCGTGGAGCTGGTGCGCCACCTGCGCACCTCGCCCACCTCGCCGAACCCCTACGTGCCGGTGATCATGCTGGTGAACCAGGCCACGGTGAAAACCATTCTGAACGCCCGCGATGCCGGTGTGAGCGAGATGGTGCTGAAGCCCATCAACGCGGCCGATTTCTGCATGCGGCTGATCCATGTGGTGGATCACCCGCGCTCGTTCGTGACCGCCGATACCTACAAAGGCCCGTGCCGCCGCCGCAAGCAGACAGCGTTGCATCCGGGACAAAAGGACCGAAGAACTCGCGAAGTTATCCTTCACCGTCATACACATCGCTGGCAAAATGGCACATTCTAATATACTTACGCGTGCAAGGTTCCGCACGATCGCGCAAATCCTACTCAAAAGGCTGACCATGATGCCAAAGCTGGCGAATCACATTACCCCGGAAAAAATTGAAGAGTGCCAACGCCTCATCGATACGTCGCGCGAGGGGTTCTTTGACGACATCGATCCCATCCTGACCTCGCTGCGCAACATGACGGTCAGTGAAAAGCTGACCGACAAGCAGACCGAAGCCATGGGCGCGGCCGCAGCCGACATCCAGTCGCATGCCAGCCTGTTCGGCTACCAGCTCATTGCGGCGCTTGCCGGCCAGCTGACGGCGCTGCTTGCCAGCCCGCGCTTCGAGGGCGAGCGCAAAGCCCGCCTCGTGAAGAAATACGTGGAAGCGCTGGTCATGGCATGCCAGCAGCGCATCAACGATAGCGGTGGCGCCGTGGGCGCGCTGATCCTCAAGGATCTGGCCGCCGCGACCGCAAAATAACAATCGGCAAAACAGGCGCTTGATTTTTCTTTTGCAATCCTGTTCATTGCGCGCCTCTTCAAGGCCATGCGGCGGGTGTAGCTCAATTGGTTAGAGTGCCAGATTGTGGCTCTGGAGGTTGCGGGTTCGATCCCCGTCACTCGCCCCACCTTGAAGCAATACGAGAACGCGCGGTTTACCGCGCGTTTTTTATTGCCCGCGCATGGCTTTGTTAATCTTCGTTAAAACCTTCACCGAATTGTCATGCACTTGGCAACGCGCTGCATTATGATGCCGCCCATGCAACGACCACCCTACCTGTTAGCCGAAGAGTTCAGAAACCTGGTGCATGCCGCACCGGTGGATGGGCATACCGGCAATCGCGTGCTGCCGATCAACGATGAGACCCTGCGCGGGTTCCGTGGGTTCGCGGCGTCGGTCGGCATGCTGCATGAGTTCCTCGAATTCAATGCGCAAGGGCTGGTGGTGCTTCGCCCGTTCGAGGCCGAATATATCGACCGCCACCTGAGCGACGTGCAGGACGTGTACCGCGAGCTGGCGCATCTGCCGGAAGCGCCCAAGCGCCCGCTGCTCAGCGAATTCCCCTACGGTTCCATGCTGGCCGCGGCCCCCGCCATGCAGGAGCTGCCGCGCACCCACCCCAAGCTGAACAAGCTGCTGCGCGACACGCATATGCTGGTCATTGGCAAAAGCAGCACGGGCCGCTACAGCACGTTGCTCAGCCCCATGCAAAGCCGTGAACGCGTGGTGGATGCGATGGCGCTCATCCGCCCGGACATTGCCAGCACCGTGCGTGCCCGCATGACGCAAGAGGACATCCAGCCGGATGCGATCGGCGGCCTGCCCATGAGCGTGCAGCAGATCCATGATTTCCATGCGAGCTTCAACGAACTGAATACGGTGTTCCGCACCGAAGGCGCCGACGAGGCCGCGCGCCATATGGAGAAGATGCACCGCAAGTATCTGGTGAAAACACCGGCGCCGCGCGTGCAGTCGCCGGTGCGCGACCATCGCCGCCTCACGCCGACGGGCCCGGTCATCAAGCAGGATGGGCGCATGGTGCTTTCCGAGCGCCCGCGCGACGAGTCGGTGAACCATTTCATGCTGCCGCTGGCCAGCCTTGACCCCGCGCTGGACCTTGCGCAGCGGCTGGACCATGCGCGCACCCACCCGCCGGATGGCAAGCAGGATAAATACTACCCCAGCAAGGGCGAGGCCGGCGAGTATTGGATGCTGTTCGCCGATGCGCCCAGCGCCGATAATGCCAAGCGCCTGCTGCAGCAATTGCTGAACGATGGCGAGGCGATTCGCCACGAGCAGGTCGTGGTCAGCCACAAGCCGCAACACTGGATCGCCGTGCCGACGCCGCTATGCGCCCGCATCATCGACGAAGCGGCGCTGATGAGCGAGTGCCTGAAAGATACGGCCACCGCCTTCGAAGCGGGCAACCGCGAGGCGGCCAATGCGAACCGCGCGCACATCATGCAGTATCTGGAGCAGCGCGGTTTCCCGCTGTTCAAGGGGCATGAGGCCGCCCTGCGCGCCAGCAAGGACAGCGATCTTTCGGGATCGCAGAGCCGCTAGAACTTCCAGCCGCTGGTCAGCAGGAAGCTGGTATTGTCGAAATCCTTCCCCGCAATGTTCGAATCGCGCTCGGCGTAATCCACCGCCACGCCCGAATAGAATCCACGCGCGAATTTCTTCTGCAGGCCCAGCGCGTATTGGCTCTGGGTGTCTTCGCGGCCCAGGTTGGTGTAGTCCGTGTAGGTGCGGCGCATGTTGGCCGCCAGGCCCAGTTTCCACGGCAGCTTGCGGTTATAGCCCAGCTCGAAGCCATAGCGGTCTTTGTCCTGCGCGGCGCGGCTGTTATCCTCGATGTTCGGTGAGAAGGCGAAGGCAAACACATCTTTTTTCGTGAGGCTGTATTTCGCACCCAGCTTCAGGCCGTTCACGTCGGCATCGGCGCCGCGCGCATCCACCACGTCGCGCGACTGGTAATTGTAGCGCCCCTGCAGCTTCAGCTGCTTCGTTGCCTTCCACGCGGCACCCAGCGAGCCGATCCACGAGTCGGTCTTGCGCTCGCCGTCCTGCGAATTTTCGGCGTAGGTCAGGCTTGGCTGCATGGTAACGCTTTTGCTGAGCTTCACCACCGGCCCGGTGTTCAGCGCCCAGTTGTAGCGCTCCAGATCATCGCGATCCTGCTGGCGGGTGCCATTCACCAGCGCAGCGGTCTTCCACTGCACGCGCTTGCTGATGGTGTAGGCGTGGCCGAGGCTGAGCTTGGCCGAAGCGCCAAGGTCGCTGTCGCGGCGGCTGGCGGGGCCGCTATTGGCATCCAGCGCGTCGTCGTCGCCGTCGGCGTCCTCGTCGGCGCCATCGTCCTGTTCTTCGAGGTCCTCGAAATTCAGCTCGCTGTCATCCACCAGGTCGTCGAGCATCTCGTCGCCGAAATCGTCGTTCAGGTCGGCGTCGTCCTCGTCGCCTCTGTCGGTATCAAAATCCTCGAAACGGGTGCCTTGCTGGCCGGGGGTGGCGCCCACGTTGCTGTCGCTTTTTGCCCGCAGCTCAATGCCGCCGCTGAAGCGGTGGTTGGGCAGCTCGCTGAATTGCGGTGCTTTGGCCGCAAGCGCAGGCTGGGCAAGGAGCGCAAGCAGGCTGGCGCTGGCGAATAGCTGTTTCATGGGACCCCGTTATATGCTTCTTTTTGCAGTTATGTAGCAGAGGGCGGGGCACTTACAAGCGCAGAATCAGCCGTGGCGTTTGCGCCAGAGCAGGGCAATGACCGGCAGGTTCAGCAGCGCGAAGACCAGCAACACTTCCAGCACGTTCAGGCCAAGCCGGTAGAACACCGCCGCCATGACGGAGGCCACCGCAATGAACATGGCATTGACCACGTTGTTGCTGGCGATGGTGCGGGCGCGTTCGGCCTCGTGCGCGTCGGTCTGCAGCAGGGCGTAGAGCGGCACGATGAACATGCCGCCACAGAAAGACATGAGCGTCAGGTCCACCAGCACGCGCACATGCGCGAAGCTGTCGAAGTAATTGGACAGGCCAATCATGGTGTCGCCGGGTTTGGGCATGCTGTAACCCGCGATGCACAGGTCCAGCCCCGTCAGCATCACGCCCAGCAGCGCCAGCGGCGAGAGCACGCTGCCGCGAATTTTTTTGAGTATCCGCGGGCAAATGAGCGAGCCCATGGCGATGCCCACGGTGAAAATCCCCATATACAGGCTGACCACGCGCTCGTTCGCGCCCACGATCTCTTTGGTGAAGACGGGCAGTTGCGTGAGGTACGTGGCGCCGATGGACCAGAACCACGAAATGCCGAAGATGGCAGCAAGAATGGTGCTGTTCTTGGCGGCGACCTTCAGCATGTCCCAAATGCTGGCGATGATGTTGTAACGCAAGCGCAGCGCGGGTTGCGCGGGGCTGGTGTGCGGCACACGGAAGGCCGAGATCACGCCCAGCACGCCGACGGTAACGAGAATGGCGGTGACGATCCAGTGGCCGCTGGGCTTGAGGATGAGCAGGGCTCCCAGCAGCGTGCCCAGCAGGATGGATACATACGTGCCGCCTTCAACAAAGCTGGTGGCGGTGATGATCTCCTCGCGCTCCATCAGCTCGGGCAGGATCGCGTATTTCAGTGGCCCGAAGAACGACGAGAGCGTGCCCAGCAGGAACAGCGCGAACAGCATGAATTCCACATGGCCGGAGAACAGTGCGCTGGCCGCCAGCGCGTAAAGGCCAAGCTCGATCACCTTCAGGATGCGCACCAGCATGGATTTCGAGAATTTATCGGCAAGGTTGCCGGCCAACCCCGAGAACAGGAAGAACGGCACGATGAACGCTGCCGAAGCGATGCTGATGAGCGTGGCCGCATGTTCGGCATTGTCGGCCGCCAGCCGGTAGGTGATGAGAATGATCAGCGCGTTCTTGTAGAAGTTATCGTTGAACGCGGCGAAGCCCATGGCCCCGAACATGGGGGCGAAGCGGCGGCTGGTGAGTAAGGGCGTGCGCATCCATCGCTTGAGCCACAGAAGCCAGGCCTTGTCTATTAGATTCCGCGTAATGTTGGCGCAGTGCCGGGCTTACGCCGCGCGCTGCATGGCCCGGCTGCGCAACTGGTGGATCACTGCTTCCGCCACCGCAATGGAGGAGGCCGGGTTCTGGCCGGTGATGAGGTTCGCATCCGTCACCACATGCGGCTGGAAGGCCGGGCCGCTACGCAGCTGGGCGCCCAGCTCACCAAGCCGGCTGGCCAGCAGGAAGGGCACCTGCGCCGCAAGGCCCACGAGCGCTTCTTCCTCATCGGTGAAGCAGGTGAGGGTGCGGCCCGCGACCAGCGGTGCACCATTGGTGGCGGTGGCATTCACCAGCGCGGCCGGGCCGTGGCAGACCAGCGCCGTGGGCTTGCCCGCTTCCAGCGCCTGTGCGGCAACGCGGGCCACGCTTGCGTCCTGCACGAAATCATCCATGGTGCCGTGCCCGCCCGCGAAGAATACCGCGTCGTACGCATCGGCATTGATGCTGGCGAGTTTCATGGTGTGGGCCAGTTTGTGCTGGGCCTTCACGTCGCACGCGAAGCGGCGGGTGGAGGCGGTCTGGTTTTCTTCGGCGTTGCTGCGCGCATCCATGGGCGCGTCACCGCCTTGCGGCGACGCGATGGTGACGTCGCAGCGCGCGTCGGTGAAGGCATAATACGGGGCGGCGACTTCCTCGAGCCAGAAGCCGGTGGGCTCAAGCGCAGTGCCCATGCGGTCCGACGAGGTGACGATCAATAAAACGCGTGACGTTTCCATACGGTACTCCATTCCATTCTAGTTCTGCGAGTGGTGCGGCAATGCCTGCACGGGGAGAAACAGGGGCGGGTGCTCTTATGATGCGGCGCGGCCCGAACGAAACAACGAAAGTATATACAAAAAGCGAGGCGGAGTATAGCGCGCACACCGTGCGCCGCCAGTAAAAAATGCTAGTTCGCCAAGGCTGGCACGCCCAGCCATGCATAGAGCAATAGCCCCAGCGGCACCAGAACGGCAAAGGCCAGCACGCTGGCGATGATTTTCTTGCGCGGCGGCAGCGTGGGGTGCAGCAGGATGGGCCAGATCACAAGGCTGGCCACCCCAAGGGTGATGAACAGGCCGAAAAGAATGAATTCCAACATGGTTACAGCTCCGTAGGTGGGGTGTGGCGGGTGTTGCGATAGACCCAGGCGATGCCGCCCAGCACGAACAGGAACGGCATGACCCATAGCAGGTAGGTATTGGGTTTCAGCGGCGGCTGCATGAGGATCGCATCGCCATAGCGTGCGGTGAAATAGTCGGTAATGGCGGCGGGGCTGTCGCCGCGGGCCAGCTGCTCGCGGATCTCGGCGCGCATCTGTACGGCGAAGGTGGCGTCGGAATCGGCGAGCGACTGGCCTTCGCACACCACGCAGCGCATGGCATGGAACAGTTGTTGGGCCTGCGCTTCCTGCTGCGCATCCGCCATGGGTGGCTCAAGCATGAGTGCCGTGGCCGCATGGCTTATCAGCAGCAACGCGCCGCAGAGAAGGTTAGGGAAGCGGCGCATCGGCAGCGACCTCCTCGGTGCGCAATTGTTCGAGTAGCGTGGTAAGCTTGCGCGTCGCGGCGTCATTCAGCGCGCCACGGATATGCAGGCGGATCTTGCCGTCGCGGCCGATCACGTAGGTTTCCGGCACGCCGCGCAGCCCCACGGCGATGGCCGCTTTGCCCGAGCTGTCGCGCCACACGCTGTCATAGGGGTTGCCGTTCTTCTTCAGGTAAGCGCGCAGGTTCTCGGGTTTATCGTTCCATGCAATACCGTGAAGGTCTACGCCCTTCATGCGGCTGAGCGTTTTCAGGTTCGGGTGCTCGGCAAGGCAAGGCGTACACCACGAGGCGAAGAAGTTCACGATGCTGACGCGGCCCGCTTTCGGTGCCCATGCCTCGTCCACGCGGTCGCCTTCCAGCGCGCGCAGTGGAAGCGGGGGCAGGGGCGTGGCGGCCTGCGGCGCGGCGGGGGCCGGGCGGTATTCCATGGCTGCCCACATGCCCAGTGCAAGGCAGAGAAATGCGACGAAGGGCAGGGATTGGGTTTTCATGCGCGCGCTCCATGCGGGTGGCGGGTGAAGAACGCGCTCAGCGCCACCACCATGCCGCTGGCCGCGGCAAGGATGAAGGCGAACCACAGCCATTGCTGCCCGGGCATCACGTACATACGCACGCCAAGGCGCGGGGCGTTGCTGCCTTTGGGCGTGGGAATGTCACCGATGGCGAGGTAGATGTCGCGCAGGGGGGTGGAATAGAGCGCGGCCTCGGTGGTCTGCATGTCGCGCACGGGGTAGTAGCGCAGCTCCGGCGAAAGTTCGGTCACGCTCACGCCGTTCTTGCGGATGGCGAAGGTCGCGCGGCGCACGGTGTAGTTATGTTCTTGCGTGCGCGTGGCTTGCTTCAGGTGCAGGGTGTAGGCACCGAATTGCAGGTCGCGGCCTTCTTCGAGCGGTGCGTCGTAGGTCTGTTTGAACAAGGTGGTGCTGGTGACGCCCGCGGCGAAAATGGCCACCGCCACATGCGCCAGAATGCCTGCCAGCTGCCGCCGTGCGGCCCAGCTGCCCAGCAACGCGCGTGCCCGTGCGGCACGCCGCACGGCCACTGTGCTGCCCCATAGCAGCCACAGACAAAGCGCGGTGCCGCCCAATGCCAGTATCTGTTCGTGATCCACCAGCGTACCCACCAGCAGCACCGCCACCAGCAATGACGGTGCCAGCAGGCGCAGGCGCTGCCACAGCTGCGCGGGCGTGAAGCGGTCCCACGGCAGCAGCGGGGCGAGGGCGGCAAGCAGCAGCATGGGTGCCGCCAGCGGCAGGAAGGTGCGGTTGAAATAGGGCGCGCCCACGGCCACTTCCGGTGCCCCAAGTAACTGGCTGAACACCGGATAGAGAATGGCCAGAAGCACCGTGGCGGCCGAGGCGACCAGCAGCACGTTGCCCAGCAGGATGAGCCCGGTGCGCGATGCGAAGGCCGGGGGGGCGGCATTGGTGTGTAGCGGGCGCAGCGCATACAGCGCCAGCGCCCCGCCGGTGGTAATGGCAATGTAGGCGAGGATGAACACGCCGCGCGCCGGATCGCTGGCGAACGCATGCACCGAAGTGATAAGCCCCGAACGCACGATGAACGTGCCGATCAGCGCCATGCCGAAGCCGAGGATGGCCAGCAGCACTACCCATTGCGCCAGTTGCCCGCGGCGGGCCAGCACCATGTTGGCATGCAGCAGCGCGGTGCCCACCAGCCATGGCAGCAGCGATACGTTCTCGACCGGGTCCCAGAACCACCAGCCGCCCCAGCCCAATTCGCGGTAGGCCCACCAGCTGCCCGCGCCGATGCCGAGGGTGAGCGCGCTCCACGGCACCATAATGAACGGGTGCACCGCCAGCGCCCATGCGCGGTCGATGCGGCGCATAAGCAAGCCCGCCACCGCATAGCAGAACACCGCGGCAAAGCCCACATAGCCCACATAGAGCGTGGGCGGGTGGAAGGCCAAGCCAATGTCCTGCAGCAGCGGGTTCAGGTCCTGCCCTTCGGCGGGCGTGGGCCAGACCCGCAGGAATGGATTCGAAGTGAGCAGGATGAAGCTGAGCAGCCCGGCATTCACTGCGCCCATGACCGCAAGCGCCAGCTGGGTGAGCTTGCGCTCGCTGGTGCGCACGAAGGCCATGACAAAACCATAGGCCCCTAATATCCACGCCCAGAGGATCATGGAGCCCTCGTGGTTGCCCCAGCTCGCCACGATCTTGTACAGCAGCGGTTTGGCGCTGTGCGAGTTCAGCAGCACGTTCATGACGCTGAAATCCGAGATGGCGTAGCTGTAGATGAGGGCGGCGAACGCGCCGCTGAGCAGCATGGCATAGCTGGTGGCCATGGGGCGCACCAGCGGCAGCAGGTTATGCGGCCGCCACAGCCGGTGCAGCAGGGGCGTGGCCGCCTGCAGGCAGGCCAGCAGGAACGCAAGGCACAAACATAACTGGCCAAGTTCCGCGATCATTCCACGTGCTGCCAGCGGCCGGATTGTTTCAGTGCTTCCACCACTTCGCGGGGCATGTAGTTCTCGTCGTGCTTGGCAAGGATGGTGCGCGCGGTGAGGGTGCCGTCGGGGCCGATGCTGCCTTGCGCCACCACACCTTGCCCCTCGCGGAACAGGGCGGGCACCATGCCGCGGTAACGCACGGGCAGTTCATGCGTCAGGTCGGTAATGATAAAGCGCATCGTGCCGTCGTCGGTGGTGGTCACGCTGCCTTCTTTCACCAGCCCGCCAATGCGCAGCTCGGCTTTGGTGGTGGTTCCCGCCTGCTGTTTTTGCTGCCACTGGGTGGGGGTGTAGAAGAACACGAGGCTGTCACGGAAGCTGCTCAGCACGGCTGCGGCCGCCCCACCCATGACCGCCACGCTCAGTACGACAAGTATCAGGCGTTTATGCTTCGGCTTCATGCCCGCTCGCGGAAGGCCGTGGATTGCTGTTTGCGCAACTGGCTGCTGACACGGCGATGGTGCAGCCATGTCGCCAGCGAAAGGCCGGCCAGTAGCAGCGCCGTCAGCAGGTACGATAAAAGGATGTAGGACGAATGCTCCATGGCTGCGCTATAGTGCATTGTGGGGGCGGTGAGTAGCAAAAAAGTGGCAGCATCCGCACAGCAATTGCAATTATGCAGCATGTGCCTGTTGAAGTGTTAATTTGCTTGCAGTGCACTATTAGTTTACTGCTATATGGATGAAAAATAACCGCGATTCACTACATCATGCGGTACTACATGACGTTCGCCCAGGGGAGATGAATTCTACCAATGAGCTCCGGTAACCACGACGATGGTGATTTCCTCTCGCAAGGAAGAGCCCCTGCGCCCGCCGCGCCGCAGGCCCCGTCGCCTGTGCCGATCGAGGTAACGGTAGCGACCCCGGCACCCGCCGCCCCACCCATTCAAACCTACGCGGCGCCCGCTGCGGTAGAGCAGCCAGTGGTCTATGAGCAGCCCGCACCTCCGCCTGTAGCCGAGCCCGCGGCAGCACCCGCGCCGGTCTATGAAAGCCCCGGCGAGAGCGGGCTGGGCAAAGCCCCCGCTGAGCCGGAAAAGAAACCCATGCGCATCGGTGAGAAGCTCATCGCGCTGGGCCTGATCTCGAAGGATCAGCTGGAAATTGCGCTGCGCGAGCAGGCCAAATCGAAAAAGCTGCTGGGCAATATCCTCGTTTCCATGAACTTCATCACCGAGTCGGCGCTGGGTGAGGTGTTGGCCGAAACCACGGGGACCGAGCGTTTCGATGCGAAAACGACCATGATCGACCCCGCGCTGGTGGCGCTGGTGCCGCGCGAAGTGGCGGTGCGCAACAAGGTCATGCCCGTGCAGCAGGAGGGCGGCAATATCAAGATCGCCATGGTGGATGTATTCAACGTGCTCGCGATCGATCAGGTGCGCCGCCACCTCGATAAGACCGCGAAGATCGTGCCGATCTACACGACCGACACCGAGCTGAACGAGCTGATCGAGCGTTACTACAATTACGACCTCTCCATCGACGGGATCCTGCGCGAGATCGAGACCGGCATCCGCGACAAAGCGCAGCTCGATGGGCGTGAGGAGGGGTATGTGAACCCCACCGTGCGCCTGGTGGATGCGCTGCTGATCGATGCGATCAAGCAGGGCACGTCGGATATTCACTTCGAGCCGGAGGGAACCTTCCTTCGCCTGCGCTACCGCATCGACGGCGCGCTGCAGCAGATCCGCTCCTTCCACCGCGATTACTGGCCCGCCATGCTGGTGCGCCTGAAAATTATGTCGGGCATGAACATTGCCGAGACCCGCGCCGCACAGGATGGGCGCATCAACATGGTGGCGCTGGGCCGCGAGGTGGATTTCCGTGTGGCGACCCAGCCGACCGTGCATGGCGAGAACGTGGTGCTGCGTATCCTCGACAAATCCAAATCGCTCGTGCCGATCGAAAACCTTGGTTTCTCAGAGCATAACCTTGATGTGATGAAGCGCTGCCTGAAGCGCCCCGAAGGCATCATCGTGGTGACGGGGCCGACCGGTTCGGGGAAAACCACCACGCTCTATTCGGTGCTGTCGTTCATCAACTCCATCGACGTGAACATCATGACGCTGGAAGATCCGGTGGAGTACCAGCTGCCGCTGATCCGCCAGACGCAGGTGCGCGAGGGCGTGATCGACTTCAACTCCGGCATCAAATCGCTGATGCGTCAGGATCCGGACATCATCTTCGTGGGGGAGGTGCGCGACGAGGAAACCGCGATCATGGCGGTGCGTGCGGCGCTCACCGGGCACCAGGTGTTCACCACCCTGCACACCAACGATGCGCTGGGGACCATTCCGCGTCTGGGCGATATCGGCGTGCCGCCCCACCTGCTGGCAGGCTCGCTCATTGCCACCATGGCGCAGCGCCTTGCGCGCCGCCTGTGCAACAGCTGCAAGCGCCCGCGCCCGGCGACCGAGGAAGAATGCCGCCTGATGCGGGTGGACGCAGCCCAGCCGCCCATCATTCACGAAGCGGTGGGCTGCGAGAGCTGCAACTTCAAGGGCTACAAAGGCCGCATGGGCGTGCACGAGATCCTGCGCATCGATTCCGGGCTGGATGAGTTGATCGCCACCAAGGCGACCCGCGCCCACATGCTGGAATATGCGCTCGAGAACGGATTCGTGCCCATGGTGCAGGATGGCATCAGTAAGGTGCTGGCAGGCTACATTGATATGGCGGAACTCATTTCCGTGGTGGATTTGACCGATCGACTATAATAGTGTCGACGCACTCGGCAGGTTGCGGTAAAAATAACAATATCCCCGCGCTCAAGAAATTGGAGTCCAATGCCTGCATTTAACTATAGCGCCATCAACGACCGTGGGCGTTCCATTCGTGGGTCCATGGTCGCGGAGAACGAGATCGATCTTGAAACCCGGTTGAAAGAAATCGGGCTCGATCTCGTGAACTATCGCGAGCAGCGCAAAAAAGGCGGCGGCAAATCCAAGATCAAACTGAAAGACATGATCATCCTCTGCCTGCATCTCGAGCAGCTGAGCCGGGCAGGCGTGCCCATCCACGAAGCGCTGGCCGACGTGCGCGATTCGACCGAGTCGAAGAAGCTGCGCGACATCATGACCGACGTGCTCGAGAAGGTGAAGACCGGGAATAAACTTTCGGAGGCGCTGGCCAATTATCCGCGCGTTTTCAATGAGGTGTTCGTTGGTCTTATCGCGGCGGGTGAGAAGACCGGTAAGCTGACCGATTCGTTCGTGCATATCTCCGAGAACATGAAATGGAGCAACGACCTTCGCCGCAAGGTGAAAAAGGCCACGCGCTACCCGATCGTGCTGCTGTTCGTGATGCTGGGCGTGATCGCGATCCTCATGGTGTTCGTGGTGCCGAAGCTGATCAAATTCATTCTCGATCAGGGCTTCGAAGTGCCCATCCACACCCGCGCACTCATCGCTACGTCGGAAGCGTTCCAAAGTTCGTGGTACATTATTTTCGGCCTGCCCATCGGCGCGTTCATGGTGCTGGCGGCGCTCTACCGCGCGTCCGACGCGTTCGCCTACTGGTTCGATGGTGTGTTGCTGAAAGCCCCGGTGCTCGGGCCCACCATCCGCAAAATCAACCTCGCGCGCTTCACCCACTTCTTCGCGGTGATGTTCCGAAGCGGCATCGATATTCCCGAGGCGCTGCTTTCGTCGCGCAAGGTAGTTTCCAACCGCGTGCTGGCCGAATCGGTCGAACTGGTGCATCGCGGCATCGTTGAAGGAAATAACCTCACCAACTCGCTGCGAATGAGCAACCAGTTTCCCACCCTTGTGATCCGTATGTTCAAAGTGGGTGAGGATTCGGGGAACATGAACGACGCGCTTGAGAACATCAAATTCTTCTACGACCGCGAGGTGAACGACGCGGTGGATGGCATGATCGGCATGATCCAGCCGACGCTGACGCTGTTCCTCGGGGCGCTTATTTTCTGGGTGATCGCCGCGGTGTTCGGCCCGCTCTATCAATCCTTCTCCAACATGAAGTTCTAACGCATGAAGCTAGGAAAACGCAGCGCAGATAAAGAAGTGGCGGCGAACGCACCGGCGCCCGCGCCTGCACCTGCGCGCACCCGCAAGCCGGCCGCATCCGGCGGCAAGAAGAAAGCCGGTGGCGCGGGCCGTTTCGTGCTCATCATCGGTGACGATGGGGGCATCCTCGTCTACATGCAGGGCAGCACCGTGGTGCGCCGCCTGTTCGCGCCCAGCGCCCAGCCCGACCACACGGCCGGTATGGTGGAGCTGCTGGCTTCGCACCCCGGCGCGCCGCTTTATGTGCTGGCCGATGTGCTGGACCAGCAATATGTGCGCCACAGTTTCCCGCCGGTAAGTTCGCTGAGCGTGAACGGTCTGGTGAAGCGCCGCCTTGAGCGCGACTTCCAGGCCGAGGACCTGAAAGGCTTCCTGCCGCTGGGTCGCGATAAGACCGGGCGCAAGGAGTGGAACTTCCTGCTCATTTCGCTGGCGAATACGGCGGTCATGCAGCTCTGGCTGGAGCTGGTCGTTGAGCAGCCGAACGAGCTGAAGGGCATTTACCTGCTGCCCGTGGAAGCCCAGAATTACATTCCCGCGCTGCGTAAAGCGGTGGGCGGTGAAGCCGCCGCGTGGGAGCTGCTGGTCACGCATAATAAGGTCAGCGGGTTCCGCCAGGTCGTGCTGAAAGACGGCAAACTGGTGTTCACCCGTGTGACGCAGGCGATCGATGATGGGCTGGCCGCGGTCATCGCGGGCAACATCGAGCAGGAGATCCTGAACACGATCGAGTACCTGCGCCGCCTTGGGTTCGATGAGAACAACAAGCTGGATATGTTCATCATCACCGCGCAGGAAGTGAAAGAAACGCTGGATGTGAACCGCTTCCAGGCGGCCAGCGCGCAGGTGCTGACGCCTATGGAGGCGGCCGATCTTCTGGGGCTGCAGCAAGCCGCTCTCTCGGCTGACCGTTTTGGCGATGTGGTGGTTTCGTCGTGGTTTGGCAAAGCGAAAAAACGCCGCCTGAAATTCATGACTGCCTATGGCGAGCAGCTGGCAAAATTCTACACGATCAGCCTTGGCGTCAAGGTGGTGGGCGTGTTGGCGGCGCTGGCGCTGCTTGGGCTTTCGGGCATGAATGTCGTGGAAAGCTTCTCGGCCGGTTCCGAGGCTTCGACCATTGAACAGCAGCGCGCCCCGCTGCAGACCGAAGCCGAAGCCCTGCGCAAATCGCTGGACGGGCTGGATAAGGACGTGGCCTTCAAATCCGCCGTGGTAACGGTGTATGACGCGTACCTGAAGGACATGATCTCGCCGCTGGATTTCGTGCGCGATTTCGCACCGTACGTGGATGAAGAGCACCGCATCAGCAACATGGAGTGGAAGCCGCAAGGGCCCACCGAACAGGCAACGCCCGCGCTGGACGCTTCCGGTGCACCGCTGCCTGCCGTGCCGCTGGTGGTGAAGGTCGGGGTGGAATTCACCGGCCAGTACAGCGATGCCGACGCGTTGACCTCGGCCGCGAATGCCTATTTCGATGGCATGAAAGCGAACCTGACCAAATACGACCTGATCATCCAGCCGTATCCGTGGATCGCGGGTGGCAGCAACAGCATGGAGATCTCGTTCGACCAGCAGAATGCCGGGCCGGCCATTACCGACAGTGCCAACCGCAAAGTGGAAGTGACGTTGCGCGGCCCGAAAACCGTTGATCCCGCGGCTGCGGCCGCGGCCGCTCCAGCCCCCGTTCCGGGGGGCGGCCCCGTGGGTGGCCCATCCGCTTCACCCGGTATGCAGTAGGGGGTGGGCATGAAAAAAATCAAACGCATGCAGAAGAAACTGGTCAAGCAGGGCGCTATCATTGGCGTCGTGGTGGTCGTTGCTGGCGGTGCGCTTTTCGCGACCGGCTCCATGAAGAATGCGGCGGTCGAGCGCAAGAATGCGGCCACCAGCGCCCGCGATCAGGATAATGCCCAGATCGCAAGCATGCGCGGTCAGATCGACCAGTCGGGTGCAGCGGAAAAGCGTTTCATCGAGATCGAGCTGGCGCATCCGAGCGGTGACTACGCCACCAATAGCGAGCGCATGAAAGAAACGCTGCGCGATGCGAAGGATCGCTACCGTTTCGCCAACAGTTTCAAGCTAACGCTGCCGCTGGAAACGAAATCGGCCAAGCCCGAATTCTCGGCGCTGAATTATGACGTGATCGAGCGGCTGCCCGTGAAGATCGAACTCGGTGCCATCTCCGACGCGCATGTTTTCTCGTTCCTCGATGAACTGCAGAAGAAAACGCCGGGCCTGCTGCGCATCACCAATCTGGAAATGACGCGCCGTGCCGATATGGATATTTCCTCCTACACCGAAATGCTGGGCGGCCAGAACCCCGAGAATGTGGGCGCGAGCATCGAATTCACCTGGGTGGGAATCGAGCCGAAACCCACCAGCGAACAGCCGGCTGCCGCGGCACCTGCTCCTTCCCCCACGGGAGGCATGTGATGCGCCGTTTGAATTCCCTGCAGCTGCTGGTCGTAACGACGCTCCTTTGCACCGGGCCGTCGGCGTTCGCGCAATCGCTGGATACGTTGCCCGCGGTCGCCCCGGCGGTCGCTCCGGGCGATGCACCGGTGGCCACCTCGCTGCCTGAAGTGAATGTACCGAGCGTGCCGGCGCAGCCGCTGCCGCCCGTTGAGCAACTCGCTCCCGCTGAGCCTGCCGCCGCGCAGCCATTGCCGCCGGTGGAACCGCTGCCGCCCGAGGCGAATGCGACCGTTGCACCCCCCGTGGATACCGGGCTGCCTGCCGTGCCGGAGCAGCCAGCGCCCGCGACACCCGCGCCGCCGCCCTCGGTGGATATGAACGAGCCGTTTTCGTATGGCGAATTCCCTTACAGCCTCATGTATTCGCCGAACCAGATCGAGAACATGAAGCGCGTGCTGAAGACCTACGAAACCAAGCGTCGCCTTCCGGGCGCGGCCGATATTGAAGTGGTGGAAGAAGAGCGCCCGCAACTGGTGATCACCCCGGAACCGGACGCGTACCCGGTGTTCACGCTGGCGAGCATTGTCTATCGTGCGCGCAACGACTGGTCGGTGTGGATCAGCGGCATGCGCATTACCCCCAAAACCAATGACCAGACGCTGAAAGTGGTGGGCATCGGGCCGGATATGGTGCGCTTCGTGTGGAAGCCGGAATACGTGATGGCGATGAAGCGCCGCGCCGAGGCGGATATGTTCGCCAAGACCGATGCGGTGAAGCACAAGCTTACCAAGCCCAATACCGCCATGCTGGATACGCAGGCCGATCAGGTGATGTTCACCCTCAAGCCGAACCAGACCTTCGCGCCGGGCTACATGGCCACGTTCGAAGGGCGCGTTGCCGCACCGACGCTCGAGAAGATCGCCGAGCCGACCACGGCGGAACAGGGCACCGATATGCCCGCACTGGTGGGGGAAACCCCGCCGACGGATGGCGCGGCACCCACGGAAGTGCAGCGCGATAGCCTGCCCGATGCCGCCACCACCGGCCTTGCCGGCGACGCGATCCAGCGCATGTACCAGAAAGCCGGGGGCGCTTCGGCACCCAGCGCAAAAGATTCACTCGATACCTTGCTGAAGAGCAGCGAAGGTATTAAATCCGTGACACCGGTGCGCCAGCGCCAACCGACCAACCCCTAAGGGCCGAACCATGACGACCGACGTAAATGCCCCCCTCAGCATTGAGAATATCTGCAAATCCTATGGCAAACACAGCGTGCTGCAGGATGTGAATTTTACGCTCAAACCGGGGGAGATCTTCGGGCTGGTCGGGCTGAACGGCGTGGGCAAGACCACGCTCATCAAGATCATGCTGGACCTGGCCAAGGCCGATAGCGGGCAGGCGCTGATGTTCGGCGAAGCCTGCACCACGGTGAAGGCGCGCGAACGGATTTCCTACCTGCCCGAGAAATTCTCGCCCTCGCGCTACCTCAAGGGCATGGAGCATCTGTCGCTGGCGCTGTCGTATTACGGCAAGAAACTGGATCAGGACAAAGCACGCCAGATGGCGGTGGACCTCGACCTCGACCCGGACGCGCTGAGCCGCAAGGTCGGCTCGTATTCGAAGGGGATGGGGCAAAAGCTCGGCCTCATCGGTGCGTTCATGGTGGACCAGCCCTTCATGATCCTCGACGAGCCGATGAGCGGCCTCGACCCGCGCGCGCGCATCAAGCTGAAAGACGTGATGCTGCGTGCCAAAAGCGAGGGCAAGACCCTGTTCTTCAGCTCGCATATTCTCTCGGATATTGACGAGATCTGCGACCGTATCGGCATCATCCACGATAAGAAGCTCGTGTATCTCGGCACGGCGTCCGAGTTCAAACCGACCTTTGGTGAGGTGAGCCTTGAGCGCGCCTTCCTGAAAGCCATCGGTGAAAGCGCCGAGATCTCGCGCGCGGTCGCTTAAAAATCCGTTCCGGCGTTGCTGACCACCGATCCGCGGAAGCTGATCTCGCTGGTGGCCATGCGCTTTGCGTTCTTTTTGTTGCTGATCATCATGCGCAGGTTGGCCGGGTTGTCGGCCTCGGCAAGTGCCGTGTCTTCCAGAATGATGTTCTTCTCGATCATTTCCATCAAGTGCTGGTCGAAGGTCTGCATGCCGTCGATCTTGCCGCGTTCGATCATCTCGCGGATCTGACGGATCTTACCTTCTTCGATAAGTTGGCGAATCAAGCCGTTGTTTAACATCACTTCAATGGCCAGTGTGCGGCCCATCTGCATGGTGGGCACAAGGCGCTGCGACAACACGCCGCGCAGGTTCAGCGCAAGGTTCAGCAGGATCTGCGGATGGCGCTCTTCCGGGAAGAAGTTCAGCACGCGCTCGATCGCCTGGCTGGAGTTGTTGGCGTGAATGGTCGCCACGCACAGGTGGCCGGTTTCGGCGAAGTAGATTGCTTGCTCCATCACCTCGCGGTCGCGCACCTCACCAATGACCACAAGGTCCGGCCGCTGGCGCAGCGCATTCTTCAGCGCGATACCATAGGAATAGGTGTCCAGCCCCACATCGCGCTGGCTGATGATGCACTGGTCGTGGGTGTGCACGAATTCGATCGGATCTTCCACGGTGATGATATGGCCGGAACCGTTGGTGTTGCGGTGGCCCACCATGGCGGCCAGCGACGTGGTTTTCCCCGAACCGGTCGGGCCCGCCAGCAGCACCAGCCCACGCTTGAGCATGATGAGGTCGGCATAGGTCGAGGGCAGGTTGAGGTCGGTAAGGGTCGGAATATCCATCTGCACGCGACGGATGACGATGGCCACATGCGCCTGCTGGCGGAAGATGTTGATGCGGAAGCGCGCCACGTCGCGCCAGAGCATGGCGGTGTTCAGTTCCAGCGTGCTTTCGAATTCATCCACCTGCGAGGGGCTGAGCAACTGGCTGAGGTAGAGCTGCAACTGCTCATCGCTCAGCGGCGTGTTGCCAATGGTCATGATATTGTCGGAAACGCGCAGGGCAGGCGCCGCACCATAGGTCAGATAAAGGTCGGAACCTTTGCGCGAAACCAATGCATCCAGCAATGTGTCGATATGCTCGGTCATGGGCGAACTTAGAACGAGTTGGCCGATTTACGAACGCCGCCGCTGCCGCCCATGGGCATGGGCGCACTGCCGCCGGAGCTTTCCTCTTCGGTGCCGGTCATCAGGCCTTCGCGCAGTGTCTCGGCCGAGATGAGGCCTTGCTCGTAGAGCTTGTTCATGGAATCGCGCATGATGCACATGCCTTGCTTGGTGCCCATCTGGATCATCGAGGTGATCTGCGGCACTTTCGCTTCGCGGATGAGGTTTCGAATGGCGGGCGTGCCCAGCATGATCTCATGCACGGCCACGCGGCCTGCGCCGTCGGCCTTCTTCACGAGCGTCTGCGCGATCACCGCTTCCAGCGATACCGAGAGCATGGCGCGCACCATTTCTTTATCGTCGGCCGGGAACACGTCGATGATACGGTCGATGGTCTTTGCGGCGGAGCTGGTGTGCAGCGTGCCCATCACCACGTGGCCGGTTTCGGCCGCGGTCATGGCAAGCTGGATGGTCTCAAGGTCGCGCATCTCGCCCACCAGGATCACGTCCGGATCCTCACGCAGTGCGGATTTAAGCGCCTTGGCGAAGCTTTTCGTGCTGGCGCCCACCTCGCGCTGGTTGATGAGCGATTTCTTCGATTGGTGCACGAACTCCACCGGGTCTTCCACGGTGAGGATGTGCTTGTTCATGTTGCTGTTAATATAGTCCACCATGCCCGCGAGGGTGGTGGATTTACCCGAACCGGTCGGCCCGGTCACCAGGATCAGGCCTTTGTGCAAATGGCACAGGCGTTTGAGCACTTCGGGGGCTTTGAGTTCGTCCAGCGACAGGATCTTCGTGGGAATGGTACGGAACACCGCGCCGGGGCCATAAATGGTGTTGAACACGTTCACGCGGAAGCGCATGGCGTCGGAGAAGCTGATCGAGAAATCGAGCTCAAGTTCGCGCTCATAGTCGGAGCGTTGTTGTTCGGTCATGATGGAATAGACCATCTGCTTGATGGTGTCGGCGTCCAGCGGCGGAATATCCAGCGGCAGCATATCGCCATGCACCCGCATGATGGGCGGGTTGCGCGTGGACAGGTGAAGATCCGACGCTTTATTGCGGTGGGTGGCCATTAATAGATCGGTAATTTCCATGCGAACCTCGTTGTGCCGTTCCACTCTAGGCGAAGCCAAGTAAACACTTCGTTAACCGACAGAAATTAACTGCCGGCCTGTGCTTCGTTCATGGCCGTCGTCAGGTAGGTCAGGCGGCGCTGCATGCTCTCGGTGCTGGCAGGGACCTGCTCGCCGCGCAATGCCGATTCGATCAGCATGGAATAGAGCGCCGTGGCGTCGGCATATTTGCGATGGTGATCCAGCATGACCGCGAGGTTGTATTTGTAGGTCAGGTTCTCCGGTGCGATCTCGATGGCGCGCAGCATTTTCTCCTGCGCCTGATCGGGGTAGCCCAGCTTATCCAGCACGATGGCGATCTGCGCGGGAATGGGCGCGAAATCCGGGTTGCGCAGTTCAAGGCGCTCCAGCTCCGGCAGGGCATCCTGCGGCGATTCGTCGCTCACCAGCACGAGGAAGTTATTGAGGCCTTCGCGATGGTTAGGATTCTGTTTTAACAGCATGCCGTAGAAGGGGCGCGCCTGTTCCACCTGCCCAAGGCGGTGGTAGGTCGCGGCCAGACCGAACATGGCATCTTCGTTGCGCGGTTCGGAGGCGATGATGTTCTTGTAGATCTCGATGGCACGCTGCGTGTCGCCACCCATGAGGGCGGTGTAGGCGTTGTTCAGCTCGTAATTCGTGTCGAGTCCGGGGCGGCGCACCTTGATGCTCAGGCCCACGGATTCGTAAGCGTCTTCCTGCGCGTCCTTGCCGAGCACTTCCTGAATTTGCGGGCTCACGCGGGCCAGCGACACTTTGCTGGGTTTCTGTGCGGGCGCGGTGTCGATGCGCGACGGAATGGTGCTGAGGATGCTGCGCGTTTGCTCGCTCATGGTGGAAGCGGGCGCGGCTGCTGCCACGGCCACGGGGGCCGCTGCGGCAGGTGCGCCGACCGGTTCCGGCACCATGAGCGGCGCGGGGGCCGCTGCCACGGCCGCAGGTGCTGCAACAACGGGTGCGGCAGCGGCAGGCGGCGTTTGCGCCAGGAGCGGTGCAGGGGCGATGAAGCCGTCGCCGCTGGCCATGGCAACGGGTTGTGGCATGGGGGCGGCAGGCTGTTCGGCGGCCATCATGGCCTCGGCGCGGGCGGCCACGGCGGGGTCCACTTCCGGCATGCCGGCGAGTGCGGGCGCAGGCGCCGGTGCGATGGTGGGTGCAGCCATGGCGGCCGGGGCTTGCATGGGCGCAGAGGTAATTTCGGTCGCCTGCATTTTCTCAGGGTAGAGCGGCTTCGGCATCTGGATCGGCTTCAGGGGCGAGGCGTATCCGCCCGAGCTGATACCTGCGGCGCTGCCGCCGGGTGCGTAAAGCGGGCGGGGTGCTTCGCCGCGCAGCACCGACGTGTCGGGCAGGCGTGAGCGGGTCTGGCTGACGACCGGGCCCGTGTAGCCGTTATCGGCGTTCGGGTCGAACGCGGCGTGCGCCGGTGAAATCGCGAGGAGCAGGGCTGCCGTGCCGATCAATGCGGTGGAAGCAGTGAGGCCCGACCAATGGCGTAAAGACAAGGCTTGTTGCATAACGCTCTTTTTTCTTAGGTAATTCAGTGACAGCCCATTTCTGCAGAGCCTACTACATATAGCAAGCATAGCAAAAGTTACTCACAAGGCGTAGTGGTATTATCGTCGTCAGGGCGATAAATTTATCACGCCTTGATACTGGAACTGGCATGGCGATTGCTAATCCCTTACAATCAGGCCATAGAGGGGCGAATGGGATTCAAGCATCAGTATTTGAGCATGGTTATCGGCGCGGGGCTTTTTCTCGCTGCGCCTGCCCATGCCGTATCCGATGCGCCGATGATCGTGGCCGATGCGGGCAAGAGCGTGCAGACGCGCTTCATGTCGCTTGATTCAGCCCGCAACAATGTAGCGGGCGTGCGCGTGGTGCGTCCCGCGCAGACCATGCGTTCCGACCGCGCGGCGGTCCAATCCGGTTTCCTTCGCATCGATCGCGCCGGCATGGCGCCCGTGCGGCGTCAGGCGGCATTGCCCAAGCCCGCGGCTGCGACGGTCGCGGCGCGGCCAAGCCTTGATCGCCCGCAGGACAATGCGGTGCTTTCGCTGTTCGGTGAATCGGCTGCTCCCGCGGCGGCACCCGCCTTTGGTGGCCGCGTGGCCGGGCATGCATGGCCCTTGCCGGGCAATGTGCCGCAGCGTTTTACCTCAGGCTATGGCACGCGTAAAGACCCGTTCCACGGGCGCGCCGGGTTCCATGGCGGCGTGGATATTGCCGCCGCGGTCGGCACGCCTATTCTTGCTTCGGCCGATGGTATCGTCACCAAGGTCGCGGATGGTTCGCGCTACGGAAAATATGTCAGCGTGCAACACCGCGACGGTACCGAATCCAGCTATGGCCACATGAGCGCGCAATCGGTGCGGGTGGGCCAGCGCGTGCGTCAGGGCCAGAAGGTCGGCGAGCTTGGCTCCACCGGCCGTTCCACCGGCCCGCATTTGGATTATCGCATCACCCGCAACGGCCAGCGGTTCGACCCCATGCAGGTGCTGGCGGGCAAGCAACCCAGCGGCGTGAACATGCCCATGGTGGCTGCGGCTTCGGGCACCACGGTGGTGCGCGGCGTGCGCACCAATGCCCCGGCGCGCGTCGCCATGCGCCAGCCCATGCGCGCCAGCGTGAAGATCATTCAATAGCCATGGATTGCTACCGCCTTTACCGCCCGGCTTTGTTCCTGCTGCCGCCCGAGAAAGCGCACCGCGCGGCGATTCGTGCGTTGCAAATGGGCGTGGCCCCGAAAAGCCAGTTCACCCACCCGTCGCTTGCCACTGAACTGGCGGGGCTGAAGCTGCCGTCGCCCGTGGGGCTTGCCGCGGGGTTCGACAAGAACGCTGAAGCGGTGGAAGGGCTGCAGAAAGCCGGGTTCGGTTTTGTTGAGATCGGCACGGTCACGCCGCGCGCGCAGCCGGGCAACCCCGCGCCGCGCATGTTCCGCCTTGTCGAGCATGAGGCGGTCATCAACCGGCTGGGCTTCAACAACGAAGGCATGGACGCGGCTGCCGCGCGCCTTGCCGCCAACCGCCATGGCGGTGTGGTGGGTGGCAATGTGGGCAAGAACAAAGACAGCGAGCAAGCGCTGCCCGATTACGTGGCCGCGATGCGCGCGCTCTATGGCTATGTGGACTACATCACCGCGAATATCAGCTCGCCCAACACGCCAGGCCTGCGCAACCTGCAGGCCAAGGAAGAATTGCAGGCGCTGGTGCGCGGGCTACACGCCGCACGCACGGAGCTGATGCAGGAATTCGGCTTCGCGCACAAACCCATCTTCGTGAAGATCGCGCCCGATAACGACGATGCGGCGCTGATCGCCATTGCCCAAGTGGCGCTGGAGGAAACGCTCGACGGGCTCATCATCAGCAACACCACCATTCAGCATAATGGCGAGCAGGGTGGCTTAAGCGGCAAACCGCTCTTCACCCTCAGCACCGAAGTGCTGCGCAAGGTCGCGGTGATGACGAAGGGGCAGGTGCCGCTCATCGGCGTTGGCGGCATCAGCAGCGCCGAGGATGCGTATGCGAAAATTCGCGCGGGGGCTTCGGCCGTGCAGCTTTACACAGGCCTAATCTATCAGGGCCTTGGCCTTGTGGAGCGCATCAACAAAGGCCTTGTCGAGCTGCTCGCGCGCGATGGGTTCGCAAGCGTCGCACAGGCCGTGGGCGTGGACCGCCGTTAATCACATCAGGTAGTTGTCATACTGAACGGAGTGAAGGATCTCTTTTGCTGAGATGCGTCGCGTTGCTCAGCATGACAAAGGGAGGATAACCGGTCATTGTCATCCCGGTTTGCGAAACAACACCGGGATCCATCTTTTTCATGCGTGGCGCTGGATCCCGGCGCACTGCGTGGCCGGGATGACATAAAAAATGATGGAATGTTAGGCGTCGGCTATGTCGCCATCCCAAAGCGTGCGCGCAGAAAATCCACCGCCGCTTCCAGCCCTTCACCGTCGATGCTATGGCCGAGATTGGGGCGTGCATGTGCTTCCACACGGATGCCCTTCTGGCTGAGCGCTTCGCGCGCCTGCACCATGGCGGCGTAGGGCACCACTTCGTCCCACTCGCCATGGATGAGGCAGACCGGCGTGACGCTGGCGGGGGTGTTCGCCGCATCGATCAGCGCGCCGGAGAACCCGACAATGCCTGCAAGCGGTTGCGCGCGGCGCAGGCCCACATAGAGCGAGGTCATGGTGCCCTGGCTGAAACCCACGAGCGCGATGTTCGCATCATCCACCCCGAAGCGGGCTTTTACTTCGTCGATATACGCATCCACCGTGGGTGCGACGGCCTGCACGCCGGCCAGCATGGCGCTGTGGCTGCGGTCGCGCAACGAGAACCACTGATAGCCGAACGGCGCCTGATCGAACGGCTGTGCGCCATTGGGCGAGAGGAACTGCGTGTCGGGCAACGCAGGGGCCAGCATGGGGGCGAGGCCAATCAGGTCATCGCCATTGCTGCCAACGCCATGCAGCAGGATGACCACATGCTTAACGGTGCCGGATTGCGGGGCGAGCTCTGGCCCGGTGAGTACAGATTTTGTCATGGTTTTCTCTCCGTCATTCCAGCGAACGCTGGAATCCACCTTATTGCTACAGTTGGGGCGACTTCAAAAGGAAAAAAGAAAGAAGATAGATTCCAGCTTTCGCTGGAATGACGCTATGGGAGGGTGTTAGAAGCGTTGTATGCAACCAACCACTCCCCACGCACCACTTCCCACGCACGACAAAAATCCCCGCCTGATCCTCGTGGATGGTTCGGGTTATATTTTTCGTGCCTACCACGCGCTGCCGCCACTGACGCGCAAGGACGGTACGGCAGTAGGCGCGGTCTATGGCTTCACCACCATGCTGTTGAACCTGCGCGAGCAATATGCCGAGGATTACCTGGTGGTGATCTTCGATGCGTCGCGCAAAAGTTTCCGCAACGAATTCTATGCCGATTACAAGGCGCACCGTCCCGACCCGCCGGAAGACCTTATTCCCCAATTCGCGCTGGTGCGCGAGGCAACGCGCGCGCTGAAGATTCCCGCCATCGAGATGGAGAATTTCGAAGCGGATGATCTGATCGCCAGCTACGCCACCGCGGGCCGCCAGCAGGGCATGGAAGTGCTCATCATCTCGTCCGATAAGGACCTCATGCAGCTCATCTGCGAGGGCGTGAGCATGTGGGACCCGATGAAGAAAAAGCCCATCGGCGAAGCCGAGGTGATGGAGAAATTCGGCGTGCACCCCTGCAAGGTGATCGAGGTGCAGGCGCTGATCGGCGATTCGGTGGATAATGTGCCGGGCGTGCCCAGCATTGGCCCCAAGACCGCGGCCGAACTCATCAACGCCTATGGCGATGTGGAAGGGGTGCTTGCGAACCTCGCCAACATCAAGCAGCCCAAGCGCCGTGAGGTGCTGACGCAGCATGCCGACGCGGCGCGGATTTCGCGCCGGCTGGTGGAATTGCGCCATGACGTACCGCTGCCCACGCCGGTGGAAACGTTCGATCTCGTACCGCTGGATAACACGGCGCTGTTTGAATTCCTTGAGGCGCAGAATTTCACCTCGCTGGCGAAGAAAATGGGCGCGGCCAGTGCGCATGCGCCCTTCGCACAAGAGCACGCGGTCAGTAGTGCGCCGAGTCAGAAAGCGCCTACGGCAGCGCAGGCGACGGCTGCAGTCGCGCCGGTGAAGGTTGCCTACGAAACCGTGCGCGATGAAGCATCGCTCGCACGGTGGATCGCGCAGGCGCAGGCGGCAGGTTATGTCGCCATCGACACCGAAACGACCAGCCTGAACGCCGTGGAAGCCGAGCTGGTGGGCATTTCACTGGCGACCGAAGCGGGCCGTGCCTGCTACATTCCGGTGGGGCATGTAACGGAAGGTGCAGCCGCACAGGGCGGCCTGTTCGATGCGCCGACGGGTGGCGGTGCGACGCGGCTGGCCGATGGGCAATTGCCCCGCGACCGCGTGCTGGCATTGCTGGCGCCGCTGCTGGCCGACCCAGCCGTTTTGAAAATTGGCCATAACCTGAAATATGACCTCGTGGTGCTGGCGAAATATGGTGCCAGCATGCAGCCCGTGGCAGATACGATGCTGATGTCGTACTGCCTGTTCGCGGGGCTGCACGGGCATGGCATGGATTACCTGTGCGAGACCTACCTGAACCATAAAATGATCGCTTACACCGATGTGGTGGGCACGGGCCGTGCGCAGAAGAATTTCTCGGAGATCGACATCGATCGCGCCACTGCCTACGCCGCGGAGGATGCGGATTTTACCTTCCGCATGTATGAATATTTCCTGCCGCAGCTGGCGCAAAAGCAGGTCACCCGCGTGTATGAGGAGATCGAGCGCCCGCTGATCCCCATCATTGCTGATATGGAAGTGGCGGGCATTCTGGTCGATACCAAAAAACTGGTGGAGCTGTCGCAGCTGTTCGGCACGAACATCGCGGCGCTGGAGAAAGAAGTGTTTGCGCTGGCCGGCACGGAATTCACCATCGGCTCGCCGAAGCAGCTGGGCGAAGTGCTGTTCGACAAATTGCAACTGCCGGGCGGTAAGAAATCCGCCAAGTCCGGCGCGTATGGCACGGATGTGCAGGTGCTGGAGGAGCTGGCCGAGCAGGGCCAGCCCATCGCGCGCAAGGTGCTGGAATGGCGGCAATACAGCAAACTGAAAAGCACGTATACCGACGCGTTGGCGAACGCCATTTCGCCGCGCGATGCGCGGGTGCATACCAGCTTCTCCATGGCCATTGCGGCGACGGGCCGACTGTCATCCACCGATCCGAACCTGCAGAATATTCCCATTCGCACCGAGGAGGGGCGCAAGATCCGCGAAGCCTTCGTGGCACCGGAAGGCTTCACGCTGTTGTCGGCGGATTATTCGCAGATCGAGCTGCGCCTGCTGGCGCATGTGGCGGATATTCCGGTGCTGCGCGATGCGTTCCGCAACGGCACCGACATTCACGCCGTCACCGCCAGCCAGATGTTCGGCGTGCCGGTGGCCGAAGTGACCAGCGAGCTGCGCCGCCGCGCCAAGACCATCAATTTCGGCATCATCTACGGCATCTCGGCGCATGGGCTTTCCACGCGCCTTGGCATCGACCGCAAAGAGGCGGCGGATTATATCGGCCGCTATTTCGAGCAGTATCCCGGCATTCGCGAATACATGGATCGCACCATCCAGTTCGCGCGCGAACATGGGTATGTGACCACGCTCGATGGGCGGCGTATTCATGTGAAGGACATCAATTCCAAGAACGGCGCATTCCGCCAATTCAGCGAGCGCGCTGCCATCAACGCGCCGCTGCAGGGTTCAGCGGCGGATATCATCAAACGTGCCATGGCCAGCGTGCACGCCTTGCTGAAACAGGAGGGCGATTGCCGTCTGCTGCTGCAGGTGCACGATGAACTGGTGATCGAGGCACCGCAGGCCAAGGCCGAACAGCTGAAGCCGCGCGTGAAGGCGGCCATGGAATCGGTGATGCAGCTTTCGGTGCCGCTCACCGTGGAAGTGGGGCAGGGCCGAACCTGGGGCGAAAGCCATTGAGAATCCTCGGTTTCATGATGCTGTTCTGCCTTGCGGCCTGCACCCGCGAGGAAGTGATGAACAGCATCGGCGGTAGCCTGCGCGAGCAGTGCCGCTTCAGCAGCAACTGCAAGGTGACCGACCCGTATTAGGGGGCGCGGCAGCGCCGTCACAAAAGCGTCATGCATCTGGGATATACTGGAGGCTCGTTTTCTGTGCCTTGTCTTTGAAATCAAAAACAAAAACAAATCACAGTGGCGACGCGTGACAGGATGTTACGTGCCCTTTGTATGTCATGAGAGGAATGAAACATGACGAACGTGAACAATGGTGAAGCTATCGTTTCGGCTGCTGCGGAACAAATCGCGTTCATGGAGCAATTCATGAGCAACCGTTACCAGGCAGACAGAACGCTGGCCCCCAAGTCGATCGCATGGCGTATGCCCATCGCGACCGAGAAAGGTGAACTGACCGTGATATACAGCATGAACCGCTCCAAGGCCGTGCAGCATATTCCGGCGCATCTCACCTTCACCATTAGCATTTGCTCGGATCAGAAATATGGCTGGATCGCCGAAGCGAACCAGCAGCTTTTTGACCTCCGTGCAGAAGCGCTTTCCATCTATGCTGAAATGGTCGCGAATTCGGCGTCTCAGCAGTTGGCAAGCTTCCTGCAACGGCCTGAACCGGCGTCCATCTGGGCTCGTTTCAGTGCATGGGTTGCAAGCTTCCTTCCCAACCGGCTTCATCCGTCGGTTGCGTAATACGGAAGCCCTCACGGGTGCTGGGGTCCTGCGCAAGCGGGACCCCTTCATTTTTTCGTACCCGGCTCTGCTTCCACACGCTCCATTTAGCGCTGGCGCTGGGGGCGGTTTGGCCGTATATAGCGGCCATTGTATCGATTTATACGGCTATCGTGCCGTGTTGTTTTTTGTGTGACGTGAAGGAAGTGTATGACTGCCACTGCGACTGCGGATTTTGCCCGCAAACTTAATCCCGTGATGATCTCGGGCCGTGAAGTGCTTCCCATCGTGGAGGGCGGCAAGGGCGTCGGCGCCAGCAACGGCATCTCCGCCGGTGCGTTCGCGGCCAGCGGTGCGGTGGGCACCATCTCCGGCGTGAACCAGCTGGAATTCACTGATAGCGGCGAGCAGATCCCCCTCGTGTACAAAGGCACCACGCGCCGCGAGCGCCACGAAGAGCTGGTGGCAAACGGTATCCGCGCGGGCATTAAACATGCGCAATGGGCGCACGAGGCCAGCAACGGCCAGGGCCGCATCCACATGAACGTGCTGTGGGAAATGGGCGGCTGCGAGCAGGTCATGGAAGGCGTGCTGGAAGGCGCGCCCGGCCTGATCCACGGCGTGACCTGCGGTGCGGGCATGCCTTACCGCCTCAGCGAAATCGCTGCCAAGCATGGCATCTATTACCACCCCATCGTGAGCTCCATGCGTGCGTTCCGCGCGCTGTGGAAGCGTGCCTACAGCAAGGTGCCCGAGCTTCTCGGCAGCGTGGTCTATGAAGATCCGTGGCTGGCCGGTGGCCATAACGGCCTGAGCAACGGCGAAGACCCCGAGCGCCCCGAGGACCCGTATCCGCGCGTGGTGGAGCTGCGCCGCTTCATGAACGAAGTGGGCCTGCACCATGTGCCTATTCTTATGGCGGGCGGCGCATGGCACCTGAAAGATTGGGAACATTGGCTGGATAACCCCGAAGTGGGCCCGGTGGCGTTCCAGTTCGGCACGCGCCCGCTGCTGACGCAGGAATCGCCCATTCCTGAGAGCTGGAAGCAGAAACTGCTGACGCTGAAGAAGGGCGATATTTTCCTGAACAAATTCTCGCCCACGGGCTTCTATTCCAGCGCGGCGAATAACAGCTTCATGCAGGAACTGCGCGGCCGCAGCGCCCGCCAGGTGGAATTCAGCATGGAGCAGGAAGGCTACAAGTCGGAAGTGTATGGCTTCGGCCCGCGCAAGCGTCCGCACTACGTAACGCCGGAAGACCTCGAAAAGATCAACCGCTGGGTGGAGCTGGGCTACACCGAAGCCCTGAAAACGCCGGATGAAACGATGATCTTCGTGGCGCCGGACAAAGCCGCCGAGATCCATCAGGATCAGGTGGATTGCATGGGCTGCCTCAGCCATTGCGCGTTTTCCAACTGGAAAGACCACGACGATTACACCACCGGCAAAAAGGCCGATCCGCGCAGCTTCTGCATCCAGAAAACGCTGCAGGACATCGTGCGTGGTGGCGACCCCGACCATAACCTGATGTTCAGCGGCCATAACGGCTACAAGTTCGCGACCGATCCGTTCTATTCCAACGGGTTCGTGCCGAGCGTGAAGGAACTGGTCGATCGCATCATGACGGGCTACTAGCCCGCCTCGTGAACATGGCGCATCGCTTCGTTGTGTAGCGGTCTATTCCTCGAAGACTTCGGCGCGGTCCACGCCCCAGATATCCGCTTTGCGGATCCATGCGGTGGTGCTCGCGATCTCCAGTTCGCACCAGTCGGGCAGGCATTCCTTCACGGTGGCGATGACCATGGGCTCCGCCCGCACGATGGGGGCGCTGCTCACCTCCGGCTCGGGGTAGAGGTTCTGCGGCTTGTCCATGATCATGGCGGTGCGCCGCCCGTCGAGCAGGCTTTTATGCGTCCACCCCGTGGTGCCCTCAAAATCCTTGATCTTGCGCCAGTGCGCGAACTCTTCCACGATCTGCACCGGCAGATGCGCACGGCGATACACGTAGCGAATGGGGTAGCGCTTGCCCGGGCCCACGCGCACATTCACCTCGTCGGATTTCAGCGACACATAGCGCGGAATGGGCAGGCCCGAGGGGTTGAGAATGGATGCATCCTCGGCCTTGGCCATGGGCGCAAGGCTGAGCATCACGAGTGAAAGCAGGGCGGTTCTGAACATCATACTGGCGGCAGCTTAGCAGCACTGGTATATTTGTCCATATGACGCAGCCATCCCTTCCGCATCATCCACAGGCTTCACGCGTGCGCCCGGAGCTTCGGCAGCAATTGCGCAATGAACTCACCACTACGGAAGACCTGTTGCTGGCGGTGGCGCCAAGCCCACGGTTGCAGCGTAAGAGCTTCGGTATCTGGCTGTTTGGCATTCCCTGGACTGTTTTTTCACTGGGCTGGACGGTGGCCGCAGGCTCGGTATGGTTCGCGGGACCACCCAAGGATGCGGCCATGGGCGTGATCGGTGTGATCTTTCCGCTGTTCGGGGTGCCCTTCATTGCCGTGGGCCTGTTCATGCTTGGCATGCCGTTTCGGGCCATTGCGGAAGCACGGCGCTGCATGTTCGGCCTGACCACGGCACGGGTGATCAAGCTGGTGGATGGGCGGAAAACCCGTACCGTAGAATCGGTGCAGCTGCAGCATATCGTGCATGTTCGGCACGTGGAGCGCCGCGATGGATGGGGCGATGTATCGCTCAGTTATGGCCACACGGTGGACAGTGAAGGTGACCGCACCGTGGAAAGCCTGCAATTGGTTGGCATTCCCCACGTGGCGGATTTCGTGAAACAGCTTCTGGCACAGCAAGAGGCTGGCAGCACTGCTTCTGCCGTGCTACAGGGGCAGGCATGACCCGTATTTATCTTACCCACTGTCTAGCGGAGCCGACCATGCAGCGGCTGGGCGAGCTGTTCGCGCTGGAAGGCGCCACCGCGGCGCAGGCCAGCGTTCCCGCCGCGCAGTGGCTGCGCGAGGCCAAGGGCTGCCCGGTGCTGGTGCCCACGCTGAACGATGCCATTACGCCGGCGGTGATCGACGCGTTGTTGCCGGAGCTGAAACTCATCGCCAATTTCGGCGCGGGGGTGGACCATATCGACGTGGCCTATGCCAAGTCCAAAGGCGTGCTGGTGAGCAATACACCCAGCGTGCTGACCGAAGACACGGCCGATACGGCCATGGCGATGATTCTCGCCGTGCCGCGCCGCCTGCCGGAAGCCAGCCGCGCCGCCGAGCGTGGCGAGTGGCCGGGCTGGAGCCCGAATTACATGCTGGGCCAGCGCGTGCATGGCAAAACGCTCGGCATCGTGGGCATGGGCCGCATTGGCCGCGCAGTGGCCAAGCGCGCTGCGGGGTTCGGCCTGCAGGTGCATTACCACCAGCGCACGCAACTGCACCCCGAGCTGGAGCAGGAATTCGCCGCCACCTACCACCCGACGCTGGAAGGATTGCTGGGGGCGAGCGACATCGTCTCGCTGCATTGCCCGCACACCGAACAGACGCACCATTTCATCAGCGGCACCCAGTTCCAGCAGATGAAACGCACCGCCGTGCTCATCAACACCGCGCGCGGCGCGCTGGTGCATGAGGGCGCGCTGATCGATGCGCTGGAGCGCGGCATCATCGCCGGGGCGGGGCTGGATGTGTTCGAGCATGCACCGCAGATCCCGGCGGCGCTGAAATCCAAGCCCAACGTGCTGCTGTTGCCGCATATCTCCTCGGCCACCATCGAGTCGCGCGTGGAAATGGGGGAGAAGGTCATCATCAACATCAAGACCTTTGTGGATGGCCACCGCCCGCCCGACCGCGTGCTGGTGTAATGTTGAATGTATCTGTTGAGTATGTAGTCTCTTAATTACGCATGAAGCGGAATGTTGCTCGCGTACTATTGAAAATGAGCCATGGGCTCATGGTGTGTTGGGCAATAGTGGCTGCGTTATTTGCCTACTCTTCAAAACATAACGCGCTACAGAATTTTACTATTACGTTGGCGTTGCCAGTGCCGCTCTATGCTGCGTTTGCCCTGCTATGCTGGTATCAAATTCGGCACACGACAAAGAAGCTCGCGAGTTTGTCGATCCATGATCAGGCCTAAGTAAGCGTCACCACCCGCTGCTGCGCGGTGATGCCGTCATAGATCGCGAGCTTGCCGCCAAGCGCAGGCGTGCCCAGCAGCACACGCAGCACTTCCAGCGCCTGCATGCTGCCGATGATGCCGGCCAGCGGGCCGATGACGCCGCTTTCGCGGCAGGTGTTGGCTTCGGGCGCGTCTTCATGCACGAGGTCGCGATAAGTAGGGCCACCGGGCAGGATGCTCATGACCTGCCCCTGCCAGCCCGCAATAGCAGCGGAAACAAGCGGCGTGCCACGTTTCACGCACGCATCGTTCACCACGAAGCGGGTGGCGAAGTTATCGCACCCATCGGCCACCACGTCGTAGGCCGCGATGATGCGTTCGGCGTTCTCGGGCGTGAGCGCCTCGGCGTGGGGTACCACGCGCACATCGGGGTTCAGTTCTTCCACGCGGTCGCGCGCGGATTCCACTTTCAGGCGGCCGATATCGCCACTTTCGTGGATGACCTGCCGCGCAAGGTTGGAAAGCTCCACCCGGTCGGGGTCGATGATGCCGAGCGTGCCCACGCCCGCCGCCGCAAGGTAGGGGATGAGCGCCGAGCCAAGGCCCCCCGCACCAACCACCAGCACGCGTGCGGCCAGCAGCTTCTGTTGCCCGGCTTCACCCAGTTCGGGCAGCATGATCTGCCGTGCATAGCGGCGTTGTTGGTCTAGGTTCATAGGTATTCCGTCATCGCCCGAATCGCCCGCGATTATAGGGCGATCCACACGGCAGCGCCGCATGGATGGATTCCCCTATAGTTTGCTGCGCACACTCGGGGAATGACGTGCGTGCGCATATCATTCAGCAAACAAATCCGTGCTGAGGTAGCGCTCAGCGCTTGAGGCGATGATGACCACGATGGTCTTGCCCGCCATGTCGTCGCGCTTGGCCACTTCCAGCGCTGCCGCCACCGTGGCACCCGACGAGATACCCGCGGGAATGCCTTCCAGCTTGGCCAGCTGGCGGGCGGTGTCGAACGCGGTAGCGTTGCTGATGGTCAGCACCTCATCCACCACCGAACGGTCGAGGATGTCGGGCACGAAGCCCGCACCAATGCCCTGAATTTTGTGCGGGCCGGGGTTGCCGCCGGAGAGCACGGGCGAATCTTCCGGCTCGATGGCGATGATCTTCACGCTGCTTTTCTTTTGCTTCAGCACCTGGCCCACGCCGGTGACCGTGCCGCCCGTGCCCACGCCGGCAATGAACGCATCCACCGCGCCAGCAGTGTCGGCCCAGATCTCCTCGGCCGTGGTCTGCACATGCACCGCCGGGTTCGACGGGTTCTTGAACTGCTGCAGTAAAATGGCGTTCGGGTTATTCGCCACGATCTCCTCGGCCTTTTCAATGGCACCGCGCATGCCTTTGGGGGCGGGGGTGAGCTCCAGCTGCGCGCCAAGGAATTTCAGCATTTTCCGCCGTTCCAGCGACATGCTCTCCGGCATGGTGAGGATCAGCGGGTAGCCCTTCGCTGCGCACACGAAGGCCAGCGCAATGCCCGTGTTGCCGGAGGTGGGCTCCACCAGCACGCTGCCGGGCTTGATGGTGCCATCGCGCTCGGCAGCCTCGATCATCGACAGCGCGATGCGATCCTTGATCGAGGAGAGCGGATTGAAGAATTCCAGCTTGGCCAGCACGGTGGCTTTCGCGCCGTAGGATTCGGCCATGCGGTTCAGCTTCACCAGCGGCGTGTGGCCGATGGTCTCGAGAATGCTGTCGTAGATGCGGCCGCGGGGCGCGTCGAGCTGGTCAAGGGCGGGGCGAATGGTCATGGGATCGGTACTCCTAAATCGCGAAGTCATGAATGGTGGTGTAGGCAAGGGCGATGTTCTGTTCTGTCGCTTCCTCGCATAATTGGGCAATGCTGATGGCGGAAAGCTGCTGCTGCCATTGCAGCGTCAGGCTGCGCAGTTGCGGCTTCAGCACGCGGTCGCCCAGCGGGGTGGTATCGTCGGGCAGCACGGCGTCGTCGGCCAGTGCGTTGCAAATATCGGCGAGGCTGATGCGCCGCCGCTCGCGCGCCAGCACATAGCCGCCCTGCGGGCCGCGCACACCGCGCAAGATGCCCGCGCGCACGAGCTTCTGCATCATCGGCTCGAGGTAGCGGGCGGGCAGGTTCTGCTTCTCGGCAATGTCGCGCCCGGCGATGGGCCCGGCCTTGGCGTTGTAGGCAATGAACAGCACCGCCTCCACCGCGTAGAACAGTTTTTTCGAGGGCAGCAGCATCGCCTAGCCCCGCGTGCCGGTGGAGCCGAAGCCGCCCGCGCCGCGCTGCGTGCTGGGCAGTTCCAGCACTTCGCTGAATTGCGCGCGGGTGTAGGGCGCAATGACCATCTGCGCGATGCGCATGCCGCGCTCGATCACGAACGGTTCGGTGCCGAGGTTGATGAGCAGCACGCCCACTTCGCCGCGGTAATCGGCATCGATCGTGCCGGGCGAATTCACCAGCGAAATGCCGTGCTTGAACGCAAGGCCCGAGCGCGGGCGAATTTGCGCCTCAAAGCCTTCCGGCAGGGCGATGCTGAGGCCCGTGGGCACCAGTGCGCGCTGCATGGGCGCAAGCGTCATCGGCTCGGCCAGGGCGGCCAGCAGGTCCATGCCGGCGCTGTGTTCGGTGGCGTAGGCGGGAAGGGCGAGGCCCTCGCTGCCGGGCAGGCGGGTGAGTGCAATGGTGATGGGCTGCTGTGGCATATGGTTTTCCTTTTTAGTTGCGTCATCGCCCGAATCGCATGGCGATTATAGGGCGATCCATCAGGCAGTGGATTCCCCTATAGTTTGCCCATGCAAACTCGGGGAATGACGGGGTTATCCTTTCTTGGATTTCACAAGCTGTGGTTTGGGTTGACTCAGATGGTTGGAAATGGCCTCGACCAGTTGATCGGCCACGGCGCGTTTATCCATGCGCGGCCAGGCGTGTTCACCCTGCGCGGTGATGAGCGTTACTTCGTTCGTATCGGCGCCGAACACATCGCCGCTTACATCATTCGCGAGGATCCAGTCGGCCCCCTTGTTGGTGCGCTTGGCGCGGGCGTGCTCGATCACGTTCTCGGTTTCCGCCGCGAAGGCCACCACCAGCGCCGGCCGCTGCGCATGCTGTGCAATGGCGGCGAGCACATCCACCGTGGGCAGGAAATCAAGCGACAGCGTGTCGAGTTTGTTCTGTTTCTTGATCTTCTGGCCCGCAACGTTCGACGCCTTCCAATCCGCCACGGCGGCGGCACCCACGAAGATGTCGGCCGGAAGCGCGGCTTCGGCGGCGCGTAGCATTTCCTCGCCCGTCATGACTGGCACAAGGGTTACCCCTGTGGGCGTCGCTTGCTGCGTGGGGCCGGAAATCAGCGTCACGCGGGCACCGGCCTGCGCCAGCGCCGCGGCAATGGCGTGGCCCTGCTTGCCGCTGGAGCGGTTGCCGATGAAGCGCACCGGGTCGATCGGCTCATGCGTCGGCCCGCTGGTGACGATGGCATGTTTGCCTGCCAACGCACCGCTATCCGTGCCGGTGGTGCGCAGGAACGCCACGATATCCTTCGGCTCGGCAAGGCGGCCAATGCCATGTTCGCCGCAGGCCATGTCGCCTTCGGTGGGGTCAATGACCTGCACACCGTCGGCGCGCAATTGCGCGAGGTTGCGCTGCGTGGCGGGGTGGTGCCACATTTTGTGGTTCATGGCAGGCGCGACAATGACCGGCTTGTTGGTGGCCAGCAGCGCGGTGGTGGCCAGATCGTCGGCCATGCCCGCATGCATTTTCGCCAGCATATCGGCGCTCGCGGGGGCGACCAGCACGCAATCGGCAATGCGCGACAGCTGGATGTGGCCCATCTCCACCTCGTCGGTCAGGCTGAACAGGTCATCGTAGGTTTTGGTGCCGGTGAGCGAGCTGACCGCCAGTGGCGTGACGAACTTGGCGCCGCCGCGCGTGAGAATGGTGGTGACGGCCACGCCCTCGGCCTTCAACAGGCGAATGAGCTCCAGCGATTTGTACGCCGAAACCGAGCCGGAGATGATCAACAGAACGGAGCGTGGCAGGGCCATGATGTGGATTCCACCTAATTACACATTGGCTTTGTATTTAGTGGAGGCTGGCACGCTGCGCAACCTATAACCGTCATTTTCACGACGGCGGGAATCCATGCGTGCCGTTTTCAATGGATGGCTATCATGGACCCCCGCCTGCGCGGGGGTGACGACAGGAAACGTTGAACGCCTAGAGTAGTTCCCACGCCAGCAATGCAAAGCCCGCCGCGAAGGTGAGGGTGGCGGCCCAGCCGAGCCGCATCCACGCGCGGTGGTGGGCGGCGCGCTGTTCGGCCAGCTGCGCCATGGATTGCGGCGACAGGGTGATGCCCTGACGTTTCACATCGACCAGGAAATCGCGCGCTTCGCGCAGCACACGCGGCGCTTCGGCCAGCGTTTCGCGCACTTCCTGCGCGTAGAGTTTGGCACGCGAAGCAATGGAAAAATTCTCCGTCGCCCATTGCTCGATCAGCGGCTCGGAAAGCTTCCACATATTCACTGCCGGGTTCAGGCCGCGGCCCACGCCCTCGGCGGTCATCATGGTCTTTTGCAGCAGTAGCAATTGCGGCTGCGTTTCCATTTCGAACTGGTTGGCGATGCTCAGCAATTGGCCAATGAGGCGGCCCACGGAAATCTCGTTCAGCGCCTTACCCATGATGGGCTGGCCCACGGCCATGGCGGCCTGCGCGAACTGCTCCACCGACACGTGCGGCGGGATCCACCCGGCCTCGCGGTGAATGCGTGCTACGCGCAAATAATCGCCCTTGAAGAAGCCATACAGGATCTCGGCGAGGATGAGCTGGTCCTGCTTGGTGATGCGGCCCATGATGCCGAAATCCACCGGTGCAAGGCGTCCATCGGGTAAAATGAACAAATTGCCGGGATGCATGTCGGCATGGAAGAAGCCGTCGCGGAACACTTGCGTGAAGAAGGCGCTGGCCGCGTGTTCCATGGTGCGGTTCAGGTCAATACCCGCTTCTTTCAGGGCCTCGATGTTGCCGGCCGAAATGCCGCGGATGCGCTCGGTCACCAGCACACGGCGCGCGGTGCGCTCCCAATCCACGGCGGGCACATGGAAGTTCGGGTCGTTGCGCGTGTTGTGCTTCAGTTCTTCGGCAGCGGCGGCCTCGAGCCGCAGGTCGGTTTCGATATGGATCGTGTTGGCGAACGTATCCACCACAGCCACGAATTTCAGGCGGCGGTATTGCGGCAGGCGGCGCTCGGCCATGCGCGCGATCCAGTACATCAGGTCGATGTCGCGTTCGAAGGCTTCTTCCACGCCGGGGCGCAGGATTTTCACGGCCACTTCGCGCCCGTCCGGCGTGGTGGCGAAATGCACCTGCGCAATGCTGGCGGCAGCATGGGGCTGTTCGTCGAACTGTTGGAACAGTGTGCTGACGGGGCTTTCCAGCTGTTCTTCAATGGTGGCGCGCGCCAGCTTGGTGGAAAAGGGCGGCACCTTGTCTTGCAGCACGGTGAGGTCGGCGGCAATATCCTCGCCGATCAGGTCGGCGCGGGTGGAAAGCATCTGCCCGGCTTTGATGAAGCTGGGGCCTAGCGCCTGCAGCGCGTTCGCCAGCCGCACGCCGCGACGCAGGTTGCTTTTCTTGGCCACCGTGCGCGCCAGCAGCAGCACCGGACCGGGAGCGCCCAGCGCGGTCAGGCCGAACAGGGCATCATGCCGCCCCAGCACCCAACCGATGCGCACGAGTTGCAGGCCATAGCGAACATTGCGAAGCATCAGATGCGGTACCCTTCGTGAATGGCCACCACGCCGAAATTCAGGTTGGTGTATTTCACCTGCGCGAAACCGACCGCTTCCATGCGCTTCTTCAGCGTTTCCTGATCGGGGAACATGCGGATGGATTCGACCAGATACTGGTAGCTGTCGCGGTCTTTCGCCACCAACTGGCCAATGGCAGGGATCGCGTTGAACGAGTAAGCGTCATACAGTTTGCGCAGCATGGGCTGGGTGACCTGGCTGAATTCAAGGCACAGGAATTTTCCGCCGGGCTTGAGCGCCGCGTAGATCGACGCCAGCGCTTTGTCGATATGCGTCACGTTGCGCAGGCCGAAGGCGATGGTCACTACGTCCAGCGACTTATCGGGCACGGGTAGCATCTCGGCGTTGCCGCACACGAACTGCAAGCCTTCGCTTTTGCCGCTATCGTACTGGCGGGCGCGGCCCACTTTCAGCATGTCGTGGTTGATGTCGCAGATCGTGACCGCAGCGCCGGTGCGCTCGCGCAGCCGCACGGCGATGTCGCCGGTGCCGCCCGCGAGGTCGAGGATGGCAGCATCCGCGCCCACATGCACACGCCGTACGAATTCGTTCTTCCACAAACGGTGCATGCCCACGCTCATGAAGTCGTTCATGATGTCGTAACTGCTGGCCACCGAGCTGAACACGCCTCGCACCATGCCTTGCTTGGCTTCGGGCGGCACGCGGGTGAAGCCGAACGACTGGTCGTGGGAATCGGGGGTCTCTTGTTTGGCGCGTTTCATGGACTACCTTTGGTGGCCAGCGTCGTAGCCTGTTTTGCGCGCGCCCACAAGTTAGGATTCCGTTAGCATGCCTGAATTACCCGAAGTGGAAACCACGCGCCGCGGCCTGCTGCCCTCGCTGAAGGGGCAGGCCATTGCCGAGCTGGTGCTGAAGCGGCGCGACCTGCGCTTTGCGCTGCCCGATGATTTCGAGGCGCGCATTGAAGGCCGCACCATCACCGATATTCGGCGGCGGGCAAAATACCTGCTGTTCGACCTCGATTCGGGCGATGTGCTGCTTGCGCATCTGGGCATGAGCGGCAGTTTCCGGGTGCTTTCGCCCGCCGATTATGCCCCGAAGAAACACGACCATGTGCTGTTCTACCTCGGTAATGGGCTGCTCTGCGTGTTCCATGATCCGCGCCGTTTCGGCTTCATGACCGTATTTGCCGCCGCGGAAGAAGCGGGGCATGCGTTCCTCGCGCATCTCGGGCCGGAGCCGCTTTCCGACGCGTTCACGCCCGAATACCTGGCGGGGCAACTGGCCAAACGTAAAGGACCCGTTAAACCGGCGTTAATGGACCAGAAACTGGTGGTCGGTGTGGGCAATATCTATGCCAGCGAAAGCCTGCATCTTTCGGGGTTAAATCCCTGTATTTCTGCAAATAAATCCGTGGCTTATGCGGCGCAGATGGTGGCCGCCATCCGCACCACGCTGGAGGCGGCATTGCGCTCTGGCGGGTCCACCTTGCGCGACTATGTGGGGGCCGACGGAACGGGTGGATATTTCCAGCATCACTTCCATGTTTATGAGCGTGCGGGGCATGCCTGCGCACGATGCAATTCGACGATCGAAACCATGGTGCAGGCGGGGCGTTCTACCTACTGGTGCCCGCAATGCCAGCCCATGCGCGGCAAACGCAAAAAACGCTAGGATTTCTGCGGGTTTGCGGCGGTCGTGATTTTTTCTTTCTCCCTGTGCATAAAACCGCTTGACGGGTGGGGGCGCGGTGGCTAGTTTCCGCTTCCTCGATCACGAGGCATGTAACAACAAGTGGGTTCACCATGGCACATCACAAGTCGGCAAAAAAACGCATCCGACAAACCGCTACCCGGACGGCAGTAAACCGTTCGCGCACCAGCCGCATTAAAACTTTCATTAAGAAAGTGGAAACGGCGATCGCTTCGGGCAACGCGGTGGAAGCGCAAGCAGCACTGAAAAACGCGCAACCGGAAATCATGCGTGGCGTAAGCAAGGGCGTTCTTTCGCTCGGCACCGCGTCGCGCAAGGTTAGCCGTCTGGCTGCTCGCGTGAAGTCGCTGGCTGCCTAAACCTCGTTCTTCAAGAACATCTAAAATACGCATCTTCTTCTCTGTGTGTCGCTGCCCCGTCGGCAGCAAGCCCTTCCTTATTGCCTGATTCCAGGCGAATAGCTCAGAAACACTGCCGGTGGCATGCTGCCGGCAAACGGATGGATTTTGACCATGATGGTTGCGCGTGCTGCAAATCCCGGCCTGCCGTATTCCGGCAATGTTTCCCCCGCGGAAGCATGGGAAGCAGTAAGCGCACACCCGCAGGCAACCCTGGTGGACGTTCGCTCGCATGCCGAGTGGCTGTTCGCGGGGCTGCCCGATCTGTCGGCTCTGGGCAAGGATGTGGTCACGGTTTCGTGGAAACTCTATCCCAACTTCGACCTTAACCCCCAGTTCATTGCGCAACTGGAAGCCGCCGCGCCGGATAAATCCGCGCCGCTGTACTTCCTTTGCAAAACCGGTGGCCGTTCGACCGATGCAGCGATCGCTGCGACGGCGGCGGGCTACGCGCAATGCTACAACATTACTGGCGGGTTCGAGGGCGACATGAACAACCAACGCCAACGCGGCACCATCAACGGCTGGAAAGCCGCCGGGCTCGCGTGGCTGCAAGCATAAGAAAAAGAGTTTTATACATGGTCGAGCATACCCCCATTCAAACCCGTCGCCCCGATCACTTTGCCCGCTGGGAGCGCGTGCGTGAGAAATTGCGCGCCAGCTACGGTGAAGCGATCTTCAAAAGCTGGCTGCAGCCGCTGAAGCTTGCCGACGTAAAGAATGGCCAAGTCATGATCACGGTGCCCACGCGCTTCATGCGCGAGTGGATCATCGCGCATTACGCCGAGAACATCCTGCGCTTCTGGTGCCAGGAAGACCAGGCGGTGCATTCGGTCGATATCTTCGTGAAGGCGGAGCCCGTATCGGTGGTGAACCCCAACCAGCCCGCACAACCGCAGCAGGCCGGTGGGCTTGAGGCCGCCATGCTCGGCCGCGCCGCCAACGCGAACGACGATAAGCCCATCAATCCCGACAGCATTTCCGCGCCGCTGGACCCGCGCTACACCTTCGACAATTTCGTGGTGGGCAAACCCAACGAGCTGGCGCATGCCGCGGCCCGCCGCGTGGTGGAATCCACCTCGGTGGTGCCCGGTGGTAACCCGCTGTTCCTGTATGGTGGCGTGGGCCTTGGCAAAACGCACCTGATGCACGCCATCGCATGGCACATCCGCAAGACCGACCCGGCGCGCAAGGTGGTGTATCTCAGCGCCGAGAAGTTCATGTATTTGTTCATTCGCGCGCTGCGCTCGAAGGACACGATGGCGTTCAAGGAATATTTCCGCAGCGTGGACGTGCTGATGATCGACGACGTGCAGTTCATCTCCGGCAAGGATTCGACGCAGGAAGAATTCTTCCACACCTTCAACGCACTCATCGACCAGCACAAGCAGCTCATCATCAGCGGTGACCGTTCGCCGTCCGACCTCGAGGGCATGGAAGAGCGCATCCGCTCGCGCCTCGGCTGGGGTCTGGTGACCGACATCCACACCACCACCTACGAACTGCGCCTCGGCATCCTTCAGGCAAAGCTCGAGAAAATGCCGAACGCCCATGTGCCGGCGCGCGTGCTCGAATTCCTCGCGCATAAGATCACCAGCAACGTGCGTGAGCTGGAAGGTGCGCTGAACCGCGTGGTGGCGCATGCCACCCTCGTGGGCGGTGCCGTGACCCTTGAGAGCACGCAGGAAGTGCTGCACGATATTCTGCGCGCCAACGATCGCCGCATCACGGTCGAGGACATCCAGAAGAAAGTGGCCGCGCACTTCAATATCAAGGTGAGCGACATGCATTCGGCCCGCCGCAGCGTGGCCATTGCCCGCCCGCGCCAGATCGCGATGTACCTGGCGAAGAAACTCACCACCAAGTCGCTGCCGGAGATCGGCCGCAAGTTCGGTGGCAAGGACCACACCACCGTGATGCACGCCGTAAAACGCATCGACGAGCTGGCACGCGCCGATAAAGAGTTCGCCGATGATGTGGAACTGCTGATGCGCATGCTGCAAAGCGCCACCTAGTTCAGCGCCTCCGTGATTTACCTGCCTTGGATACGGCGCCTTCGGGCGCCGTTTTTCTTGTGGTGAAATTGCTGTGCATAACTGCAAATTCCCTTGGCAAGGGGGCGGCCAATCCACTAGCGTATGGCCAATTTATCTGACCATCCTAACGCACAGGAAAATCCTATGAAATTGGTGATTGAGCGCGCCGTTCTGCTGAAAGCGCTGGCCCCCATCCAATCCGTTGTTGAACGCCGTGGCACGATTCCCATTCTCTCGAACGTGAAGCTCGAAGCGGGCAATGGCGAGCTTTCGCTCACCGCCACCGACATGGACATCGCCGTGGTCGAGCATGTGAAAGCCGAAGTGCAGGAGAAGGGCGCCACCACCGTGCCCGCGCACATGTTCTACGAGATCATCCGCAAACTGCCGGATGGAAGCAACGTGCAACTGACCCAGACCGAAAAGGGTGGCAAGGTAACCATCGCGGCCGGCCAGTCAAAATTCTCGCTCGCCAGCCTGGTGGTGGATGATTTCCCCGTGATGGCCGAAGGCGATCTGGCGCATAGCTTCAGCATCACCCCGGCGGAGTGCAAAGCCCTGCTCGAGAAGACCCGTTTTGCGATTTCCACCGAAGAGACCCGCTACTACCTGAACGGCGTGTACCTGCATGCCGCCAGCAATAACGGTGCGGCCGTGCTGCGTGCCGTGGCGACTGACGGCCACCGCCTTGCCCGCATGGAAGTGGGCCTGCCCGAAGGTGCCGAACAGATCCCCGGCGTGATCATTCCGCGCAAGACCATCAACGAGCTGTACAAGCTGGTGGAGGAGGGCGCCGAGAAGGTCGAGATCGCCATGTCGGAAAGCAAGATCCGTTTCAAGGTCGGTCAGGCCGTGCTGGTGAGCAAGCTCATCGATGGCACGTTCCCCGACTATGAGCGCGTGATCCCGACCGGCAACGACAAGGTCATGGAAGTGGACGGCAAAGCCTTCTCCAGCGCGGTGGATCGCGTGGCGGTCATCACCTCCGAGAAATCGCGCGGCATCAAGCTGGCACTCGCCGGTGCCAAAATTACGCTGTCGGCCAGCTCGAGCGAGCAGGGCACCGCGACCGAGGAGCTTTCGGTTTCCTACGGTGCAGACCCGGTAGAGATCGGCTTCAACAGCCGCTACTTGCTGGACATGATGGCGCAGGTGGAAGGCGAGACCGCCCAGTTCGTGTTCGCGGATTCGGCCAGCCCCACCATCGTCCGTGACCCGGCGGATGTGGGCGCGCTGTACGTGATCATGCCGATGCGCGTTTGATTTTGCTGAACGAAACCGGCTTACGCGTAATTAATTAAAATTTAAATCCTGCATGGGATACTCTAAGTTCATTAGGAGAGTTCCATGAGCGATATTCCCGTGACCGATGGGCTGGTGGACCGTGCCCAGCATGGCCAGCAGGCCGCCCGCCTTGCCCAAGGGCAGACCGAAACGGGCCAGCCGGTCAAAATGCATATTGCCAATGCCGATGATGCCTTCTCGCAGGGCATGAAAGAATACCGCGTGGAAATCGACGGGAACGCCGCCTCGGTGCGTGTATCGGAAGCGGGCGCGGTGACCAGCGTGGGCAATCAGGTGAACGGCCGCTACGGCTCGATCCGCACCGAAGCCGGCGTTGCTGCCGGCAACGAGCTGGCGCAGGTGATGCAGGCCGCCTTCGCGGATGGGCGCATTTCGCCGCAGGAGCTGAAAGGTATCGTCGCGGAAGCCAGCGATGTGATCGCGCAGCCCTCGCTGCAGGCACGCGTGAGCCAGACCCGCGGAACGCCCGGCGCCGAGCGCTGATTTTATCAAGGATATCTGCCGTATTTCGCTTTCGCTTGCGCGGCAGATTCGCTAACCATGCAGCATGTTCGCTGCCCCCCATGCCATCACCGCATTAACGTTCGAAAATTTTCGTAACTACCGCCAGCTTCAGTTGCATGTGAAGCCGCAGCCCGTGGTGCTGACGGGGCATAACGGCGCGGGCAAGACCAATATCCTTGAAGCGATTTCCCTGCTGTCGCCGGGGCGCGGCATGCGCGCGGCCAAACTGCGCGACATGGATAGCATGCAAGCACCCGGCGCGGCATGGGTGGTGGCGGCGGAAGTGACCAGCCACGGTGTGCCGACCTTTATTGGCATGGGGCGTGATGCCGAAGCGGGCAATGAAAAGCGCATCCTGAAGATCAATGGTGAACGCGAGCGCAAACACGCGCGGCTCGCCGAATATGCCTGCGTGCAATGGCTCACCCCCAGCATGGACCAGGTGTTCATGGAGGGCGGCACGGCGCGGCGCAAATTGCTGGATCGCATCGTCTACGGGTTCGAGCCCGAACACGCCACCCGCGTGGCGGCCTACGAGGCATCCATGCGCGAGCGCAACCGGCTGCTGAGCAACCGTGCGGGTGCTGACCCGTACTGGCTTTCGGTGCTGGAGCAGCAAATGGCCGAGCATGCCGTGGCCATTACGCTGGCGCGGCTGGAGAATATCCGCCGCCTGCAGGAACATCTGGCCGAGCCGCTGGCGGGTTTCCCGCGTGCGCAGATCGCGCTGCAGGGCGCGCTGGAAAGCTGGCTGGAAGAGGGCTTAAGCGCGCTGGATGCCGAGGCGAAACTGGCTGCCCGCCTGCGCGAACTGCGCGGCATTGACGGCGCGGCGGGCCGTGCCACCGAAGGCGCGCACCGCAGCCACTGGCACGTCATTCACCACGAGAAGAATATGCTGGTGGAGCGCTGCTCGACCGGTGAACAGAAGGCCGTGCTGCTGTCGCTCGTTCTGGCCGCGGCGCGGGCGCGGGCGGCATGGTGCGGGCAGCCGCCCATCCTGCTTTTGGACGAGGTGGTGGCGCATTTGGATGTGGATAAGCGCCGCCGCCTTTTTGACCTCATCCAGCACGCTCGGATACAAGCATGGATGACCGGCACGGACGCCGCAGATTTCCAAGGCTTAGGGCGCGATGCGACCCATCTGGAAATCAGTGGCGGAACGGTTCGGATCCGTGATAAAAACCACCTCTAATTTCAGGCGAAGTCATGAGCGCCCAACCGGCTACGAAAAGTGAAGACGATATGAGCGAAGCAAAGCAAGCAGCCAGCAACGAATACAGCTCCGATTCCATCAAGGTGCTCAAAGGCCTTGAGGCGGTGCGCAAGCGTCCCGGCATGTATATCGGCGACACCGACGATGGCTCGGGCCTGCACCACATGGTGTACGAAGTGCTCGACAACGCGATCGACGAATCGCTCGCCGGGCATTGCGACCTTGTGCAGGTCTGCATCAACGTGGATGGTTCGGTGACCGTGGAAGATAACGGCCGCGGCATTCCCGTGGACATGCACAAGACCGAAGGCCGCAGCGCCGCGGAAGTGATCATGACCGAGCTGCACGCGGGCGGTAAGTTCGACCAGAACTCCTACAAAGTATCCGGCGGTCTGCACGGCGTGGGCGTATCGGTGGTGAACGCGCTTTCCGAGTGGCTTGAGCTGGTCATCTGGCGCGACGACAAAGAACATGGCATGCGCTTCGAGCATGGCGTGCCCACCGCACCGCTGGCGGTGCGCGGCCCGGCCAACGGCAAGCGCGGCACGCAGGTGACCTTCTTCCCCAGCGCCGAGACCTTCAGCCAGATCGTGTTCGACTTCACCACGCTGGAGCATCGCATCCGCGAGCTGGCGTTCCTGAACTC
>QFOX01000090.1 GCA_003241645.1 Azospirillum brasilense | reverse complement strand
AGGCGGGCTACCTCATCACGCGCGACAAACCCGTGCTACGCGAGAAAGCCATTTTCACCTATTACCGCAACCCGATGACGAAACGCCCGGCCTTCGGCCTGACCGATTTCGACTAAGCGCCCAGTTCCTTGATGTAACCCGCGATCACGTCCAGCCCCTGCTGCCAGAAATCCGGCTTGCTGGCATCCAGCCCGAAGGGTTTCAGCAGTTGCTTGTGGCGCAGCGTGCCGCCCGCTTCCAGCATGGTGTGGTATTTCTTGGCGAAGGCTTCGCCCCGCCCCGCCTTCTGCTCTTTCAGGTACACGCCGTAGAGCGAGTTCACGAGGCAATCGCCGAACGCGTAGGCATACACATAGAACGGCGAATGGATGAAGTGCGGAATATACATCCAGTACACATGGTATTCCGGGTGCAGCTGAATGGCGGGCCCAAGCGATTCGCGCTGCACCTGCATCCAGATTTCGCCGATGCGTGCGACCGAAAGCTCACCGTTGCGGCGTTCGGCATGCACCATGCGCTCGAACTCGCAGAAGGCGATCTGCCGCACCACGGTATTGAGCATGTCCTCGACCTTGCCGGCAATGAGGCGCTGGCGGCGCGCTTTGTTCTTCTCGCGCTTCAGCAATTCCTGGAAGGTCAGCATTTCACCGAACACACTGGCGGTCTCGGCCAGCGTCAGCGGCGTGTCGGCCATCAGCGCGCCCTGTTTGTTCGATAGCACCTGATGCACGCCGTGGCCAAGCTCATGCGCCAGCGTCATCACGTCGCGCGTTTTGCCCTGGTAGTTCAGCAGCAGATACGGGTGCGCGCTAGGTACAGTGGGGTGCGCGAATGCGCCGGGCGATTTGCCGGGGCGCACGGGCACGTCGATCCAGTTCTCGTCGAAGAAGCGCTTGCCCACCTTGGCCAGCGCGGGCGAGAACGCATGGTACGCCTCGTTCACCAGCTTCACCGCGTCGGGCCATGCGAAGTCGGACTCATCACCCGAGGGCAGCGGCGCGTTGCGGTCCCAGTAATCCAGCGATGTGCGTTTGAACTGCTTGGCCTTCCACGCGTAATAGCGGTGCGAAAGCTGCGCGTAGTTCTTCTTCACGGTGGAGATCAGCGCGTCCACCACCTCGTCTTCCACCTGATTGGAAATATTACGGCTTGAGATGCCGCTTTTGAAGCCACGCTTTTTGTCGTCGATGTATTTGGCATTCGCCAGCGTGTTGGTGATGAGCGCGAACAGCGATGCGTTCTCTTCGAACACGCGGGCGATCTCTTTGGCCGCCGCTTTGCGCTTTTTACCGTCCTTGCTCGAAAGCTGGTCGAACACTTCGGCCGAGCCCATCTTCTTGCCATCCACCGTGAACACCAGCCGCGCGATGGATTCATCGAACAGCCGCTGCCACGCCCCGTCCACCACCGACGTTTCGTGGATGTAATGCTCAAGCTCATCGGAAAGCTGGAAGTCTTTGTAGGCACGTACCGTGTCGATCCACGGCTTGTAGTGCGCCAGCGTTTTGCTTTTCGCCATGGCACCCTTGATGGCGGCATCACTCAGCTTGTTCAGCTCCAGCGTGAAGAAAATGATCTGGCTGGAAATGCGCGTCAGCGTTTCCGACGTGTTCTGGTAGAACTGCGTAATGGCCGGGTCGCGCATGTCGGCGGCATAGATCAGCTGCGCATAGCTGCCCATCTTGCCGATGCCTTCCTGCATCTGTTCGTAGTCATGCATGGATTCGGCCAGCATGCCGGGCTTGGCCAGTTTGCCCTGATAGCGCTTGGCGAACGCCGCTGCCTTCTTCTCGAGCGTGGCAATGTCACGCGCGATCGCGGGGTCGTTCAGGCTTTTATAGAGGTGGGTCAGGTCCCAGGCGGGAAGTTCAGGTTGAATCTTTTTCTTCGTCGCCTTGGTCATGTTAGCCTCGTGTTTCTTCCACTGCCGGGGTTGCGTCTTCCACCTTCAGCTTCTCCTCCGCAGGGGCCGAAGGAGCGGCAGGTGCCGCATCCGCTTTCGGGGCTTCCAGCACCGCGGCCGGGGCTTTGCCTTTGCTCATGCTCGCCTGCAGCAGGGCCGCGAACAGCTCCTCAAAGGTGGTCTTGCCGATCTGGAACGAGCCGCCGCGGGTGCGCTGCACATCCACCGCCACATCTTTCAGGTCGGTGTAAGCGGTGCCGGTCACTTGCTGCAGCAGCGTCGCCACCAGTTGCTCCTTGTCGTTATCCAGCAGCTTGAACTTCTTCAGTTCGGCCACAATGAACGGCAGGTTGGTGAGCGTCACGTTCGCCATGCCCACGGGCAGGCGATCTTCCGGACTGGCCACAAAATCGGCCGTGGCGTTGAAGGTCGCATCCTTGGTGGTGATGCTGAAGGTCTTCAGCTTGAACGCCGATTCCGACGATGCGATGGCCGCCTGCTCTTCCTGCGAGGTCGGCATGGCACCTTCGTAGCTCACGTCCATGGCCGCCGAGATGGGGGCGTAGGGCAGCAGCTTCTCGTCGGCCTGCACGTTGTCGATCGCGAAGCTGGAATGCACCACGTTCAGGTTCTGCTCGTTGCGGGTATTGTCCCATGCGCTCACGATCTGGTCGATGGTGATGCGGCCCGCCTCGGGCTGCGATTGCGGGGCCAGCACCAGCGATTTCAGCTCCAGCGAGCCTTCGCCGAGGTTACCCGCCTGCTCGACCGAGAGTGCGCCCTTGCCCGATTCCATGGTGAGCACGATGGTGTCGTAGACCGGCTTCAGCGTGGGGGTTTCCTCTTCGGCGCCTTCGGCTACCTGCTCGCGCATGTAGGTGAAGCGTACTTCCTTCGGTGCATCGAACGACCACTCGGTGTAGGGCACGCCCGATTTCTTCGTGGTGCCATACACTACTTCGATGGGGGTCGCCCCTTCGATGCTCAGCAGTTTCTTATCCGCATCTTCCGCGTCGCGGATCTCAATCGGCTTGGGCAGCGATAGCGTCATGCTGCTGAGGTCAGCCGCCTTCGGGTAGACCATCAACACTTCGGAGGTGAGGCGCAGCGTTTGCGGATCACGCGGCTGCTGGAACCCTTCGGCCTCCAGCGGCTTCACCACCAGCGTGGGGTTGCTGATCTCGGCATGGCGGTCGCTCAGGCCACCCTTGATGGCCACGTCGCCATAGGTGAAGGCCACGTCGCGGCCCTGGCGCGCGCCGTTCTCTTTCATTTGCACGGCCAGCGCATCGAGCTGCTGCTTCACCAGCGCCTTATCCAGCCCGGCTTTCGAGGCCACCAGCACCGTGCCGCCGATGAGGGCGAGCACGATCAGCGTGCCCACCACAATGCGGCGCGAGCTTTTGCTGCCCGTGGTCGTCGATTCGGGCGAAGCTTCCGTCACGGTCGTGGAGGGAGTGGTCGTTTTTTCGGGTTGGTCGGTCATGGGTTCGGTTCCTTATTTCTTATCAACCATCATGTTGCGGGTCGCGGCGGGCAGCTTCACTTTCAGCCCGTCGAGGCTGTCATTCATCATGATCTGGCACCCGAGGCGGCTGGTATGCGTGAGGCCGAACGCGAGGTCGAGCATGTCTTCCTCATCGTCCGTCGCCGGGGGCAGTTTGTCGTAGAACGATTCGTCGATCACCACGTGGCAGGTGCTGCAAGCCAGCGAGCCTTCGCACGCGCCTTCCAGCGGAATTTCATTCTTATGCGCCACTTCCAGCAACGAGATCCCGTTGGGGGCTTCGACCACTTTCTCGTGGCCATCCTGGTAGGCAAAAATCACTTTCGGCATGTGTTCTCTCTTTAGTGTCGTTCGTTCTTTTTATTCAATCGCATCCACCGGCTTGCTCACGAGCGCCCCGGCAATGGCCGCATCCATGCGCCGCTGCGCAAAGGAGCCGACCACATGGTCCAGCTGCTTCACCTCGTGATCGATCTTATCCCGATCCGAGCCGGCGATCGCGGTGCTGATGCGCAGGCACTGGGCCTCGATCATTTCGCGCTCACCGGGGCGAAGCAAGGCACCGTCACGGGCCATGGCGTTGGCCACATCCTGCAGGGTGCGCTGGGCTTCCACGCGCGCTTCAATGAGCAGGCGCTCAAGAATATCCGCGCGCGCGTTCTCCATGCTGTCGCGCAGCATACGTTCGATTTCCTCGAAGGCAAGCCCGTAGGACGGTTGCACATCCACCTGCTGTTTGGCACCGGTGGTGAGTTCCTCGGCGGCCACACTCAGCAGCCCATCGGCGTCGATGGTGAAGGTAATGCGAATGCGCGCCAGCCCCGCCGCCATGGGCGGAATGCCGCGCAGCACGAACTGCGCCAGCGAACGGCAATCTTCCACTTTCTCGCGCTCGCCCTGCACCACATGCACTTTCAGCGCGGTCTGCCCATCCTGATAGGTGGTGAATTCCTGCGCCACGGCGGTGGGAATGGGGCTGTTGCGGTGAATAATTTTTTCGACGATGCCGCCCATCGTTTCCAGCCCCAGCGATAGCGGCGTCACATCCAGCAGCAGATTATCCGACCCGCGGGTGAGCGCTTCGGCCTGCAACGCAGCGCCCAGCGCCACCACCAGATCGGGGTCCAGCTTGTCGTGCGGGGTGCGGCCGAAGAATTCGCCCACTTTCGCCTTCACCAGCGGAATGCGCGTGGAACCGCCCACCAGCACCACCCCATCCATGGCGGTGGGCTCAATGCCCGCTTCGCGCAGCGCGTCGGCACAGCAATCGAGCGTGCGGGCCACCAGCGTTTCCACCATGGCTTCAAATTCGGCGCGGCCCAGCGGCGTGCGCTCGCCTTCCCACAGCACACCGGCTTGCGCACTGCCGGTCAACTCTTCTTTTGCGGCGCGCGCGGCCGAAAGCAGCTGCGCATAAAGCGCCGGCTCGGGCACGTTCAGCCCGCGTTTTTGCAGCACATGCGCAGCAATGGCACGGTCCATGTCGTCGCCACCCAGCTCGGTATCACCGGCGGTGGAAAGCACCTGAAACACGCCCTGCTCCAGCTTCAGCACCGAAATATCGAACGTGCCGCCGCCAAAATCATAAATGGCGAACACGCCCTGCGCGTTCGCGTCCAGCCCATAGGCAAGCGCCGCGGCAGTGGGTTCGTTGATGAGGCGGAGCACTTCAAGCCCGGCAAGTTTCGCGGCATCTTTCGTGGCAGCACGCGCCGCGTCATCGAAATACGCCGGCACGGTGATGACCGCTTTGCTCACATCGCGCCCCAGCGCTTCTTCGGCCATGTGGCGCAGATGCTTGAGCACTTCGGAGGAGATTTCAACCGGCGTCAGGCTGCGCCCGGCGGCTTTCACGCGCACGAGGCCACTTGCCTGCGCATCCAGCGTGTAGGCCGCGGCTTCGCCGGAATCCTGCAGGTCTTCGGCGGATTTGCCCATCAGTCGCTTGATCGAGGCGATCACATCCGCCTCGCCTTCGGCCTGCGCGCGGCGGGCTTCGTGCCCCACCACCACATGCGCCCCGTCGTAATGCACTACGGAGGGAATAATGGCGCGGCCATGCGCGTCGTGAATGGCTTCGGCGGCGCCGTCGGTGGCAATGGCGACCACGCTGTGGGTGGTGCCAAGGTCAATGCCAATGGCGGCGGAATCCGCATGCGGCAGCGGCGTCTGGCCCGGCTCGTAGATCTGGATGAGCTTGCTCATGGTCAGTGATGCTCCTTCGCGTGCGCCGCTTTCAGGCGGTAGATCAACATATGCGCCTCCTCGAGCGATTTGCCGAGATAGCCCAGGCGCAGCACTTCTTCCTGCAGGGCGGGAATGTCGCGCGTGGTGAAGGCGTCGTCGATCGCCTGCGTGCAAATGGCCATGGCTTTCTTCAGGCTTTCGGCTTCCGCCATCAGGCTTCGCCCGTCCTCGGCGCTGTCATGCAGGCGCTCGCGCACTTCCATCACTTCCATCAGCAAGGCGGGCGGCGGGTTGGTCTCGTCGTCGATGAACACACCCTCCAGCTCCAGCAAATGGCGCGCCCGCTGCAGCGGGTTCTTCAGCGTTTCGTAGGCATCGTTGATGCGCATCGATTGCTCGGCGGCCTGCGCGCGCTCGGCTTCGGGCTTGCCCACGAAACGATCGGGGTGCCACTGGCGCTGCGCGTCGAAATAGGCTTTCTCCAGCGCCTTGAGATTCAGCGTGAAGCTTACCGGAAGACCGAGGATTTCGTAATAGCTTTGCATGCGCGCGATATAGGGTGAAACGCGGGAGATGGCTAGGATTAAATCGTCATTGCGAGGAGGCAACGCCGACGCGACAATCCACCCTGTAACGTATCCATACTGGATTGCTTCGCGCTGCTCGCAATGACGGCGAACTAAACGTTGAAACTTTCGCCGCAGCCGCAACGGCCTTTTTCGTTGGGGTTGGTGAAGGTGAACCCGCTTTTGAACTTCTCTTCCTTGAAATCCATTTCCG
>QFOX01000089.1 GCA_003241645.1 Azospirillum brasilense | reverse complement strand
TACGCTTTCTACGGCTTTGTTTATTCTTGTGCTTGGAAAGTAGTAGTTTTCTTTTGAAAAGAGTGGTGGTGCATGTACCGTAGATGTACAGCACTGAAAACGCATTTCAAAAGACAGCAGTTGTGCTGGCCACAGTGGACAGTAGCGGCGTACAATGTCCACTGACCCTCTCTGGCTAATGGCTGCCAGCTAACTAACTAATGCCCAATGACGGAATAGGCAAATTGAGTCTTTATAAATTCTGTTGGCCCTGCTGCAAACTCTCATTGCTGCCTACAGCAGTTGCCGTTGAGATGCAAAAGTGCTCTCCCCTTTTCCATTCTTCAACTTGCGACGGCACTAAGTGAAGATAAGATGTCTGATAAAGTGGGCTTGTAATTGAAAGGCGCCAGTCGACTTGGCGATGGGTGCCAAGCAGTGCCAGCCTAGCTGCCTGTCACTGGCGATGCAGCAAGCTGACTGCGCTCTGGCGACACGACTCCAATCTGCCTCCTTCGCGGCTGGGCCAATTGTGATTATGCCACTCGATGTACTCGTTTGCTGAAAACTCTCTCTCCCTAAAAGCACCGCTTGCAGAATCGTGCAAACAAAAAAACTAATAACTAACGAATGCAGAGAAATGCACTGCAGTGCAACATATAAAATGCCTACAAAATATTGTTATAAAAAGATAATTCCATACATTGAAATTATTCAATCTACGAGAACGGGCATTGCACACCCCCACCTTATGAAGTAATTTTAATGCATGAGAAATGCCTTCAGCTTAGTTGAACTTTCCATCGTTCTTGTGATTCTCGGATTACTTACCGGCGGCATCCTTGGTGGGCAGGCGCTCATTCGCGCGGCAGAGCTTCGCGCGGTTCCTACGGAATATAACCGCTGGGTGACGGCTTCGCAGACCTTTCGCGATAAATATTTTGCCCTGCCCGGCGACATGACGAATGCTACGGCTTTCTGGGGCACGGCCACCTGCCCCGGCAACAACACCAACACGACGGCGCCGGGCATTCCGACCTGCAACGGGAATGGCGACGGCATTATCGGCATTGGCGGGGTCACAACGAACGAAACCTACCGCTTCTGGCAACATCTGGCGAATGCCGGGCTGATCGAAGGAAGCTTCACCGGGGTCACGAATTTTAACTCCACCCCCGCCACGTACGATTCGGTGACCACGCCGAACGTGCCGCGTTCCAAAATTTCCAACGCGTGGTGGAACATCACCTACCTTGGCCAGGTACAGATCAACGACCCGGACTACTTTGATGGTTCATACGGCAATGCGTTCCGTGTGGGCGGCAGCAACGGTGCGTTCAACCTTGCCGTCGGCCGCACGTTCCGACCGGAAGAGGGATGGAACATTGATACAAAGATCGATGACGGTAAACCTGCCCTCGGCAAGGTGCGCACGGTGAAATGGCAAGCAGAGGCCGTGACCAATGCTGTGTCCTGCTCGACGCCACCGCGCAGCTCGACCGTGTCGATCGCCGCGAGCTCGGAATACCACCTTGCGGTACAGGGCATTAATTGCTCGCTGGTCATGGATACGGGGTTTTAAGGAAAAGGATAATTGTAAGATGCAGCAGGCCTTCAGTTTAGTCGAACTTTCCATCGTTCTGGTGATTCTCGGGTTGCTTACCGGCGGCATCCTTGGTGGGCAGGCGCTCATTCATGCTGCCGAACTTCGCGCGGTGCCTACCGAATATAATCGCTGGATCACCGCCTCGCAGACCTTCCGCGACAAATATTTCGCCCTTCCCGGCGATATGAACAATGCCACGGCATTTTGGGGCACCGCGGCTGCCTGCCCCGGAAACAACACCGATACAACCACCACCGGTGTGCCGACCTGCAATGGCGATGGAAATGGCCAGATCGCGAATGGCTCGCCTACGATTGCGAATGAAACCTATCGCTTCTGGCAACAATTGGCGAATGCGGGACTTATTGAAGGCAGCTATACCGGTGTTGCCAATTCCGCTAACTCGACCAACACACTTGATTCACGCACGACCCCGAACGTGCCACGTTCCAAGTTCGACCAGAATGTTCATTGGAACATCGTCATCGTGGGTTCGGTGGATTTTACCAACACCATCTATTTCGACGGTAACTATGGCAACGCCCTGCGCTTTGGCACAGGTACGAACACCTTGGTGCGGTCATTCAAGGCAGAAGATGCCTGGAACATCGACACAAAAATGGACGATGGGAAGCCCGGCACCGGTAACATCACCAGCCTGAAGAACATGGCATCGGCCACGATTACGCAGGCATGTTCGGAACCGGCCTACACGGTCGCGTCCTCCATTGCCGCGCAATCCACCTATGTGCTCACGAACACGGCTTCCAACTGTTCGCTGGTCATGAAAACGGGCTTCTAGAATGGGTTACGGGCCCTGCCCCGCTGAGAAAATCGCGCGTGCGTTGCGCGCATCCTTAATATGTGGTAATGGGTATTTATGCGCAGTGCTTTTAGTTTGGTTGAGCTCTCCATCGTTCTGGTCATTCTCGGATTATTGACCGGGGGCATCCTTAGTGGGCAATCGCTCATCCGCGCGGCGGAGATCCGCTCGGTCAGCAATGAATATAACCGCTGGGTCACGGCGGCGCACACCTTCCGCGACAAATACTTCGCCATTCCTGGTGACATGAACAACGCCACGGCCTTCTGGGGCACGGCCGCCGCCTGCCCCGGCAACAACACCAACACGACGGCTCCCGGCATTCCCACCTGCAACGGCGATGGCAATGGCATGCTCACAACCGGCAACGCCACCGTGGCGAACGAAACCTTCCGTTTCTGGCAGCATCTGGCCAATGCCGGGCTGATCGAGGGCACCTTCACGGGCGTGTCGAACCACGCCAACTCCGTGACGGTGTATGGCTCCACCAGCACGCCGAACATTCCCAAATCCAAATTCCCCAACGCGCAATGGCTCGTCTATTATCTTGGCCAGCAGGACATCACCAGCCCCGACTATTTTGACGGCGAGTATGGCAACGCCTTCCGCTACGGCACCGGCAATATCGGCACCAACAAGGTGATGAAGCCGGAAGAGGCATGGAACATCGACACCAAGGTGGATGATGGCATGCCGGGCCTTGGCCGGGTTCGCACGGTAAAATGGCAGGCGGAATCGAACGTGAACATTGCGTGCACCACGCCGGTGACGACCACCGCATCATCGATCGCGGCGTCGTCCACCTACCTGCTGAGCAACACGGGCACGAACTGCTCGCTCATCATGAATACGGGTATTTAGACTAGATCGCGCGGGTAGCGGCGGCCAGCCAGTCGCGTTCCTTGCCGCCCATGGCGTCCACATGGGTTTTGTAGACACGCTGGTGGTAAGCGTTCAGCCAGTTGCGTTCCGTCACGCTAAGCATCGAAACTTCGACCAGCCGTGTATCAATGGGCGCCAGCGTCAGCGTTTCAAAGCCCAGCAATTTCTTGCCATGCTCGGTCTGGCCCAATTGCACCACCGCCACCAGATTCTCGATGCGGATGCCGTATTGCCCCGTCGCGTAATAGCCCGGCTCGTTGCTGAGGATCATGCCGGGTTGCAGCGCCACGGCCGACCCTTTGGTGGCAATGCGCTGCGGCCCCTCATGCACGCACAGGAACGCGCCCACGCCATGGCCCGTGCCATGCGCATAGTCCAGCCCGGCTTCCCACAGATACTGGCGGGCCAGCACGTCCAGCTGCGCGCCGCTGGTGCCTTCCGGGAAGCGCGCCATGGCCAGCGCGATATGGCCTTTCAGCACGCGCGTGTTATGCGCTTTCATGGCGCTGGTGGGCACGCCCACGGTCACGGTACGTGTCACGTCGGTCGTGCCGTCTTCGTATTGGCCGCCCGAATCCAGCAGGAACAGCTCGCCCTTCTGCACGCGGCGGTCGCTTTCGGCCGTGGCGCGGTAATGCACGATGGCCCCATGCGCGCCGGAGCCCGCGATGGTGGCAAAGCTTGCGCCACGGTAGCGGTTGTCGCGCGCGCGGATCTGCTCCAGCGCATCGACCACCTGCAATTCGGTGGGGAAGCGCCCCGCGCCGACCTGATGGTCGAACCAGCAGAGGAACCGCGAAAGCGCCGCACCGTCGCGCACATGGGCAGCACGGATGCCATCCAGCTCCACCGCGTTCTTGCACGCCTTCGGCAGCAAGGTCGGGTCATCACCACTTACCAGCGTGGCCCCTGCCTGCGCGGCCAGTTCCCACCATGCCTGCGCGGAAACAGTCGGATCGATCAGCCAGCGGCTTCCGGCGGCAAAGATGCTAGCGTCCATCGCCTCGATGCTGCGGTGGCTGACGCGCTGCTCGGCCAGATAGGTGGCCACGGGCGCTGGCAACGCGCGTTCGTAGGTGAACAGCACCGCCTCACCCGCCAGCGAAAGCTGTAAATAGCCCAACAATAGCGGGTTGAACGGAATGTCGCTGCCACGCATGTTGAGCAACCAGTTGATGCCATCCGGCAGGGTCAGCAGCACCCCGTCGCATTGTTTGTGGCGCACGGCGCCCAGCACCGCGTCGCGCTTTTGCGCATAGGTCGCGCCGGAAAGCGACTCGGGGTGCAGCGTAACGTCGCCGGCCGGAGCGGCCGGGCGGTCGGCCCAGATCGCATCCACCGGGTTGGGCATGGCCACGAACGTTGCCTGCGGCAGGGCCTGCTGCCACGCGTTCAGCTGCGCGTGGGTGACCAGCCACGCATCGTAGCCAATGCGAATGGCCGGCGCACCCAGCGTGGTAAGGTACTGCGCCAGCGTTACTTCCACGCTGTTGACCGGCACCACGCCCGTGCCCGCCAGCTCCTGCTGTGCCTGCAGGGTGTAGCGCCCGTCGGTGAACAGGGTGTGCGGGCGCGCATGGTCGGGCTGCGCGAAGAACAGCCCCATGCCCGCCGAGCCGGTAAAGCCCGTAAGGTACGGCAAGCGCGCCGCAAAGGCGGGGATGTATTCACCCTGGAACGCGTCGGCCATGGGCTGCAGATAGGCATCCACGCAATGGTTGCTGAGGGTTTCACTAAGGGCCGCAAGGCGGGCGATAAAATCAGGGCGTGGGGTCATGTGCGATGTTGCAAAGCATTCGAGTGGGTTATAAGCTTGCAACCTCGCACAGAAACATGCCGGTTACAAGGCATGAGCGACAACCTCTGCACAACCCGGAGACACCGAAAAATGCGTCACTTGTTTTTGCTCCTTTGCAGCGCACTGCTGGCCATTCCGGGAAGCCCGGCACTGGCAAAGGAGAAGTTCAACCCCGCCATCGTCTATCTTTACTCGGGCTCGGATTCGGACCGCGCCTTTATTGACGCGGCCCGCGCCGGGCTGGAGAAGGCCGAACGCGAATACGGCATGCGCGTGCAGGAACACCGCATGATGGGCAGCGAGAACATCACCGCCGTGATCAAGCGCGTGGCCGATTCGGGCGCCTCGCCCATCATCGCCGTGGGCTACCAGAACGTGATGCCCGTGCTGAACCTTGCCGAGCGCTACCCCAACACCAAATTCACCGTGGTGGACGGGCTGGTGCCGCCGCTGTTCTCCAACGTGCAGTCGGTCAGCTTCCGCGACAATGAAGGCGCGTTCCTTGTGGGCATCATTGCCGGGCGCACGAGCGATTCGGGCCATATCGGCTTTATTGGCGGCATGGATATTCCGCTGATCCGCAACTTCAACAAAGGCTACATCCAGGGCGCGCGCTACGCCAACCCGGATGTGACCGTGGACGTGGCCATGGTGGGCACCCGCCCCGAAGCGTGGAGCGACCCCGACGGGGCGCACGCGCTGGCCGTGAAGCAGTTCAAAAGCGGGGCGGATGTGATCTTTGCCGCCGCCGGGGGCTCGGGCCTTGGGGTGCTGCGCGCCGCCAACGAGACCGGGCATTACGCCATTGGCGTGGATACCAACCAGAACGGCCTGTTCCCCGGCCATGTACTCACCTCGCTGGTCAAACGGGTAGATATTGCCGTGTACGACGCGCTGAAGACCAGCCGCGACGGCAAATGGAGCCCGGGCATCAAATACCTCGGCATTAAGGAAGGCGCGCTGGATTACGCGGTGGACCAGAACAACAAAACCCTCATCTCCGAGCAGCTGATCGAAGAAGTGGCGACCGCCAAGGAACGCATCATCAACGGCACCATCACGGTCGAGGCCTATTCGCCGAAATAATTGCGCGATTCACCCTTTTTCTGTATATTCATATCGTATGATGCACCGCCCATCCCCCACCCATGGTTTCAGCCTTGTGGAGCTTTCCATTGTGCTGGTCATCCTCGGCCTGCTCACCGGCGGCATCCTCGGCGGCCAGTCGCTGATCCGCGCGGCGGAGCTGCGCACCATCAGCACCGACGCGAACCGCTACATCACCGCCGCCCAGACCTTCCGCGACAAATATTTTGCC
>QFOX01000088.1 GCA_003241645.1 Azospirillum brasilense | reverse complement strand
CCTGATCTACAGCAACGTCAGCAAAATGCTCAGCTCCAGCACCAGCGGCACCTACGAGCTGGCGAAGGATGCCATTGATACCCGCCTTGAGACCACGCCCATGCGCGTGGTGGAAGACATGGCGCAAACGCGCAATAACTGCACCACCATGGGCCAGCGCATCCTGTTTCAGGACGTGACGGGCGACCAGTCACTCACCGGCCGCCTCTATGCGTTCATGACGGACCCGAACCTGACGCCGCAAGGCGTGGATCGCCTGCTGTATGACAAAGCCATGGCCGTGCAGGCGGGCAACCCCGGCGCCGTGCGCGCCCTGAACCTGAGCGACGATGGCTGGCAGCCCTACAAATCGAATGCCGGTGGCATCGGCTACCGTTATGAAACACCCTTCTCGCAGGATGGACGCATCACGCCGGAGATGGAAGCGTTCCAGCGCAGCCTTTCGCAAAACGGCGTGGAAGTGCAGTGGGGCGAAAAAGGCGGCAAGGTCTATGCCTATGTGCTGAAGGATGTGAACCCCGATTCGTACCAGCGCCTGCAGGGCCAGCTGGGCATTACGGCAGCACCGGAACTGGGCAACCGCATGGGCTTCAACCCCAGTGCCGATCCGGCCACGCACACCATGGACCAGTTCATGCGCTTCGGGCTGGGCGATGAGAACGTGCTGAACGTCCGTCGCATCGACGGGGCGACGCAGGTGCAGGTCCCCGCGACGATGTCGCGCAGTAAATTAGCGGAAATGGGCATCGATATTGCCGGCGTCAGCCGTCAGGCCGATGGGGATTTCACCCACACCATCACCATTCCGGATGAGCGCCTGCCTGGCCAGATGCAGCAAGCCATGCAGCATTACGCGCGCACCAGCCAATCCAGCGCGCTGGGGCAGGCTGCACCGCAGGCACCGGAGCCCGCTGGCCCGACGCGTCCGTTCGATACGCCGCTCGACACCGTGGCCGATGAGGCGCGTTATAATCAGGAGATCGATGCCGCCCGTGCCGAGGCCGACGCGGACAAAGCATGGAACCGTACCGGCACGCGCGATGCGCGCGGCAACCGGATGTTGCGCCCAGAGGATCAACGCATCCAGACCTTGGTGGATGCGGAGCGCATGCGCAGCGCAGCGGCCGCAAGCCTTGACCTTGAAGGCATCTCCGAACAGGCCGCCACGCGTTTGGGTGTGGATGCGGCGCAGCTACAGGCGGGTAACGAAGCGGCCCGTCAGGCGGGCAGCCAGTCCACCCGCGTGTACCATAACAGCGAACATTTCGAAGACCTCGCGCGCGGTAGTGTCGAGATCCAGCAGACGTTGACTGCCCGCGCCGTCGATCCGCAGACCGCGCAGCGCATGGGCGATATTTATGCGCTGGCAGGCCGCGACCATGACGTTGCCTATGCCGGGGTGGATGGTGGGCTGCCGCCCGCCGTGCAAGCCACCGTGGCTGACCTGATCGAGCGCACGCCGGAAGGTGCGTACCGCATTCGCCCGGAAGCGTCCGGGCCGGATGCACGCATCGCCATGCAGGTGTTCGGTTATGAGCCGGGCCAGACGCTCAACCCCTTCCATGGCCAGAACGAATTCATCAGCACGCTGCACAGCCTGCGCACCAACGCCAGCCTGCCCGATGCGGATAAGGTCGCCCTGTCGGTGATGATCGAGCAGACCATTCCGTTCGACCACCCGGATTCGGTGGAACGCACGCTGCAACGCGCCGACGCGCTGGGCGCACTGGATGCGAACCAGCGCCGCGCGCTGGGCATGAGCGCGGCGCATTTCGCCAACCGTGACGTGGCAAACTTTGCCTACAGCGCCGAGGAATTCCGCGCCAATACGGTGAAGCTGCTGGAAGAGGGCGGCACCCGCTTCAACGATCCCGAGAACGTGGCCATGAAAGCGGGCCGCCAGGCCGATTTCTTCCAAGGGCTTGTGGGTGGTTTGGACGAGGGCAAGAACGCCATCTTCCGCAACCATGGCGATTTGATGTCGCCGCAGGAACTGGCCGAGCGCAATGCCACGGCCCGCGCCCAGATCGAAGGCAGCATTCGCGATATGCGCGCCGTTGTGGTTGCTGCCGAGGCCGAGCATCGTGGCGTCGGCGACATCTCCGAACAGGCGCGCCATGGCCAGGCCATTCTGGAGACCGCACGCGAGCAGGTGGCAAGCCGCCGCCCCGCACCGATTGCCCCCGTGACGGGAGTGGATGCGCCCGCACCGCGCACGCCGAGCACAGAAATCTCTACCGATGGCGCTGCACGCGTGATCGATACGGCAGCGTCGGAGCGTGGCCGCACCGGCCCCACCATGTCGGCTGCGAACGACACCGCGACGACGCGCCCCATGACCGTGGGCACCGCTGCCCTGCAGCTGGACCCCGAGCCCGCCCGTGCCCCCGCGCAGCCTGAGCCGCACCGCGTGGAAACCCGCGCACCGGCAGCGGCGCCCGCCGCCGCCAGCAACGATAATGGGCGTGCCGCGCCCGAGCATGCCGCCCCGCATGCCGATGCTCCCGAGCCCGAGGCGCGCCCCGCTGCGCCGCACCGTCCGGGCATTCGTGAACGGCTAGACCGCGTGGGTTCACGCGTCGGCGTGGCGACCATTGCGGTGCAGGGTGCCGCGGCGGTGAAAGCCTACCGCGAAGGTGATATGGATGCGGCGCGCCAGCATACGCAAGGCGCGGTCGTGAGCACCGCGTTCGAAGCGGGATTCTCGCAGACCGGCATGCGCGTGGGCACCGAAGTGGCCGCCGCAACGGCCGAGCGTGTTGGCCTTCGTGCCGCGGCGACGGGTCTCAAGGCCGCCGGCGGCAAGATCCCCGTGGTCGGTGCGTTCGTGGGCGCGGCGTTCGGTATCGGCGAGACCGGTTACGAAGCCTACAAAGCGTTCAACGGCGAATCGAACTGGAAAAAAGTCGGCGGCACGTTCCTGTCCGGTGTGGCGGGTACGGTCGGCGGCATCGTTGGCTTCGGTGCGGGTGAAGTGCTTCAGGAAGGCGTGCATTACGGCACCGCTGCTGCGTTCGGTAAAGAGAATGCGGCCCGCCACTCGGCCACGGGCGAGCTGATCATCATGGGGGCAGAACTGGCGGGCGTGGGTGGCAATCCTCCGCGTGCCGCGGTGCATAGCGCCTTTGCCGGCCGCGCCGGCCAGCAGCACCTGAACAAGGAACTGAACGAGATCGCGGGCCAGTTCGCGCGCACCAACTGGGGCCAGCATATCGGCAATGGCGACCGCAACGTGACCGCGCAGGAACTGCGCCAGGAAATGCAGCAGCATGGCATTACCGTGGCCGAGATCGACCGCAACCGCGATGGCAACATCACCGGCAAGGAAATGACCGATGCGCTGCAGGCCCACGGCGTGCAGCGTGATCGCGGCGGTCCGCAAGGGGCGGTACGCCCCGCGCAGGGCGACTGGCGTGCCGAACAGGCGCGTGCCGCGCGTGAACGCCAAGCCGCTGCAGCGGAAGCGCCGCGTGCCCACAGCAGCTTCAGTGGCCGCGCCGGGGCGCAGCATTTGAATGCGGAATTAAAAGACCTCGAAGGCCAGATGGCGCGCACCAACTGGGGCCGCTTCATTGGCAATGGCGATGCGAACGTGACCGTGGCCGAAATGCGCGCCACCATGCAGAAGCATGGCATCACCGTGGCCGAGATCGACCGCAACGGCGATGGCAATATCAGTGGCCGTGAATTCACCAACGCCCTGCAGGCGCACAACGTTCAGAAGCAGCCGGTGCGGGGTGGTGGCAGCGGTGGTAACGGCCGCTAGCCGGTTACTTGGTGCTTTCCAGCACCGGCACGGTCTTGCCGCTTAGCACGTCGCGTGCCTGCGCCAGATCCAGTTTCCCTTCCCACTTCGCCATGAAGATGGTGGCAATGCCGTTGCTGATGAGGTTCGTCACCGCACGGCCTTCGCTCATGAAGCGATCGATGCCGAGGATGAGCGCCACCGATGCCACCGGAATGATGTTCAGCGAGGCGAGGGTGGCGGTGAGCACCACGAACGCACTGCCCACCACGCCTGCGGCGCCTTTACTGGTCAGCAGCATGATGCCGAGGATCATGATCTCCTGCCCGAGGGTGAGCGGGGTGTTGGTGGCCTGCGCCAGGAAGATGGCCGACAAGCTCATGGCGATGGACGAGCCCACGAGGTTGAACGAGTAGCCGGTGGGCAGCACCATGCCCACCACCGAGCGGTCGCAGCCCACGGCGGTCATTTTGTCGATCATGCGGGGGAATACCGTTTCCGACGAACAGGTGCCCAGCACGATGACGATCTCGTCCTTGATGTAGCTGAGATACTGCATCAGGCTCAGCCCGATCCAACGCATGATGAGCCACTGCACCACGAACACGAACAGGATGCAGGTGATGTAGAAGCACACCAGCAGGCGCATCAGCGGCAGCAGCGATGCCGCGCCGTATTCGCCCACGGTGTAGGCCATGGCACCGAATGCACCCAGCGGCGCCAGCTTCATGATGAAGCCGATGATGGTGAAGAAGAAGTGCGAAAGGTCATCCACCAGCTTGATGACGGGTTTGCCCTTCTGGCCCAGCGCGGTGGCGGCCCCGGCGAACAGCAGCGCAAAGAACAGCACCTGCAGGATCTCGCCGGAGGCGAACGCATCCACCGGGGTCTTGGGAATGATATGCAGCAGGAAATCCTGCGGCGAGGCCATTTGCGTGGTGCCGCCGGTATAGACCTCGACCGCTTTCATATCGAGCTTGCTGGCGTCCACATTCATGCCGACGCCGGGCTTGGCCACGTTGGCCACCACCAGCCCGATGAGTAGCGAGGCCACGCTGAACACAAAGAAGAACAGGACCGACTTCAGGCCAATGCTGCCGGCTTCCTTCATGCTGCCCATGCTGGCAATGCCGCTGACCACGGTGCAGAAGATGATCGGCCCGATGAGCATTTTGATGAGCTTGATGAACGCGTCACCAAGGATCTTCATTTTTACGGCGTATTCGGGCAGGAACGCGCCCATCAGCACACCAAGGGCAATGGCGCCAAGCACCTGCACGTACAGGTTACGGTAGAATGGTTTTTTCTTTTTCTTGGCACGTGCGGTGGCGGTGGTGGTGGCGTTCATGGCGTCCCTTTTCCGTTTTTGAGGCGCGCACCATAGCAGGCATGGCCAAGATGACCACCCTTATGGTGTGCACTGCACCATAAGGGGTGCTTCCGCATGGGTTCTTGATGCGCCCATGCCTACGTTCTGCTGGCACACACATGAATGTGCAACTCACACTCAAAAAGGAGAGTAACCATGAAAACCAAACTGATGCTCGCAAGCGCTGCGGCCGCTCTGGCCTTTGCTACCCCTGCTTTCGCCGGTTCGCACAGCGAAGAAGAAATGAAAGCGCATTTCGACCAGGCTGACACCAACAAGGATGGTGCACTGGATGCCAATGAGTGGAACGCGAAAGCGACCGCCAAAAGCAAAGAAATGTGGGATAAGGTTGATGCCAACAAAGATGGCAAAGTGACCTTTGAAGAGAAAAAGGCCGCCCACGCCAAGTGGAAAGCCGAAAAGCACGACTAGTGCTTCGTGCGATTCAGCAAGAAAGGGCGCCCTTCGGGGTGCCCTTTTTATTTGGCCACATCCACCACCAGTTTGCGCAGGCGCGGGGCACGCCACGCGGTAATGCCCACCACCAGCAAGGTGCCCACGCCGCCCATGAGGATCGACGGCACCAGCCCCAGCCATGCCGCGCCCGTGCCAGCGCGGAAGGCCCCGATTTCGTTGCTGGAGATAATGAACATGGAATTCACCGAGGATACCCGCCCGCGCATGTCCTCGGGAATCAGCAGTTGCATCAGCGTGGAGCGAATGACCATGCTCACGCTGTCGAACGCACCGCTGGCCGCCAGCATGGCCATGGCGACCCAGAAATGCGTGGTCAGGCCGAAGCCCAGCATGCACAGGCCGAAGCCGGTGATGACCCACAGCAAATGCACGGCACGGATTTTCTGCATGGGCTTAAGCGCAAGGTATAGCGCCATGGCGATGGCACCGATCGCCGGCGCGGCGCGCAGCGCGCCCAGCCCTTCGGAGCCGGTCTGCAGCACCTGATCCACATAGGCCGGAAGAATGGCAACCACCCCACCGAACAGCACGGCGAACATGTCCAGCGCCATCACGGAAAGCAGCACCTGATTCTGCCAGATGAAGCGCCACCCGGCGGTGATGCTTTGCATGGCGGGTTCATGGGTGGCATGGCTGCGGAAGGCGCGGGTGGGGGCGCTCATGCTGGCGACCATGGCCAGCGCAATGCTCATCAGCAGGGTGGGCATGGCCCAGCCGATGGTGTTGCCATAGCTGCCATAGATGATGCCGGCGAGGGCGGGGCCGACGATGGCCGCGAACTGGAAGCCGCTGGAAAGCCATGCCGAGGCGGCCGGAATATCCGCCCGGGTGACGATCTGTGGCAGCAGCGAGAACGATGCGGGCATGATGAAGGCCCGCGCCACGCCGGAAATGAAAATGCCGCCGAAGATCCACGG
>QFOX01000087.1 GCA_003241645.1 Azospirillum brasilense | reverse complement strand
TAAAAAAGCCCGCCGTTGGCGAGCTGTGCTGACAATTTTTGGATGATGACTAAGTGCATACCATTTAGGTGCACCAACTGTCAACGTTTAGGTTCGCGCAAACTCTTAAAAGATTCAACGAGGTCGTCCAGCGCCTCGCGCAACCGAATCATTCCGTAGCCTTTGCGCCAGTTGCGCGCCTGTTCATAAGTGGCGAGGCACTCACCGTAACAACAGATGTGCCGGATGATGAGTTGCGACTGCGGACTCAGCGGGCGCAGCGCACGGTTATGCAGGTGGAGGGCTTCGATCTGTATCTCTGCGGGATAGGCGGAGGGGTTGATTCCCTTATCGAACACCATTGGCGTTAGCTCCCGCCCCAGCCGGGGGATCGTGCGTTCGTAATTGTTGGCGATGCGGTCGGCAGCGGCGAACTGGATCAGGTCGATGCCACGGCGGTACTGCTCACCCACGCCATTGTCAGCATCGATGATGTAGAGCCGATGGTATTTATCTATGGGGCGTTTGTCTTTCACGCGCGCCACTTTCACCTTATCGACCGTCACGATCTCCAGCTCACACCGCATGGCCAGCTCCGGCGTGCCACGATCCAGATGCTGCCCGCCTGCCATGGCACGCGCGGGTTTTGCTCCGGTCGTGCTTCTGTTCTTCTTATTACGCTTCTTGCTCATGATGTACCCCTTTGGTTGGTTAAAAAAATCGTGGCGGCGCGCGCGGCATGGCGTGCGCCTGGTCGTCGGTTGCAGTGGCTGGATTGCAGGCACGACAAAGGGCCGCCCATTTTCATGGGACGGTGGGCAGGCATTTTCAGATCAGGATGCAGCCGGCACTATGTACGGCCATCGGATGCAGCGCAGACGAACGCGGTGCAACGCAATCATCGTCGCATCAGCACGGCTGCGTTGCATGGGTGCTCAATGTGGGTTCAAAATCCTCCCCCACATTGCATCGCGTTGCACGGCGTTGCATTTATTTCGTCGCGTTGCATGCGTTGCATTTCCCCCGACCGCTCGCCCAGGAATGGATGTTGTCGGGGGAGCGACCGAGGGAAATCATATGGTTAGAGCCGAACCGCCATTGCCGTTTCCGCGCGTTGCATGGCGTTGCATTTTGCATTGAGTATCGAATTCCAGTCTTGTAGGGTCGAAATCAGTGGGTTGGAAACTGTGTGACCAATGTCCACCAAACACAAAAGCCATCCCTTCCGGATGGCTTTTGTGTTTGGGGAAGGTCGCTGGTCGAAGCGCGTGGCGCAGCCAGCGGTTCGCGCAAACGGCCAGCAGGCCGTTTGGACTGTGAGGCCCCGCCGAGCAGCCCGCAGGGCGCGGCTTAGCAAACCCGCGTCACTCCGCTATGCAGCATCATTTCTTATCCGATATCTTGGAATCCCGTCCAACCTCGCTGCCAGCGCCAGATGTGGGCAATTCGATTGAAGCCATATTGCGGTGTTACCAAAGAGGACTGCATTTTCTAGATGTTGACTCAGAATTGCCTGCCACGGCCATGCCCAGAAAGTTCGATTAGAAAAGTCGCCAGCATCGGCAAACCCTACCAATGCTGGCGCGCTACTTTTTTAGACAGTTAAAGCGTTACGCAATTTTGGCAGGCCGCCTCTGGAGTACTCCTGACTTCGTCAAGAAACAGAGAATGTACATTTCCTGCCTGCTTTAGCGGGCGCTCAATTTTGACACTATAGTGACGATCATCGACCTCAGTAATAATAACGGGCAACGCTTTTTTGCCATCCCATGATATCCATGCTTCGTCACCAACGTCGAATTTTTCGATATCGCGCTTCGTATAATGTAACGTAGTAATACCTTTAAGATAGGTAACGCTCCTGCTCGATATTCCATCCGGGTTGGCTTTAATAGCAGGCTGCGGCCTTTTTATCTCTCGCCCACTATCTGGTTTCTTGTGTAGGCGGTAATCACCGAAGGTATTGTGATGCCCTTCCACGTTAGCGAAAGCAGCTTTGAAGATTTCAATTCTGCTTTTGGTATCGAATGTAGTGTTATTATCCCGTTCTTCTCCAGCGATATACATTTGCCAGCCATCAAGGGAAATCTTATGCTGGTTGTCGAATAGGAGCTTCGCAAGCTCCAGTTCCGCTTCAGAGGAATTTATCAATTCCGCCCAACTTTCAAAGCCGACAAGCACCGCGAAGATATGCTGTATCTTCATGAGGGTTAAATTTTCCTCATTCCAACCATAGTCCATAAAGATGCCGTTGATGTCGAAATACTTAGGTTTGTAGCCGTAAATAGACACGCTGCCCGATTCATCCACGAATTGGGTTTTGTAATCCTTGAACAGGTTTTTGGCTTGGCGTTTGAAATAGTCGATATGGTTCATAACATAATCCCATGTTTGCCAAGATTATTATCTAAAAGTCGCGTCCGTAATCTCTTGTCAGATAATAAACTTGGTAGGGTTTACGTTATTATCGTTTGGCTGATGAAATCTTTGCACGGACGAGCAGGCTTACCAAACAAGCACTGATCTATTGTGCATAAAATATTTTCTAAAGCTACCCCCCACCGCATTTATTTTCCCTTAACTGTTCCGCGGCCCCTGCCCCACTGCATGTTGAAGCGGGTTACGCGTAATCTCCTCTCACGTCACTCATCAAAAGGAGATCCCTCATGAACAAGTTTATGCTTTCCGTAACCGTTGCCACCGCCACCATCCTCGGCGCCATGCAGACCCAAGCACAGACCGTGCTCTACAGCTACCCCGGCGTGTCGGTGGAAGCAGCCGCGCCGCAGCCGCTGGGCGCATTCATCGCCTCGCGCATCGAAGGCAAGGAAGCCACCGAATTCAAGCAGTGGCTGGCTAACTCGACCATCAACAGCCAGCTGGATATTGCCAAGGGCTACACCGCGTTCGTGCTGGTGGACAGCGCCTTTGACCCCGCCAGCCCCGAGCATGCGATTGAACACTACATTGTGGAAGGCCGCGTGGGCCTGACCACCATGCACGGCAATGCCGACACGGCGACCGCCATCAACGGCGACGAAATTGAACTCTCGCGCACCGGCAACAGCTACTACGTGGACGGCCAGCGCGTGAACGGCGTGATCAAGAACCCGGAAGGTACCATCTACCTCATCGGCGGCCCGATCTCGGCGCAGAACCTCTAATCCATCCTTCTTGCCCCATCCCTGCCTTGCTGCGCCTTCGGGCGCAGTTTTTTTTGCGCGCCGCGCGACCCTTTATCCGTTCTTTATGTATGGGCGCGTGCCTGCGCATCGCACCCTGAACAGGCTGGCGATAGGGTGGGGTCAATGCAGACGACCCTGCAGCTCATTCACTCTAGGAGATTTTATCATGAAAACTGTTCGTACGATGGCAGCACTGGGCTGCACGATTGTTCTTCTGGCCGCATGCGGCGAAACCCAGGGCGACCGCGCCCTGTCGGGTGCAGGCCTTGGTGCCGCGACCGGTGCCGCCGCAGGCGCGCTGACCGGTGGTAGCATTGGTACCGGTGCGGTTGTTGGTGGCGCGATCGGTGCTGCCGGCGGTGCGCTGACCGACAAAAACGACGTTAACTTCGGCAAGCCCGTTTGGCGCTAACCGTTCACCCCACACACACCAATAGGAGATCATCATGATTAACTGGGCCATTACCTTCTTCCTGCTCGCCATCATCGCGGCCGTATTCGGCTTCGGTGGCCTGGCCGGCACTTTCGTAAGCATCGCTAAATTCCTGGCCGTACTGTTCGTAGTACTGTTCGTGGCCAGCCTGCTTTACAGCGCCATCACCGGGCGCCGCGCTACGCCGCCGCTGGCGTAGTGTAACAGTTACCCCCTCCGGGGTGATTGAGGGGTGTGTCGGAGCGATCCGGCACACCCTTACTTTTTGTGCTGTGTAAAATTTTATCGCCGCAAAAGAAAAGGGCACGCCCAGTGGGCGCGCCCTTCTTACAGGTACCAGACCCGCGAACTAGCGGCGTTCGCTGTCGCGCTGGCTTTGCGGGTTTGCACCCGGCTGGCCTTGGCGCGACTGCTGCGACTTATCCGCCGACGGCTTGTTCTGCGACGGTTGCTTGGTACGGTCTTGCGACGAAGGATTGTAGTTAGTCATGATACTCTCCTTTGGTTTGCCCACTGCGATGTGCGGTGGATGAGCAAGAGATAATCCCCTGCCCATCAATTCGCTGCATGCAGGCACACCGATGGTATCAAGCCAGAATCAGGCGGTGATATAGCATCGCTATGCAAATTGGATTTGGCTGTAATGCTCGATGCCAAGGCCGACCAGAATGATGTCGAACGTGGCGCCAGAAGCTTTTGCATCCACATGCAATAGCAAGGCATTGCCAAAATCGCCGTAACTGATTTGCTCTACGCCGGTAACAGCCGATTTATCTAATGTTTCCGCGAATGCATCGCCATTCATATGGTGCACATCGATGGATAATTTGTCTGCGGCAAGGTTAAAGTCCATCACCACGTTTGTATGGGTTAATGGATTATTCGGGCTGAACGCATTGTAGCGGAAATTGAATAGATCCGATCCGGCATCACCGTACAGCATGTTCGTTTCTGATGTTGCAACATCAACGACACTGGCCGACTCGGCGATGACATCATTACCCTCGCCACCGCGCAGAATATCGTTGCCCTGATAGCCGTTCAGCTGGTCATCGCCCGTGCCGCCGAAGAGCGTGTCTGCGCCATTACCACCATCGAGCGAATCATTGCCCGCATCGCCAGAGAGGAACATGCTGCTGGCCGTTTCCAGATGCGCGCGCAGAAGGTCATTGCCTTCACCGCCGTAAATTTTTGAATTGACGCCACCCGCCTCGATCACGTCATGGCCCTTATCACCAAAGATGAGCATATCAGTCGCATCCGCGTAATTGCCGATGATCGTGTCGTTACCATCGCCACCATAGGCAATATCGGCGTTGCCGCCGCCGGTATCGATTTTATCGTTTCCGCTTTCACCACTCAGGATATCCGATCCCAATTCTCCGAACAGGGCGTCATTATCCGCGCCGCCATAGAGCGTGTCATTGCCACGGTCGCCCAGCATCACATCGTTGCCTGCTTCCCCGAACAGCAGGTTGTTATCGGTATCCCTGCCGTCGCCCGGAATCATGCTGGTGCCGCCCATGACCGTATCGTCACCCGCACCGGCGTAGATCGTATCGGTGCCAAGCCCGCCGAAGAGGCGGTCACTCCCCGCGGCAGCCGCGATCCAGTCTTCGCCGTCACCGCCATGCACATAGGCACCCGCGCCCGCAGCATTAATGGTGTCATTGCCCTTATCGCCGTTGATAACGTCGTTCACGCCCGCCGTGTAAATTTCATCATTACCGGCGCCGCCACTGACCGTATTCGTGCCGTAAAGATCGCTGATGACGTCGTTTCCTGCTCCGCCCAGCAGCATATCGTTACCGGCATCGCCGGTGATGAAATCACGGCCGTTACCGCCGGTGATATTATCGTTCCCGTCTTCACCAAAAAGATAGTTGTTAAAGCCAGTGGTCGCGGCCGCGATCGTTACACCTGATGCTTCGGCGCGCAGCACATCGTCGCCACTGCCGCCATAGATGCTGTCCAGCCCCGTGCCACCGGTGATGCTGTCGTTACCGGTTTCACCGCTCAGCAGGTTATCGCCCGACGCATCGACGATGATGTCGTTACCGGCACCGGCATAGATCACATCATGGCCGTCGCCACCATCCAGTAGATCAGCGCCGTCTTCCCCCAGCAGCGTGTCGTTACCGCTATCGCCATACAGCGAATCGTTGCCGAAATAGCCATACAGGCTGTCATTGCCGTTGCCGCCGCGGGCAATGTCGTCATCGCCTTCGGTGGCCAGCAGGTCATCGCCATTGCCACCGGTCACGCTGTCGTTGCCCTCACCGCCATAGACGGTATCGCTATCCGCGCCGCCGATCACCGTGTCGGCGCCCGCGCCGCCCGCGATCAGGTTGCGCCCTGCGCCACCAATGATGCTGTCGTTGCCGTCTTCCCCGGCGAGGGTATCGTTGCCGTCGCCACCGTCGATGCTGTCATCGCCCGCGCCCGCATAGATCACATCGATGCCTAAGCCACCGATCACCGTATCGTTGCCACCGCCCGCGTTGATGACGTCGTCGCCATCCCCGCCATCGAGGCTGTCATTGCCCTGCACGCCGTTAATATCGTCGCCGTAGATGGTATCGTTGCCTGCGCCACCGCGCACGGTGTCGGCATCGGCGCCACCGTTGATGATGTCGTCGCCCTCCTCACCGTCGATGATATCGGCACCTTCTTCGCCCAGAATGAAGTCATGCCCGGCCTCGCCATGCACCACGTCATTGCCGGCATTGCCGTTGATGGTGTCGAGCCCGAGCCCGCCATAGATGGTGTCGTCACCCAGCCCGCCTACCAGCGAATCCTCGTTCTCGTCACCGTTGATGAGGTCGTTGCCCTCTTCACCGCTCAACACGTCGTTGCCGGTGCCACCATGCAGCGTGTCGTTGCCGCCACCGGCGAACACAAGGTCGCTGGCACCGAGGCCGTAGATCACATCGTTGCCGAGCAGCCCGAAGATCGTGTCTTCGCCAGCGGTGCCGGTGAGGGTGTCGTTCGAATTTCTGCCAGTGATGATGGCCATGCTGCGCTCCCGTATTCGGATG
>QFOX01000086.1 GCA_003241645.1 Azospirillum brasilense | reverse complement strand
CGCGCCGCAATGTCGCCAGCACATCAAAAGCAGAAGACGTACTGATAGTGTCCTATTTGTCCTTTTAGTCAAATATATTGTAGAATTGGGATGATAATTTTCATGAGTTCTGACAACCCACTACTGCTACAGTACATAATACGAGTGAGAATGATAACTCTGGGACTGATGAAGTACTAATGTCCATTTTGTTGAATTGTTTTAGTGGTATAAGGAGCGTGAGAATCGTCGTCAACGTATTGAAAGAAATACAAAAATTGCCGGATTTGTTCTTCTTGGGTTAGCAATTGTTGGGTCTATATCTTTTGCTCTCTATTATGGCCGCGATAAATCCGCTGCATGCGCGTGCTGCACACAGCGCACAATCCGCGTGCCAGCCATTGCCCAGGTTTAAGCTGCGTTAAATCCAGCACCCGCTCCCACACCGGGCGAGGATGGCGGCACTTGCAGCAGTAAAACTCGTCCGGCTTGCAGGGCTTCTTTCGCTCCGTCTGCCGACCGTTCAAGAAGGCGATAAGGTCGGAGCCATGGATAAGCAGCGGTCGCTTCCCGTCGATGGTGGTTAGCCCTTGCTTCACCCAGTTCAGCACCGCGTTCTTGTGAAGGCCGAAACGGTCGGCAACCTCCTGCGCCGTGTAGCTATGGTGCTGGCGGATGAGCCGGGTGTTGTAGGTGCGGCGCTTTGCTGGCTGTTTATTCTGCGGCATGACCTACCGTGCGGGCCACGATGAAGGCTTGCAGGTCGGTCAGGCGATACTTCACCAAACGACCGACCTTCACATAGGGAAGGGGATAGCGTTTGGTGCAGGCCCACACTTCCAAGGTGCCTTTCGATACGCCAAGGAAGGCAGCCGCTTCGGTGCGGGTAAGCAGGGTATGTTGGGGGTCGGTCATCGTCGTCTCCATCAGGGTTTGTTAAAAGTCCTGATGAAGCGATAACGTGGGTTAATCAGTGCGTTAATGCCTTCAAGGGTTCACCTCGATGGGTTCAAGGGTTCAACCCTTTTTGCGTTTGATACCACCGACCCGCGCCTCAACTGGGCGCATCAAGGTATCCATGGCATCGTACATGTTTTTGCTCAGCTTCTCGATGCCGAAACGCGGCGCATTCTCGACCAGCCATGGGGTAAGGTTCTTCTTGCCGGGCCAGTTCTGCGGGTCTGGATAGGCATGGGCGAAGTGTTCCATGGCGGCGAATAGCAAGCGCATTTCCGGCGTGTATGGTTCCGGCTTGGTGGTCGGTGGCGATGTCTCTGACGCGGCCTGATGCAACATCGGCAACGTCAACGGTAGCCCCTCGGCCCATCCAACAAATTCACCAGGCCGCACCTTGGCTTCGAGGAATAATATTTCCAGTGGCGTGTTTTCTTCTTCTGCGGTGCGAATCGGGATGAACCCCGTCACATCCAACTGACCGGCAGTGTGCGCATCGTAAGCGAACTGTTGTAGGCGCTGGAACAGCTTGTCGCCTTTCCCGAACTCCGCCTCTTTCCCTTCATTGCGCGCGCGACGACCCATGACGTACATAATGGCTTCACCCACGCGCCAGAGCGGATGTTTTTGCAGCCGGGCGAAATCTTCCTGCGTGATTGCTGGATATGCGCGCTCGCGTTTCTCAGCTTCTTGCTGGCGGTATATCATGGTGCGAGCCGCCCCGCGCGCAGCATTTACCACTTCCTGGCTGACAGGATATTGGTGCTTTTCGGCCCACAGCATGAACGGGTAGGAATCCACATCGCGCTCCGGCTGGTGATAGGGCTTGTCGCCCCATTCGTCCGCTTCTGGCGAATACCAGGAGAGTTCACCGGCAGCGATGGCTTGCTTGGCGTGCGCATAGCATGCGCTGGCGGCAGGGTCGCTTTCCACCCAGGCTTCCACCGCTTGGTTCATGGCCGACCAGTCTTTGAACTCAGCGGGCAGGATTTCGTCGAGGCTACTCACACCGCTGAGAGGGAAGCGAGCGCGCGTTAAAACATCGCGTTGCCAGAACTTGTCCGTGAACAATACCGACACAAGCCAGAACAGCGGTTCGCGGTCGCCAATGAAGAATTTCGCCTCGGTTTCCCAAGGCGGCGCAGGTGTCTCGGTTTCCCAAGGCGGAGGTGGTGGTGGTATCGATGCCATGCTGCCGAATCTTTATTGTTATTTACGGCAGTTTAAGTCGTCGATGAAGCGGCGCAACGGCGTGGGGTTAGTTGCCCACAGCCTTCTTTGATGCCGGTTCACCCGCAAACATCACCTCAGTCGCCCGCATCAGCGATTGGCGCACCGGGTCGAGGTCGAGACGGGAGTAGATGGCGGTGGCTTGCTGCGACTTGTGGCCCAGCGATTTGCCGATGACCGTTAGCGACGCTCCGGTGATAGCCTGATAGCTACCCAGCGTGCGGCGGATGTCGTGGATGCGCAGGTCATCAATCTTTGCCGCCTTAACCAGACGTTGCCACGCCTTCTTCGGGTCGGCGAAGTGACCGCTGGTGCGGGCGCTAGGAAACACCCACGGCTTATTCGTTCCGTTGCGGCGGCGTTGCAGGATGTCGATGGCCGCAGGCAGCAAGGGCACGATGACCGGCTCGCCGTTCTTGGTCTCGGCGATGCGCCACTCGGCCCGTTGCCAGTTGATTTCATCCCACCGCATGGCCAGCACATTCGATTTACGCGCGCCGGTGAGCATCGACATAAGGATGTAGTCGCGGGCAGTTTCATTCTGTTCTTGCGCCAGTGCAGCGTGGAACCGTTGCAGTTCGTCGGATTGCAGGAAACGGTCGCGCGCTTTCTCGCGGAACTTCTTGATGCCGAGCGACGGGTTCGTACCTTCCCAACCCCACTCGATGGCTTTGTTGAAGATAGCGCGGATTCGCTCCAACACCCGGTTCGCCTGATACAGCCCGTTCTCTTTGCCCAGCCGGTCATGCAGCTTGGCGACTTCCTGCTTGGTGATGGTCGAAATCTTCCGTGAAAACCAATGCGATAGGAACTTGTTCACTTCGCGCTCGTCGAACTCCCATGATTTCTTGTGGGGCTTGCTGTACCGCTCCATGTATTCGCCGAACAATTCGCCGAACGTGATTTCCTGGCGCAGGCGCGTCTTATCTAGGTTCGGGTTTGCACCACCGGCGATGGCCGCTTTGGTTTTCAGTGCCGCGATGCGGGCCTGCTCGACGGTCATTTCGGGGAAGGTACCCAGCTTCACGCGCTCGTCGCGTCCGCCAATGCGCTTGCGCACGAAGAACGCCACCGCGCCCGACGCGGTAATCCAAAGGCTCAAACCCTTTTCCTTGGTGTCGCGGTAGGTGGCCATGCCGGTCACCGGAAGTGGCAGCCGCTGGATAGTTTGCTTGGTGAAGGTGAACTGTCTCATCGGGGTCTCCATTGCCGCACCATTGCCGCAAACTGGATGCTATTGCCGCAAAACTTGGATGGCAACGTTAAACCTAGATTTCTTGGAAAGTGGCTCTGGATATAGGTTTGGATAGCTATGTTAAGTTTCAGCTTGTGCAAAACCTAGTGGCTCATAACCTAAAGGTCGTCGGTTCAAATCCGGCCCCCGCAACCACTAAACCGAATCCTCCTTCATCAAATAAATCATGCATTTGCTGGCGCGGAGAATCTTCGTGCGTTGCTGAATTGATCCTGAAGCGCACGGTTCAGGCTGCGTTCAGGTTGGGGGCATAGGTTGGTCCTATCAAAGGAGCCAACCATGTTGCATATTCCCGTTAGCATTGATGCATTGATCACCGGCCAGCTAAGCTTCGACAGCGACGCGCTGCGCCATCTTTCTTCGCTGCGACCCAGCATGATCCGCATCACGGCGAACCACGTATCCGAACGCCGCGACGTGGAGGCGTTCATCGAACGCATCTATGCGAAGACGTATGGTGCGGTCATCGGCCAGCATTATCCCACCCTCATCAGCGTGCGCGATGCGGAAGGCCGCATCCTTGCGGCCCTTGGGTTCCGCGCGGCCGGTGAGCAGAAGCTTTTCCTTGAGCAATACCTTGACGTTCCGGCGGAACAGGCGGTTGGCAACGCGTTCGGCGTGCCGCTGAGCCGCGGCAGCATTGTGGAGGTGGGCAACCTTGCGTCTGCCGGGCACGGGGCGGCGGTGTTTTTGTTCGCGGCATTGATGGCGTATCTCGACTGCATGGGCATCAGCCATATCGCACTGACGGGCACGAAGATCCTGCGTGGCTACTTCGCGAAGCTGGGGCTTGACCCGCGGGATATGGGCCGTGCCGACCCGTCGCGCTTGGCGGATCACGGTGCGAGCTGGGGAACCTATTACGACACCGATCCGCGTCTCATCGGCGGCGACGTGCATGCCAGCTTCCAGCAATTGCAGAAGGTGATGCTGGTCGAGCAGGTATGCGAGGCCGGCATGTACGAAGCGCAACTGCACAGCAAAGCCGCCTTATGCTAACGCAGCTGCAACAGATGGCCGCGCAACAGCCCGAGCGCATCGCCGTGGAAGATCGCGGCGCGGGGGTAAGCTACGCAGCGTTATGGCAGCAGGTGCAGCAGCTGGCTGCCGCGCTGGTGGCCGACGATGTGCGCGTCGCCGGGCTGGATGCGCCGAACGGCGCTGCGTGGGTGGTGGCGCATTTCGCCTGCGCGCTCGCGGGCGTGGTGCAGGTGCCATTGCCGCCATTCTTCACTGCCGCGCAACGCACCCATGCGCTGCAGGATGCGGGGGCAAATGCGTTGCTGCATCAGCCCGGCGCAAGTGCAGGGATTTCCATCAGCCCGCTACCATATGCGGCCGTGCCGCTGCCGGTGGGCACAGCACTCATCACCTATACCTCCGGTTCGACGGGCGCGCCGAAGGGCGTGTGCCTGAGCCAGCAAGGCATGGAGCAGGTAAGTCGTTCGCTGTTGCAGGCGCTGGGTGCAGCGCTGGCGCAGCGGCATTTAAGCGTGCTGCCGCTGGGCGTGCTGCTTGAGCAGGTGGGCGGGCTTTACCCGGCGCTGCTGGCGGGCGGCACCTATGTGGTCGAAGATGCGCCGTTGCCTCAGGCCCTTGCCGCATCGCGGGCGACCAGCTGCATCCTTGTGCCTGAGCTGTTGAAATTACTGGTGCAGTCGCCGCTGCATTACCCGCATTTGCGCTTTGCCGCCGTGGGTGGCGCGCGGGTGGATGACGGGCTGATCGCGCAGGCGCAGCAGGCCGGATTGCCGGTCTATCAGGGCTATGGGCTTAGTGAGGCCGCATCCGTCGTGGCATTGAATACCCCGCTGCACGCCAAACATGGCACCGTCGGCAAGGTGCTGCCGCACATTCGCTATACCATCGCGGCGGATGGCGAGATCCTGCTGCAGAACCCGGCGATGCTTGGTTATGCGGGCGATGCTGCATGGCATGGTGCCTATGCGACGGGTGATCTCGGCCATATTGATGCAGAAGGGTTCCTCACCATCCAGGGGCGGAAGAAGAACGTGCTCATCACCGCCAATGGCCGGAATATCTCGCCGGAATGGCCGGAAAGCCTGCTCGCCGCCCAACCCGAGATCGCACAAGCCTTTGTGTATGGCGATGCGCAGCCTGCGCTCTCGGCCCTGCTGGTGCCCGCGCAGGCGCAGGCCGATATGCAGGCGGCCGTGCAGCGCGTCAACGCGCAGCTGCCCAGCTATGCGCAGATCGCGCAGTGGCAAGCCACCCAACCATTCACCGTAGCGAACGGCATGGCCACGGCCAATGGCCGGCTTCGCCGCGATGCTATTTCCTCCACCTTGTTAAAGGATCAAAACGATGGATTTCTACGACCAGCTTGTGCGTGATACGCAGGCCGAGCGCGAGGCGCTCTATGCGGTGCCGCTCATTCGCGATGCGGCCACCGGCAACATCACGCGGGAAACCTACCTGGCCTATCTGGCGCAGGCCTACCACCATGTGAAGCACACCACGCCGTTGTTGATGGCGACCGGCTCGCGGCTTTCCAGCGCGCAGGAATGGCTGCGCGAAGCCATCGCGGAATACATCGAGGAGGAGCTGGGCCATCAGGAATGGATCTTGAATGACATTGCGGCCACCGGCGGCGACAAGGAGGCCGTGCGCTACAGCATGCCGAATGCGGCCACCGAGATGATGGTCGCCTATGCGTATGATACGGTGATGCGCGGCAACCCGGTGGGTTTCTTCGGCATGGTGTTCGTGCTGGAAGGCACCAGCACCACCCTTGCGACCGGCATTGCCGAAACGCTGATGCAGTCGCTGGGCCTGAAGCGCACCAGCTTCACGTACCTGCTGTCGCACGGCACGCTGGATCTCAGCCACATGGAATTCTTCAAGGGGTTGATGAACCGCATCGACCGCGAGGAAGACAAGCAGGCCATCGTGCATATGGCCAAGCGCATGTTCGTGCTGTTCGCCGATATGTTCCGCTCCATCCCCCGCCATGCAGAGGTGTCCCATGCCGCTTAACGGAAAACATGTGGTGGTCACCGGTGGGGCAGGCGGCATCGGCAGCCAGCTCTGCGCCGCGCTGGCCGCAAAAGGCGCCCGCATCACTGTGATTGACCGTGTCGAGGTGCTGCCCTTTGATGCGGGCTACATCCGCGGAGATCTGAGCACGTTCGACGGCATTCGGGCCGTGGCCGAGCAGCTTCGCACCCAGCCGGTGGACGTGCTGATCAACCTCGCCGGCATTCAGTATTTCGGCGCATGCGACCAGCAGGACGCCGCGCAAACCGCGCTGACC
>QFOX01000085.1 GCA_003241645.1 Azospirillum brasilense | reverse complement strand
TTCGTCGATGATCAGCAGTGCATCATATTTTTCACACAAGGCCTTGAGAAACTTCAAGAATCCCGGCTTCGCGGGCATCACGCCGCCTTCGCCCTGCACCGGCTCGACCATGATGGCGCAGGTGTTTTCGTTCACCATGGCCTCAATGGCGGCCTCGTCGTTGAATTTCGGGCAATAGCGGAAGCCGGGGGGCAGCGGCTCGAACCCCTCATGGTATTTCGGCTGCGCGGTGGCGGTCACGGTGGCCATGGTGCGGCCATGGAACGAGCCCACGAAGGTAATGATCTCGCGCTTCTCGGGCGGGCGGCCTTTGCCGGCGGCGTATTTGCGCGCCAGCTTGATGGCCGCCTCGTTGGCCTCGGCGCCGGAATTGCAGAAGAAGGCGCGCTTCACGCAATGGCAGGAAGAAATGAGCAATTCCGCGAGCTTAATGGGCGGCTCGGTGAAGAAGACGTTGCTGGTGTGCCAGATCTTGCGGCTTTGCGCATCCAGCGCGGCGAGCAGGTCGGGGTCCTGATGGCCCAGCGAATTCACCGCGATGCCCGCGCCCAGATCGATGTAATCGTTGCCGTCGAGGTCCCACACGGTGGCGCCCTGCCCGCGATCGATGATCATTTCGCGCGGCTTGTAGTTGGGCACGTAGTATTTCTGGCCCTTGGCGACGAGTTCCTGCGACAAAGCGCCGAGATTATGGGTAGCGGGGGGAAGTGCAGTCATGGCGGTACTTTCGTTTCTTGGATGTTTTTTAACACCCTAGCACGCGAAGCGGCCCCCGCGCAAATGAAGCCCATGCAATGCAGCATGCGGTTTCTTATTGCGCGCTTAGCGTTGGTTATGCGCAACATAGCCCCACACCAATAAAGGAGGTTCGTGATGGCAACCGTGATTCGCTGCACCATCCATGGCCGGGTACAGGGCGTGGGCTACCGCGCATGGACGGTGCGTAACGCGCGCAAACTGGGGCTGACCGGCTGGGTGCGCAACACCACCGATGGCACGGTGGAAGCGTTGTTCGCGGGCGAGCCCGCGGCGGTCGAGGCCATGATCGAAGGCTGCCACGAGGGCCCGTTGGCTGCCAAGGTGAGCAAGGTGGAGCGCATGCTGGCCGATATTCCCGCGCCTGCCACCTTCACCCAGCTGCCCACCGCGCCCAGCGGCGAGGCGCTGCCCGCCCGCGGGCCGCAACGCGATGAGGCCTAACGCCACGCCTTGCATAGGGGGATGCACCCGCGTATGATGGGTGCATGCGTGGATTCTCCTTAGTTGAACTTTCGATCGTACTGGTGATTCTTGGATTATTGACGGGCGGAATCCTTGGTGGGCAATCCTTGATTCGGGCAGCCGAATTACGAAGCGTTGCCAACGACTTATCAAGATACAGCACCTCACTTCACACGTTCCGGGACAAATATTTCGGCTGGCCCGGCGACATGACGAACGCCACCCAATTCTGGGGTACGGCCAGCACATGCCCGAACGGCACAGGCACGGGCACCCAAACCTGCGACGGTAACGGCAATGGGGTCATCGATAATGTCAGCAACGTGTTCTATGAGAACATGCGCGCCTGGCAGCAACTGGGCAATGCAGGCCTGGTGGAAGGCAGCTACACGGGTGTGCAAACGAACACGCCACGGTTCGTGCTGGGCACGAACCAACCACGCATGCGCTTGAATAATGGGGGCTATACCTTAGTGTCGTTCGGCCTGGCGTATGGCAACGCGTTTTGTTCCACCATCACCGGTGCCGGCAATATGTGCTGGCCGAACCAAGCGGCAGCCATTGCTTTGTTTGGCGGCACGATCGGCGACACCACGCGCAATCCCATTATCAAACCGGAAGAATTATGGAACATCGATACCAAACTCGATGATGGACGCCCCGATCTGGGCATCATCCAAAGCGGCAATACCGGGGCCAGCCCCGGCTGCACCACGGGCACCGCAACGCCCGCCACCTATAACCTGAGCAGTGCGGAGATCTCCTGCAACATCACGGCCATTATCAATCGCTAGGCGCGCCTTGGCACGCAAACCCTAACTTTTTCCAAACACCTTCATAAATGACCGCTGAAGCGCGGTATCGACCGCGTCCATGGGTGCATCCACCCCGAGCGCGGAAAGCGACGTCACGCCAAATTCGCGGATGCCGCAGGGCACGATGCCCAGATAATGGCTGAGATCGGGCTTTACGTTGATGGCGATGCCGTGGCTGGTCACCCAGCCCTGCACCCGAATGCCCAGCGCGGCGATTTTGGCCTCGTGGTTTAAAAGGGGGGCTTCCCCCTTCGCCCCTTCGGGGCTTCCCCCCGCGCTTCGCGGCTCGCGCAGCTGCGGCGCTACGCCGGCATGCTTCGCGCGTTCACGCGCAACATCCACCCAGACCCCAATACGGCCGTCGCGGGTGAAGCCTTCCACGCCGAATTCGTCGAGCGTGAGGATGATCCACTGCTCCAACTGCTTCACAAAGGCGCGGATGTCCTGCCCGCGCGGGCGCAGATCCAGCATGGTGTAGGCCACGCGCTGCCCGGGGCCGTGGTAGGTGTATTGCCCGCCGCGCCCGGTCTCGAACACGGGGAATGCGGGGTTCAGCAGGTCGGCGCCCTTGGCGCTGGTGCCCGCGGTGTAAAGCGGCGGGTGCTCGACCAGCCAGACCAGCTCGTGCGCGTCGCCGCGGCGCATTTCGGCCACGTGGGTCGCCATGCGCGCCAGCGCGTCGGGATAGGCGGTCAGGCCCGGTGTGGTTTGCCATTGCATGGGGGCTATATAACGCATCGTCATTCCAGCGAAAGCTGGAATCCATTCCTTGGGTGTAAAATAGATTCCAGCTTTCGCCGGAATGACGGAGAATAGCAGTTGCACAGCCGAATGGCATTTGCTATTGCCGCACCTCCTACAGGAATGATGCGACCGTGGCGGAATTGGTAGACGCACTACCTTGAGGTGGTAGCGCCGTGAGGCGTGGAAGTTCGAGTCTTCTCGGTCGCACCATTCCTGTAGGAAAACGAGCCAGTGGCTCGTTTTCCGGAAGGAATCATGGGAGCCTTCGTGAGCGCAAGCGGCCAGCGTGCCGCGCCGGGCGAACCTAGGCGGACATGCAAAAGCCTCACTCAACCAGCGTATCGCGTAACCAGCATCTAACTTTAAAATTTCGGGAGGCGTGATGAGCGAAGCGACGATAGCCTCCGAATTTGCCCCGCTGGACCCCGATACCGGCTTCTCCCTTAGCCCTGAATTCGTCGCCGAAGTGGTGGAAGCCATTGCCCGCGAAGACCGCACCACGGCGCGCGCGCTGGTCTATCCGCTTCCTGCGCCCGACCAGGCCGAACTGTTCGACCAGATCACGCCGGATGAGCGGCATTTCCTGACCGAGATCCTCGCCGAAGGCTTTGACGCGGAAACGCTCGCCGAGATGTCGCCCGAGGCGGCCGAAGACGTACTCGAGGCGCTGGGCGCCGAGAAATCGGCGGAAGTCCTCGCCGAGATGGAAACCGACGATGCGGTGCACATTCTTGAGGATCTGGCGCCCGAAGCACAGCAGGAAATCCTCGACGAGATGCCCGCCGACATCCGCGATGAGGTCGTCGAATCGCTCACCTACCCGCTGGAATCCGCGGGCCGCCTGATGCGCAACACGCTGGTGGCGGTGCCGGAGAGCTGGAGCGTGGGCGACACGATCGACTATTTGCGCGCGACCGACGAGCTGCCCGAGCATTTCTATGTGCTCTACGCGGTGGATGGGCAATTCCACCCCACCGGGCGCATTTTGCTGGGCAATATCCTGTCGCACAAGCGCGAGGTGAAGCTGAGCGCCATCATGAACGGCAGCACCTTTGCCGTGCACACCCACACCGACCAGGAGGAAGTGGCCTACCTGTTCCGCAAATACGCGCTGGTGGAAGCCCCCGTGGTGAACGATACCGGGGCGCTGGTGGGCACCATCACGGTGGATGACGTGGTGGACGTGATCCAGGAAGAGGAAGAAGAAGATTACCTGCGCGCCGGGGGCGTGAGCACGCCCGACTTCGGCTCGCGCATTTTCGATGCGGTGAAGGCCCGCTTCGGCTGGCTTTTCCTGAATTTGTGGACGGCAGCACTCGCCGCCTTTGTGATCAGCCGGTTCGAAGACTCGATCGAGAAGATCGTGGCGCTGGCGGTGCTGATGCCCGTGGTGGCCAGCATGGGCGGCAACACCGGCACGCAGGCGGTGACCGTGGCCGTGCGCGCCATTGCCACCAAACACCTGACCGACGCCAACCGCTGGAGCTACGTGCGCAAGGAAATGCTCATCGGCTTCCTGAACGGCTGCGCGCTTGGCGTGCTGATGGCGGTGGGCTCGTACCTGTGGTTCCGTGAGCTGCCGTTCGCCGGCGTCATGCTGGCGGCCGCCACCATCACCATGACCACGGCGGGGCTGTTCGGCGCGCTCATCCCCATCCTGCTCGATAAGCGCGGCATCGACCCCGCCATTGCCAGCAGCATCTTCCTCACCACGGTGACCGATTGCCTCGGCTTCTTCAGCTTCCTTGGGCTGGCGACGCTGATCCTGCTGTAGGATTCGAACGGATTACTTATTTGTAAGCGGCTTTGTTGTGCCCACCCTGTTAAGGTCGAACCTCACCACCGCGAGATTCCTATGCGCTTGACCGCTTTGCTTGCCACCCTTTTGATGGGAACCACCGCCATGGCCGCCGATGCCCCGAAGACCACCGATACCGCCATTTTCGCCGGGGGCTGCTTCTGGTGCATGCAACCCGTGTTCGACAACACGCCGGGCGTCATCCGCACCAGCGTGGGCTATTCCGGCGGCGACGTGGCCAACCCCACCTACGAGCAGGTGAGCACCGACACGACCGGGCATTACGAGGTCATTGAAGTGACCTACGACCCGGCGAAGGTGAGCTACGAAACGCTGCTGGATGTGTATTGGCACGATATTGACCCGCTGGATGCGGGCGGCCAGATGTATGACCGCGGCACGCACTACCAGACCGTGATCTTCGTCAACAGCGAGGCGCAGCGCAGCGCCGCCGAAGCCAGTAAGAAGAAGGTGGAGGCGTTCTTCGCCCCGCGCCCGGTGGCCACGCAGATCCTGCCGGCGAAACCGTTCTACGCCGCGGAAGATTACCACCAGAAATACTACGAAAAGAGCAAGATCCGCTACAATGCCTATAAATACGGCTCGGGGCGCGAGGAAAAGCTCAAGAAATTGTGGCAGGAGAACCTGCGCGAGCCGATGCCGGCGGAATAAGCGCTGGCCTAGCGAATGAGGCGGAGGTTCTCGAGCACCAGCAATTCCGCCTCGCTGGGCGCTTCGCTGTTGTCGTTGTCGAACAGGCTTTCCACTTCGCTGACCTTTTTGTTGAACAGCTCTTCGTCGCTCATGCGGTCGGTGCGCTTGAATTTGCCGTCCACGAAGGCGCCATCTTCCACCGACAGGGTCTCGTGCATGATGCTGCCGGTCACACGGGCGGTGGCATAGAGCGTTACCTGGCGGGCTTTCACCAGCCCTTCCACCGTGCCGTAGATATAGACCTGCTCGGCCACCAGATCGCCGTTCACTTTGCCATTCTCGCGTAGCGAGATGGTGTGGGCGCGCACGTTGCCATGCACCTGCCCGTCAATGTCCAGCACGCCCTCGGGGCTCACGATGTTGCCGATCACGTGCATGTCCGACGACACCACGGAAGGGATCAACACGTGTTTTTTGCTGCTGCCGGCTTTGGCGTCGCGGTTCTTAGTTGACCGACCGAACATGCTGCCCTGCTTTCAAGAAGTTGGAGGGGTTCAGCACCTGACCGTTATAGCGCACTTCGTAATGCAGATGGTTGCCGGTGGAGCGGCCGGTGGAGCCCTGAACGGCGATGATGTCGCCTTTCTTCACGGTCTGGCCGTCTTTCACGAGAATTTTGCTGAGGTGGCCATAGCGCGTGGCGAAGCCGAAATCATGGCTGACTTCCACCATGTTGCCATAGGCACCGCGGTAGCCGGTGAAGGAGATCTTACCATCGCTGGTGGCCTTGATGCGGGTGCCCACCGGGCCGGCAAGGTCCACGCCGCTATGGTATGCCAGACGGCCGCGGAACGGGTCCACGCGGGTGCCGTAGCCGCTGGTGCGGCGGTAGTTGGCCACGGCCATGGGGTCGGCCACCGGCAGGGCAGAGACGATGTCGTTCAGCGTCATCATGCGCTTCAGGTTGAAGTACAGGTCCGGCTCTTTATCCTTCAGCATCGAGGTCTTGACCGGCTGGAACGGGCCGCCACGGCCATTCTCGATGCGGCCATATTTCTCGGCGCGCTGCTCGGCCTGCTTGGCGCGGGCCTGCGCCTGACGCTCCAGCGGGGCTTTGTCCACGCCGGTGGTGGCGATCACGCGCTCCAGCTCGGCGATCTTGCCGCCGGTGGTGGCACGAATGTCGCTGACCATCATGTCGTGGGTGGATTGCAGCTCTTTCACGCGGTTCTCAAGGTATTCGATGCGCTGGAACACGGCGTTGTATTTTTCGCTGACTTCGGCGGCCTTGTTGGCATCGGCGAATTCCTGGTTCAGCGTGCTGCCGGTCTCGGCTTCGCTGGCGAACTGCTCGCTCATCATTTTCGCGTAGTCGGCCAGCTCACCGGATTTGTTGTCTTCGGCCAGCTTCATCAGGTCACGCTTGAGCAGCGCGAACTCGGCGCTCACTTTCTCGTTATGCTGGGTGGTGCTGGCGATGGTGCGGTCCTTCTCCTG
>QFOX01000084.1 GCA_003241645.1 Azospirillum brasilense | reverse complement strand
CTTCGTTAGTCTTGGGCTTTAATTGGTGGCTCGGTGGTTGGCGATACGTTCTTTGATGGTTTCGCTCCGTGCGTATGGCCATGTGCATGCGAATGCCCGTGGCTATGCAGTACGCGGTGCGCATGGCGGCCAACCGTAGGGCCGGGCAAATCAAACGCATCTTCATCCCTTAGTACTTTGCGTGGTAAGGGAGCGGTTGGTGTAGATGGCACCACTGGCCCTGCATGGGTAGTGGGCTTTACCCATGCCAGAAAACGGTTGCAAGCATTACGGAACAAACCCATACGCCCTCGCTATGCTTTATGAAAACGGCGGTAAAGCGCAGGCAATACCAGCAAGGTGAGTGCGGTGGAGGAAATGATACCGCCGATGACCACGGTGGCCAAGGGGCGCTGCACTTCTGAACCAGCTCCGACGTTAAGCGCCATCGGCACGAAACCCAGCGATGCTACCAATGCCGTCATTAGCACGGGGCGAAGGCGGGTGAGCGCCCCCTCGGTGATGGCCACATCGAGCGGTTTGCCTTCCTGCAATAGCTGACGGATGAATGACACCATCACTACCCCATTCAACACCGCAACCCCAGACAGGGCAATGAAGCCGACCGCTGCTGAAATGGAGAGCGGAATGCCGCGCATCCATAGGGCAATTACGCCACCGGTGAGCGCCAACGGTACGCCGGAGAACACGATGAGCGAATCGCGAGTGGATCGGAACAGGGCGTAGAGCAACGCGAAGATAAGGCCGAGCGCCAATGGCACCACCACCTGCAATCGCTTCGCAGCGGAAATAAGTTGCTCGAACGTGCCGCCGTAGCTGACCCAGTAGCCGGGTGGTAGTTCGACCTGCTCACCCACTGCCTTCTGCAAATCCTTCACGAAGGAACCAAGGTCACGCCCGCGCACGTTAGCGGTAACAACCACGCGGCGCTTGCCATTCTCGCGGCTGATTTGGTTGGGGCCGGGGGCAATCTCGAAATCGGCCACTTCTGAAAGGGGTACGAAACCGGGCGCGTTTTTGCTCGGTTTGTGCTGCAGCGGCACCGGAAGGTTACGCAGCACATCCAGATTGTTGCGTACATTTTCGGGCAGGCGCACTATGAGATCGAACCGTCGGTCACCTTCAAACACTTGCCCCGCAACTTGGCCCCCCATGGCGATGCTGATAATGTTCTGCATGTCCGCCACGTTCAGCCCATAACGGTCAAGCGCCTGCCGGTTTGGTGTAATGGTCAGCACTGGCAAGCCGGTAGTTTGCTCCATCTTGCCATCGGCAGAACCCTCGATGGATTTCACCACTGCTTCGATTTGCTTACCAGCAGCACTGAGCACTTCCATATCGTCACCGTAAACTTTTACAGCCACATCGGAACGCACACCGGAGATGAGTTCGTTGAAGCGCATCTGAATCGGTTGGGTGAGTTCGTAGTTGTTGCCGGGGATTTTCAGTACGGCTTCCTCAATCTCCCGAACCAATTGCTGCTTCGTTTTACTGGGGTCGGGCCACTCGTCGCGGCTTTTCAGCATGATGAAGGTATCGGCTACTGAGGGTGGCATTGGGTCAGTCGCCACTTCGGCAGTGCCCAACTTGGCAAACACGCTTTTTACCTCCGGAAACTGCTTGATGCGGGCTTCTAGCGTTGTTTGCATGCCGACAGCTTGTGTTAAACTAGTGCCGGGAATGCGCAGTGCGTGTAGGGCTACATCACCTTCATCCAGCGAGGGAATAAACTCAGAACCCATGCGCGAAGCGATGAACCCGCACACCACTACCAGCGCAATAGCACCTAACATCATGGCCTTGGAATGGGCTAAGGCATAACGCAGACGCGGTTCGTACCATTTGGCAGCACGGTGTAGGATGATGCTCTCTTTTTCCTCCACTTTGCCCGTGATGAACAGGGCAATTGCCGCTGGCACCAGTGTCAGCGATAAGGCCAAAGCAGCCAGTAAGGCAGCCACCACGGTGAAGGCCATGGGGTGGAACATCTTTCCTTCCACGCCAGTAAGGCTGAAAATCGGCAGATACACCACGGTGATAATCAGTACCCCGAACAGGCTGGGCCGGATGACTTCGGCGGTGGCCGAGGCAGCCAGCGCGAATCGTTCTTCGCGTGTGAGTAACCGTTTCAGGCGATGCTGTTCAATGCCAAATCGTCGGATACAGTTTTCCACGATAATCACCGCACCATCGACAATCAGACCGAAATCGAGTGCGCCGAGGCTCATCAGGTTGCCCGATACGCGGTTCTCCACCATGCCGGTGATAGTCATGAGCATGGCCACAGGAATAATGGCGGCAGTGATGAGTGCTGCACGGATATTACCAAGCAGCAAGAATAGAATGGCCACGACCAAAATCGCGCCTTCCATGAGGTTCTTCTCCACCGTGGCAATGGTGCGGTCAACCAGCGTCGTTCGGTTGTAGACTGGGGTGGCCAATACGCCCTCCGGCAAGCTACGCTGAATCTCTTTCAGCTTAGTATCCACGGCTTGCGACACATCGCGGCTGTTCTGGCCAATGAGCATGAACACCGTGCCCAGAACCACTTCCTCGCCATTCTGCGTGGCGGCACCCGTGCGCAGTTCTTTGCCCAAACTAACATCCGCCAATTCGCGGATATGGATAGGCACGCCATCGCGCTCGGCAACGATAATACTTTCGATTTCAGCAATCGTGCCGACTTGCCCCGGAACGCGAATGAGGTACTGTTCACCGCGTTGCTCGACATAACCTGCGCCAATGCTGGCATTGTTTTTGGCCAGTGCCGTCATCACGTCTTCTAGCGATAAGCCATAACCTACCAACTGATCAGGGTAGGGGGTGACGTGAAACTGCTTGGAGAAACCACCAATAGTGTTCACTTCGGTTACGCCCGCGACGTTGCGTAGCTGTGGGCGCACCACCCAATCCTGCATTTCGCGTAGGTCGGTTGGAGTGTAGGCGCTGCCATCTGCCTTCTTTGCACCGGGTTTGGCTTCAACAATGAACATGAAGATTTCGCCAAGTCCCGTCGAAATCGGCCCCATGCTAGGCTCTAACCCTTCCGGCAATTGATTGCGCACTTGCTGCAACCGTTCATTGATAAGCTGGCGAGCAAAGTAGATGTCGGTGCCATCCTTGAACACTACCGTCACTTGGCTCAGTCCATAGCGCGATACGGAGCGGGTGTAATCCAACCCCGGCAACCCAGCGATGGCGGTTTCCACCGGATAGGTCACGCGCTGTTCGGATTCCAGCGGGGTGAAACCCGGTGCTTCGGTGTTGATTTGCACCTGCACATTGGTGATGTCGGGCACTGCATCAATTGGCAGGCGACCGAAATTATAGATGCCGAGTGCACAGAACCCAAGCACCACGAAGAGCACCAGCCAACGCTGGCGAATCGAGAAATGAATGATATTTTCTAACATGACGGATTCCTAGTGATCGTGGCTTGCGCCGGATTTTTCGATGTCGGCTTTGATGAGGAAACTGTTCTCGCTCACGTACTCCTGCCCGGGTTTAATGCCGCCCAGCACTTCGCTGATTTCGCCATCGGTCTGGCCGAGTTCGAGCATCCGCACCTCGTACATGTCGCCCACGCGGGCAAATACGACAGTGAAGTCACGGAACCGTTGCAGCCCCGCGGTCTTCACTGCCAACGGCACGTCTTTTTGCGCCACGGTCACATCGCCGGTAATGGTCATGCCACTGCGCCATTGGCCATTGCTGTTATCCAGTGGCACGCGGGCAACCACGGTCTGGGTGGATGATTCGGCACCGGGTAGCATAGCGGCAATGGTTCCTTCGCTTTCCGGTGCGCCGCCCGTACCTTTCACCTTCACGTACTGGCCAGCGGCCACACGTCCTGCATATTTCGGGAAGACATGCAGCTCCGCCCAGACTTGCGACAGGTCGGAGATAGTAAACAAGTCCTGCGTGTCGGCCATGTCGCCCACGGTTGCGTTGCGGGTCAGCACTACGCCGCTGATAGGGGCCACCATGGCGTAGACTTGCAGCGAATCGTTGCTTTCAATGCGCACCAGCACATCGCCTTTCTTCACCTGCTGGCCTTGTTCAACCTTCACTTCACGGATAACGCCTGCATAGCGTGCCCGCACGGTGGTGGTAGCGTTCTTATTCAGCTCGATACGTCCGCTGAGTGAAATGGTTTCACGCACCGTGGCCGGACCTGCTTGCTCCACACGGATACCCGCTGCATTCGCGGCGTTAGCGTCGATCTTCGTGCGGCCTTCATAAGAAGCGTACTTCCACTCATGTGGTCTGCCTTCGTATTGCGCCGTGACCACCACATCGAACGAGTGTGGTTCAATCACGGTGGCATCGCTGCGCAGGTAATCACCCTCAGCATTGAAGTTGAACTGGTCTACATCCCCATCGAGGCGTGTCTGCGATAGGTTTAGCGTTACTTCCTGTGGCGGTAGTGGCTTATCGTTCGCGTAGGCATACATCCTGTATTCCGGCGGCACGCCATCCTCGAAGATGGTCACTTCCACGGCAAAATCGCCATCGCGCAACATGCGGCCACGATGCGGCCCGCGTTCATAGTCGGCAGAAGCGGCTGCCTCATTATGTTCTTTGGGGGCCGCTTCCTTTTCATCACTGCCCGGAACGAACAACACATATGCCGCTGCTAGCACAACAAAGGCTAACAGCATCGCCCATACCATTTTATTCCGCATCGTTCTTCTCCTCTGGTTGGGTGGCGGGCGTGGTCATACGTTCCAGCTCCGCTTTGGCTTTGTGATATTCATTAAGGGTGGCAATGCGCTGTTCCTTCACCGCGAATAGCGTGCGCTGGGCATCCAGCACTTCGAGGTACGGGAAGCGCCCGCGACGGTAGCCATCGCGCGCAAGGGCAAAGGCTTTCTCTGCCGAGGGGAGGATGGATTGGTCGAACTTAGCAGCGTGTTCGTATGCATTCGCCATGGTTTCCAACGCCTCAAACACATCGTTGCGCAAGCTTAATTCGGCGGCGGATGTTTCACTCTGCGCTTGGCTCAGTTGGGCGCGCGCACGTGCAATGTTACCTTGGTTGCGGTTAAGCACCGGAAGCGGGAACGATACGCCAACGACGAAGGCTTGGTCATCGGAAATGCTAAGACGGCGCACCGATGCATTGACCGAAGGGTCGGGCACAGCATTGGCCTTTTCCAGTTCAAAGTTGGCCTTTCCAAGCCGCTCGGCGGTACGCATCCGCTTCAAATCCAGCCCCTCATCCAGCCCCGCTTCTACGGTTGCTTCGCTTGGTGGAGGGGTGAGTGCGTAAAAATCCGATGGGTCAATAGCTTAGGTTTCTTCATGACCACCCCAAAGGCTGGAAAGCACATGGCGCGCATGACCAGCTTCGCGGGTGGCGCGCATGTGCGCAACCTCGGCAGTGGCCGTAGTGATTTCTGCCTTCCGTGCCTGAATGATCGGCTCGCGAGCTGCGTTGACTCGTTCGCCTACCTCACCGGACAATTCTTTAGCCAAGGCTTTCTGTTCACCAGCAAGGGTCAGCATTTCTTGCGCAGCAACGGCGTTGGCGTAGGCCACCTTAGTGTCATGAATAAGTGTAGCGCGGGAGCGTAATTCGTCGATGCGACCGATGGCCGATGTTTCATTCGCCGCATCAATCCGGCTCGAACGCTTGCCACCCAGCTCAATCCGCTGAGTTACGCCAAGCGTCGTTTCTGCTGCATCGGTGCCTTTATAGATACCGCTACCGCCGACGTTCTCGGTCATCAGCCCAATTTCCGGGTTGTACCAAAGCCCCGCTTGCTTGCGCGTTGCGTCTGCCGCCTCGCGTGCCGAACTGGCTGCTTTTACCCGAGGTGATTCTTGTAGCACCCGCTCAATGGCGCTTTCTAACGTAACCGTTGCTTGCGCGTGGGCGCTGGTGGCTCCGGCAGCTAGGCAGCACAATGCTACAGCCAGCCCTAATCCAATTCGTTGCATCTCATAAAACTCGCATAAAACAATCAAACGCACGGCTTCACGCAAGAAGCCGCGTTAAAGGCAGATTGTTAAGCGATAGAGGGTGGTTCGGTTGGGGGGCTTATGTCGCGCGAGGCAAAGTGCTGCTCATAAACGAACTGCACCTTCATGGCCGATACTTGCGTAGGGGCCGTAAATTGTTTGTTCAGCGACACATCCGCCGTGTGCGAATGCCAGCCATGCAGGCCAGATTTCGCCATGTTATCGCTGCCGCTATCTTCGTCGGGAGCTTCATTCCCATGGCTTTCATGGTCATGCGCATCATGGTCGATCATCGCATGCTGTTCTTCCATACCGCAATCATTTCCGTGGCAATGGGTCGGCGTTTCCAGCAGCGTTGCGGAAAGCAGGGTTAAAACCAGCAGCGATGTAAGAATCTTTTTCACCGAGCATCACCGTGCCTAATGATTTTGCTTATTTCAAGCAAAACTTCACGTTGCTTAATCCCATCCCCCCGGGTAGGATGCGGTTATGGGCATTCATGCAACACACCCTGACATGATAAAACGGCTGAAACGGGCACATGGCCACCTCGCAAGCGTGATTAGTATGCTGGAAGATGAGCGTAGCTGCCTCGACATTGCCCAACAGTTACACGCCGTTGAAAAGGCTATTGGTAACGCCAAGCAAACGCTTATCCACGACCACCTTGGCCATTGCCTTGACCACGCCGCCGAAGGTGGCAAAGGCTCAAAAGCCGCCATGCGCGAGTTTAAGGAAATCACGAAGTATCTTTAAGGTAACTCATGCTGGTGTGGGAGCAAAGAATGAAGG
>QFOX01000083.1 GCA_003241645.1 Azospirillum brasilense | reverse complement strand
AATTCCGCCACAACGCGCGTATCTACTAGCCGCACAAAGAGGTAGCACATGGGCGTTTCACGTCGGGATTTCCTAAGGTTCAGCATGGCCGGTGTGGCTGTAGCCGCCAGCGGCAACCTTGCGTTCGCCCGTGCGACTACCCCCCCATCACCCACAGCCGGAGAGACCAAAATGACCGCCATTACCCTGCCCGAACTTCCCTACGCCAAAGACGCGCTGGAGCCCAGCATCTCTGCCCGTACGCTGGAATTCCACCATGGCAAGCACCACAACGCCTACGTGGTAAAAACGAACGAACTCATCGCCGGCACCGAGCTGGAAGGCAAAGCGCTGGAAGACATCATCGTGGCCGCATGGGAAAAGAAGAACCAGCCGCTGTTCAATAACGCGGCGCAAGTGTGGAACCACACCTTCTTCTGGAACAGCATGAAGCCGAATGGCGGTGGCAAACCCACCGGCGCGCTTGCCGCGCGCATCGAGAAGGATTTCGGCAGCATCGAGAAGTTCGCTGAAGAATTCAAGAACGCGGGCATCGGCCAGTTCGGCTCGGGCTGGGCGTGGCTGGTGGCCGACAAATCGGGCAAACTCAGCGTGACCAAAACGCCGAATGCGGAGCTGCCGCTCGTCACTGGCAACACCGCCATCCTCACCTGCGATGTGTGGGAACATGCCTACTACCTCGACTACCAGAACCGCCGTCCGGATTTCCTGCAGACCTTCCTGGACAAGCTGGTGAACTGGGAATTCGCGGCCAGCAACTACGACGCTGCCCTCGGCCAGAAAGCCGCGTAAGCGTTCACGCGATCAAAAAGAAAGCCCGGTGGAATCCACCGGGCTTTTTTATTGGGGCAGCAGTAGCACCGCGCCCGCCCTGCGGCCTTCCGACTGCAGGATGGTGTAAGTGCGGCAAGCCGCGCCCGTATCCATCGCGTCGCTATTGATGCCCTGTGCGCGCAGCGCGGCTTTCAGCGGGGCGGGAATGGCCTGAAGGCGACTGCCCGTACCCACGATGAGCACTTCAATGCGTGGCGTGCGCGCAAGCAGCGGCTCCAGCGCATCAAGGCTTAAGGATTCAAGCGTGGAGGCTTCCAACGGCAGCACGCCCTGCTCGCTCACCAGAATAGAATGGGGATAGTCGGTGTTCTGCACGCGGAACCCCGCCGGGCCGTAGGATTGGATATGCGTCGCGGAGGCTCCGCCATTTCCATCCACGAACATGGCTAGATCGGCAGCTTCTTGGGTTTCGTGCTGCGCGCCCACCACACAATGAGCATGCGGCAGAACATGACGCTGGCGAACATGGTGGACAGGATACCGATGGTCAGCGTCACCGCGAAGCCTTTCACCGAACCCGCGCCCAGCGTGTAAAGCAACGCCGCTGCGAACAGCGTGGTGATGTTCGAATCAAAGATGGTGCCGAACGCCAAGTTGAAGCCGGACTCAATGGCCGCCAGCGGGCTTTTTCCGAAGCGGATCTCGTCGCGCATGCGCTCGAAGATCAGCACGTTCGCATCCACCGCCATGCCGAGCGTGAGCACGATCCCTGCGATACCCGGCAGGGTCAGCGTGGCCTGCATGAGCGACATGGTGCCCATGATGATGATAAGGTGGATCAGCAGCGCGATGTTGGCGAACACGCCGAACAGGCCATAGGCCATGCACATGAAGAAAATGACCATGCCCGTGCCGACGATGGCGGCCAGCGTGCCCGAATCGATCGAATCCTGCCCGAGGCTGGGGCCCACCGAGCGTTCTTCCACCACTTCCAGCGGCGCAGGCAGCGCGCCCGCGCGCAGCAGGGTCGCCAGCTCGTTGGCGGATTCGACGGTGAAGTTGCCCTCGATGATGCCGGAGCCACCAAGGATCGCCCCGCGGATCACCGGCGCGGTGATGACCTTATTATCCAGCACCACGGCGAAGCGCTTGCCGATATTCTTCTGCGTGATCTCGCCGAATTTCTGCGCGCCAAGGCGGTTGAAGTGGAAATTCACCACCGGCATGCCTTCCTGATAGGTGGCGTTTGCGTTGGTCAGCAATTCGCCCGAGAGCGCCACTTCGCTGAACACCGCGTATTTTTCCTGCCCGCGGCGCGTAGCCGAAGCGGGGTCGCCGCTATCGTCGCCGGGCAGAATGCGCGTGCCAGCCGGCACCGAACCGCGCATCAGGTTCTCCGGCGAGACCGATTCGTTCACAAGGTGGAAGCTCATTTTCGCGGTCTTGCCCAGCAGGCGCTTCAGCTCAGCGGGGTCGGCAAGGCCGGGCACCTGCACCACGATACGGTCCGCACCCTGACGGGTGATGATGGGCTCCTTGGTGCCGGATTCATCGATGCGGCGGTTCACGATCTGGATGGATTGCTCCATCAGCCGCGATTGCATGTCGCGCAGTGCGCGCTCGCTGTAGAACAGGCGGTAGGCCCCGTCTTTTTCTTCCAACGTCAGATCGGGGTCGGTCTTGCGCACCACCTTCTCAACAGTGGTGCCACCGCTCAGCGTTTCTTTGCGCACGCGCAGCGAGACGCTGTCGGCACCGGCGCGCAGGTCGGTGTAGCCGATCTTGGCGGTGCGCAGTTCTTTACGCAAATTGTCGCGGGCATTCGCAAGGTGTTCGCGCAGGTAACGGTCAAAATCCAGCTGCAGCAGCAGGTGCGAACCCCCGCGCAGGTCAAGGCCCAGCGGCACGGGGTTCTTCATCCACCCCGGAAGGCTTTCGCGGTTTTGCTCCGGCAGCACGTTCGGCAGCGCGGCAAGCGTGAAGAACACGCTGACGCACACGATGAAAAGCATTTTCCAGCGGGGGAATGGTAGCATGGCGAGGATTCTCCAAGCCGCCGCAGGACGTGCGACGACCTGCCGTTAATTATCGTTGGCGATCTGGTCTTTTTTGAGCACGACGTTGTCGTTCTTCACGGCGCCGTCGGCCTTGCCCTTTTTGGTGCTGGCCGCTTTGGGCGCGACACCGGGCTTCTCCACCAGGCTGGCGATGCTCTGCTTCGTCACCTGCACGGTCACGCCGCTGGCGATCTCCACGGTGGTGATGCCGTTCTTGTCGGCTTCCACCACCTTACCGATGATACCGCCCGCGGTCACCACTTCGTCACCGCGCTTCAGCCCGGTGAGCAACGCGCTGTGCTCCTTGAACTTCTTCTGCTGCGGTTTGATGAGCAGGAAATAGAACACCACGAAGATCAGTACCATGGGCAGCATGCTGGCCAGCGGCGATTGCGCGGCACCAGCGGCTGCTTGCTGCGCCAGCGCGCCAGCAGGCGCGGTCATGGCGAGAATAGCGGCGATTGCGCGCATGCTATTTCAGCTTGGTTTCGGTGAACTCAACGTGCTTGCGTGCACGGGGATCGTATTTCATGAATTTCAGCTTCTCGGTCTGCTTACGCGGGTTGCGCTTGCGAACGTAGAAATAACCCGTGCCAGCCGTCGACAGCAGCTTTACAAGAATAGTAGCCTTCTTAGCCATAACATGCCTCTTTCAATTGAGTGGCGGAACTTACGCATTTTTATCGCGCTGTCAAGCAACGATGTAGCACCGAATTTGATTGATTTTCCGCCATATTCCCGCGATGACAATCGCATGAGCCGAATTCGTAAAGTGGTTTTCCCCGTAGGCGGGCTGGGCACGCGCTTTTTGCCCGCGACCAAATCCATGCCCAAAGAAATGCTGCCGGTGGTGGATAAGCCCTTGATCCACTACGCTTTTGAGGAAGCGGCGGCGGCCGGCATCGAGCAATTCATCTTTGTGACCGGGCGGAATAAGGACGCGATCGAGAACCATTTCGACCATGCTTACGAGCTGGAAGCCATGCTGGGCGGTAAACGCAAGAACGACGCGCTGGCCGCCACGCGCGATTTCCTGCCCAAGCCCGGCACCATGACCTACCTGCGCCAGCAGCAGCCACTCGGGCTGGGCCACGCGGTCTGGTGCGCGCGCCATGCCATTGGCAATGAACCGTTCGCGGTGATCCTGGCCGACGACCTGGTGCATGCCCCCACCCCCTGCCTAAGCCAGATGGTGGAAGCCTTCGCCGCCAACCCCACCGCCAACATGGCCGCGGTGATGGATGTGCCGCGCGCTAAAACCGCCAGCTATGGGATATTGAAGCTTGAGGGGGGCCTTGCCCCCCACGCTCCGCTTCCCCCCGCCGCCAGCGGCGCGCGCAGCTTCGGCGCTACGCAGGATGTGCAGCAGCGCTTAGTGAAAGCGACGGGGCTGGTTGAAAAACCCAAACCCGAGGACGCGCCAAGCACGCTGTCCATCATTGGCCGTTACATTCTGCAGCCCAGTATTTTCGACGTGCTGGAGGAACAGCGCACCGGCGCAGGCGGCGAGATCCAGCTGACCGACGCCATGGCCAGCCAGATCGGCAGCACGCCGTTCTATGGCTACCGGTTCGACGGCACGCGTTACGATTGCGGCGAAGTCGCCGGCTACATCGAAGCCAACGTCGCCCTCGCCCTCAGCCGTGACGACACGCGCGAGGCCGTGTACCAGAAAATTTCCACCCTGCTTGCAAATCAACAGGCCATCGCCTCATGAACCCACGCTACGCTGCATTCGCCGTGCTCGCCCTTCCCTTCGCCGCCCACGCGGTGGATGACAACCTGACGCGCATCAAAGAGATCGCAAAAACCAATACCTACATGAATGGCGAGCGCATTACCCTGCCGGAAAACCCGAACCTGCGGGTGATGCAATACGAGCTGCCGGTGGGCGCGGCGCTGCCCATGCACAAGCACCCCTACCCGCGTTATGCGTACATCATGCAAGGGGAAGTGGAATTCATCTACCCGCCGGACAACAAAGTGGTGAAGTGGAAAGAAGGCACCTTCGCGGCCGAAGCGCCCAACCATTGGCACTGGGGCCGCAACAGCGGCGACGTGCCCATGAAGATCCTTGTGATCGACCACCTGCCTGAGGGTGAGAGCACCAACACCGTCATCAAACACACGGCACGCTAGGCTTAGCGGCCAAGCACCCGCATCAGGAACCCATCCACCTGCGCGGTGTAGCGCGCATCGTCGCCCAGATCCTTGTTGATCTCGGCGTGTGATTTATCCTCCGGCAGGATCTCTACCAGCACGCCGAGCGGTTCGGCCACGCGGGCAAAATCCTTCGCCTGCGCACAGGGCGACTGGCGCTTGCTGGAGCACACGATCAAAAATGGCGTTGCCTGCTGCGTCAGTTGCGCTTCGGGCGAGGTCTTTTCCCAGAAGGCTTTGTCGGTGCCGAACGCATCGTCATAGAGTGGGAAATGCCGCTCCTGCATGGTCTCGATAATATCCATACCGCCACTGTCCAGCGCCACCGTCGCTGCCCACGGCTGCAAGCCGAAGCCCGCCGGGTTCGCCCCCAGCAACGACACCAGATGCGCGCCGGCGGAATGCCCCATCAGCACCATATGGCGTGCATCGCCGCCCCACTGCGCGGCATGGTCCTGCACGTAGCGCGCCGCGGCGGCCACGTCCTGCGCCTGTTCGTAGGGGTCGGCATCCGGCAGCAGGCGGTAGTTCACCGACACGAAGATGTAGCCCTTCTTCACGTAATGCGCAGACTTGTTATTGACCATGCGCCCCATGGCTTTGTCGCCGTGGCGCCAGCCACCGCCATGCACCATCACGATGATGGGCGCACCCGAAGCCGATGCAGGCGTCATCACGTCCAGCTTCTGTTTGGGGTGCTCGCCATAGGCGTATTCCGTGGGTTCGGCCTGCCCGCTGAACGGCAGGGCAAGCAGGCAAAGAACAGCGATCGCGTAACGCATGGGCAACTCCTTTGGCGGCAGCTTACGCTGCCTTTTTGAAGGCTGCAATGGCCCGTCGGCGCGCCTGCGCATGCTCCACGATGGGGGCCGGGTAATCCTTCGGTTTCAGCAGGCTCAGCCACGGGGTGTGGATGTGTTTGGTGGGCACGTCGCGCAGTTCGGGCACGTAGCCGCGCACATACTCGCCCTCGGGGTCGAACTTTTCGCCCTGCAGCGTGGGGTTGAACACACGGAAATACGGTTGCGCATCCGTGCCGGTGGAGGCGCTCCACTGCCAGCCGCCATTGTTGCTGGCGAGGTCGTAATCCATCAAATACTGCGCAAAGAACGCCTCACCGATGCGCCAGTCCATCAGCAAATGCTTGGTGAAGAAGCTCGCCACGATCATGCGGGCGCGGTTATGCATCCAGCCGGTGGTGAGCAGCTCGCGCACCGCCGCATCCACGATGGGGTAGCCCGTGCGCCCTTCGCAGAACGCCTTCAACTGCGCCGCGTTGTCGCGCCACGGAATCACCCCGCCGCGGTAGTGTTTGGCGAATTCCTGCGTGACCACTTCAGGGAAATGCGCCAGCACGCTCACATAGAACTCGCGCCACCCCAGTTCGCTGATCCATTTCTCGCCCTGCCCGTGCTCCATGGCAGCGCGGGCGACCTCGCGAATGGAAACGTGGCCGAAACGCAGGTAGGGCGAAAGCTGGCTGGTGCCGGGTTTCGACACTGAATTGCGCGCCGTGGGGTAGTTGCTCAACCGCTGTTCAATGAAACGCTCCAGCCGCGCGGCCACATCATCCACCGCCCAGATTGGGTCTTCCGCATATTCATAGCCTACGGCCTTGAGCATGTGCGCCGGCCCATGGTGCAGCTCCAGCACTTCGAGCCCGGCCTCGCGCGCGGTAGCGCGGCTTTGCGCCACATCGGCGTAGCGGCCTTTATCGTTCACCGTGAACGCGGCCACGGTTTCCGGCCCCACCTGCGGGCGCCATGTTTTCTGGTAGAACGGGGTGAATACTTTGTAGGCCGTGC
>QFOX01000082.1 GCA_003241645.1 Azospirillum brasilense | reverse complement strand
GTCGCTGGAAACCGAGGCGGGCGTGGAACTGCGCACCCGCAACCGCTACCTCAAGCTCATCAGCAAGATCGATTCGGCCATCCGCCGCATCGAGGAAGGTGATTACGGCTACTGCGAGGACACCGGCGATGAGATCGGCCTGAAGCGGCTGGAAGCCCGCCCGGTGGTCACCCGCACCACCGAAGCGCAGGAACGCTACGAGCGCGCCGAGAAGCAATATTCCGACGACGACTAGTCGCGGCGTAAAAACGTCGATACCCGGAAAAAGAACGCAAGCGTCCCTTGCGTTCTTTTTTATGGTTTGTGCCCACCGCATTTATCGGTAAACTCTGCCCATGTTCCTGCCATCCAATATCACGCTGAAATTCGGGGATTCGGGCGATTTCGTCAGCGAATTGCAGCGCCGTCTTGCCATGGTGAACTGCTTCAGCGAGGATCAGGTCAACGGCTTCTACGATGGCACGACCGTCAATGCCGTTACGCATTTCCAGGCCATGAACGGCCTGCATGCCGACGGCGTGGCCGGGCCGGAAACACTGCGCCGCCTGAACGGCGTGATCGCGGGCGATAGCGGCGGCAGCAAACCCACCGCGCAGGAAGAAGAACAAAAGCTCGCCTACCAGACCCAGCAGATCAGCGAGATGGCGACCGACCAGGCCCTGCTGGACCAGCAGAACGCCGCCGCGCTGTATGGCGCGCCCACGCCGGAGGCCGCACCTGCCCCCGCCCCCGCCATGCCCCCTGCACCTGCCGTAGAAACCTACGTCGCGCCCGTCGCCGCCGCGCTTTCTATTCCGGTCACCGTTGCACCCAACATCGCGCAGATGCAGGAACATTTGCTGGGCAACGCCCCCCAGCAGGGCGCACCCGCACCGATTCCCACCTTCACGGCGCAAGCGCCTGCCCCGGCCGCCGCTGCGGCCGCACCCAGCGCCGCCGCGCAGGACCTGATGCAAATGCTCGCCAGCGTGCCCACGCAGGCCGCACAGCCCCAACCGGCGCAGCAACCTGCAGCGGCCACGGAAGCGGCAAAACAACCGATCGCCACCGAACAGACCGCCGCCCCCGCGCAGGGTCTGGTAGAAAAATCCATCCGCTTCACCAGCGGCATGATGCAGAAGATCGCGGAATATATCGAAGCGAAATTACCGGCGAACGTGCTGCGCGAAGTGCAGCAGGCGGGTCAGGTCATGGCCAATGCGGGCATGAAAGAAGCGCCGATTCCCACCGGACCCGAGATGGTGCGTGCGCAGGAACAGCTGCCCGCCCGCGGCCCCGAACAACAGCCGCAACAGACGCGCTAGCAGTTGAATAGGATTGTATGCGCGCGGTCAGTAGGCCGCGCCAGCCATGAGCCCGCGGAGCGGCGCGTAGCGCTAGGCAGTATGCCGATGTGCGAAGCAACGATAAGAAGCGCCCTAGCGCTTCTTAAGCACTAAAACACTCCACTTGCCGCGGCGCAGCCGGTGCGACAGATACAGCCCCTGCGCGCGGTGCGCCGAGAGCACCATTGCTTCCTGATGGTTCAACAAGCCGGAAAGGATCAGCGTGCCACCCGGTTTCAGGCACGGCACGGCGTCGCGCGCCATGCGCATGAGCGGTTTGGCCAGAATGTTCGCCACAATGACATCGTACTGTTTTTGGCGCACCCGCGCATGGCGGTAGCCGTTGCTTACCCATGCATGGCTGCGGTTGGCCACGCGGTTGGCCTTCAGGTTCACGGCGCTCACCTCCACCGCCACGGCGTCGTTATCGCACGCAGCGATGCGCGCATGCGGCCACAGATACGCCCCGCCAATGGCGAGGATGGCCGTGCCGCAGCCCATATCCAGCAGCTCGGGCACGTGCGCGCGCTGCTTGCGCGTGCGCTCCAGCGCCAGCAGGCAGCCCGCGGTGGTGGCATGCTCGCCGGTGCCGAAAGCGGCGGCTGCGTCAATGAGTAACGGAAACGTGTTCTTCGGCGCCGGTTCCTTCACGTGGCTGCCATGCACATAGAACCGGCCCAGTGTGAAGGCGGGAAAATCCTTCTGCACCTGCTTCACCCAATCGATCGGCTCCAGCTGCAGCCGGTCGATCTTCAGTGGTGCGTTCTGTTGCTCGCCAATCCGTTCAGCCATGGCGATCAGCGCGTCTGCCTTTGCGGGGTCAGCGAACAGCACCAGCTGCGGCGTCGTGGCCTGCACCGGGCGGGTGATGGCCCACGCCTCGTCCTCGGCCATCAGCTCGATAATGTCGAGCACGTTGGACGCGCCTTGCACAGTGATCTGCTGCGGCTGCGGGGTTTGTGCAAAGGGGTTATGCATTGGTCCATCCTGTCAATTCGATCCACGCATCTTCGCTGAGCACATTCACGCCCAGCGCTTGCGCGTCTTTCAGTTTCGAGCCGGCATCCGCGCCCGCTACCACGTAATCGGTTTTCTTGGAAACGCTTCCCGCCACCTTCGCGCCCAGCGATTCGGCATGCGCCTTGGCTTCCTTGCGGCCAAGCCGCGCCAACGTGCCGGTGAACACTACGGTCTTGCCGGCGATGGCGGAATCCTGCCGCACCACGGGCTGGTAATCGGGAATGCGCAGTTGCGCAACCAGCGCCTCCAGCATCTGCTGGTTATGCGCTTCGGCGAAGAATGCGCTGAGCGCATCCAGCACGGCATCGCCGATACCATCGATGCTGCCCAGTTCGGCGCGTGTGGCGGCATCGCCCGCGGCGAGTGCGCGCATCGCCTTGAGCCATGCGGCAAGGCTCACGTAATGGCGGGCAATGAGCTTGGCGGTTTCCTCGCCGATATGGCGAATGCCCAGCGCGAAAATGAAACGCGGCAGGCTTTGCCCGCGCGCCGTATCGATCGCCGCAAACAATTTCTGTGCTGATTTTTCGCCCCAGCCCTCGCGGTTCTTCAGCCGCGCCAGCGACTGCGCGTCGCGCGCCTCCAGCGTAAAAATATCGGCGGGGCTGTGAATGAGCCCTTCGCGCAGGAATGCTTCGATCTGTTTTTCACCGAGCCCCTCGATGTCCATCGCGTCGCGGCTGACGAAGTGGCGCAACCGCTCCAGCGCCTGCGCCGGGCAGACCAGCCCCCCGGTGCAGCGCACCACCACCTCGCCCTCGTCGCGCACGGCATGGCTGCCGCAGGCGGGGCATTCGGTGGGGAAGATGTAGGCATGCGCGCCACGCGGCATGTCGGTGCGCACGCTGACCACCTGCGGGATCACGTCGCCCGCACGCTGGATGACCACATGGTCGCCCACGCGCGCATCAAGCCGAGCGATCTCATCGGCATTGTGCAAGGTGGCGTTGCTGACCAGCACACCGCCCACATTCACCGGCGCCAGCCGCGCCACCGGCGTGAGCGCGCCGGTGCGCCCCACCTGAATATCGATGCCTTCGATGCGCGTGACGGCCTGCTCGGCCGGGAATTTATGCGCGATGGCCCAGCGTGGCGCGCGCGCCACCTGCCCCAGCCGGCGCTGCCAATCCAGCCGGTTCACTTTATACACCATGCCGTCAATGTCGTAGGGCAAGGCGCTGCGTTCGGCTTGCGTGGCGTCGTATTGCGCGACGAGCGCGTCGCTGCTTTCGCACAGCACCGTGCGCGGGTTGGTGTGGAACCCGCACTGTGCCAATCGCTCGATGCTGCCATGCTGCGTGTCGGCCAGCGGCGCGCTCAGCTCGCCCCAGCTATACACGAAATAGCTCAGCTTGCGCTGCGCGGTAATGGCTGCATCCAGCTGGCGTAGCGAGCCCGCCGCGGCGTTGCGTGGGTTGGCGAAGATCTTCTTCCCCGCCGCTTCCTGCGCAGCATTCAGGGCCGCGAAATCATCCTTGCGCATATAGACCTCACCGCGCACCTCGAGCACGTCCGGTGCGCCCTGCAAGCTGGTGGGGAAGCCCTGCACCGCGCGCATGTTGGCGGTGATGTCCTCGCCCACCATGCCGTCGCCGCGGGTGGCGGCCTGCACGAGTTTTCCCTGCTCGAAGCGGGCGCTGAAGGACAGCCCGTCAATTTTGGGTTCGCATACCAGTGCCACTTCCGCGTCGTCGGGCAGCTCAAGGAAACGGCGCACACGGCCGATGAAATCCTCCACATCGTCGCGACTGAATGCATTCGCCAGCGACAACATGGGCACGCGGTGCGTGACCTTGCCGAAACCTTCGGCCGCGCTGGCGCCCACGGTCTGCGTGGGGCTGTCGGGCTGCACCAGTTCGGGGTGCGCCGCTTCCAGCGTTTCCAGCTGCTGGCGCAGCGCATCGTACTGCGCGTCGGAAATACTCGGTGCATCCTGCTGGTAATAGCGTGCGTCGTGCGCGCGGATCTCGGCACTTAGGCGGGCGATCTCATCCTTCGGCGAGGCCGCGCTCACGAGGCCGCCTGCAGCAGTTTGCTGGCCACCTTGCGCGCCTCGTCGCTAATGGTCGCGCCGGACATCATGCGCGCCAGCTCTTCGCGGCGCTGGGGTTCATCCAGCGTGCGCACGGTGGTTTCCACCTGCTTGGTGCCCGCCTTGGCAATGAACAGATGGTGCGCGGCTTGCGCGGCCACCTGCGGCTGGTGGGTCACCACCAGCACCTGTGTTTTTTCCGCCAGCTTGCGCAGGCGCAGGCCGATCGCTTCGGCCACGGCACCGCCGGTGCCGGTGTCGATCTCGTCGAAAATGGCGGTGCTTGCGGCGGCACCGCGCAGCACCACTTTCAGCGCCAGCAGCAGGCGCGAAAGCTCACCGCCGGATGCGACTTTGTTCATGGCACCGAAGGCCTGCCCGGCGTTGGTCGCCACTTCGAACGCCACCAGCTCGTGCCCGGCTTCGCCCCAGCTTTGCTCGGGCAGCACGGTTTGCTGCACGCGCAATTGCGTGCTCGCCATTTTCAGCGAGGCCAGTTCCTTGGCCACATCGGCCGTGAGTTTCTTGGCTACTTTCGTACGGCTGGCCGACAGCGCCTGCGCCTGTTGCAGATAGGCTGCGCGCGCATCATCCACCGCGCGGCGAAGGCGCGCTTCTTCGGCGTCAAAATTGGTGATCTGGTTCAGCTTGCTGCGCGAGCTGGCCAGCAGATCCGGCAGGTTGGCCACCGCCGTGTTGTATTTGCGGGCGGCGGCGCGCAGGCTGTGCAGCCGGTCTTCCGCCGCTTCCAGCGCCGCGGGGTCGAGATCCGCCGCGTCGATCAACCGCTCCAGCGCCACCATGGCTTCTTCCAATTCAGCCTCGGCGCGCTCCAACCCATCGATGATGGGGGTAGCCGCATCGCCGGGGGCTTTCTGCAACGCGCGCACCGACTGGCGCAACAGCAACGCAAGGCCACCATGCGCCTGCAGCGGCTCAAGCCCCTGTTGCAGCTGGGCGATGGACTGGCGCGCCGCCTGCGCGGCGGCACGGGTTTCCACCAGTTGTGTTTCTTCGTCTTCCTGCGGGTCGAGCGCGTCGAGCTCGCGCACCAAATGGCGCAGCCATTCTTCCTCACCGGCCGAGCTTTTCATGCTCTCCTGCAGCAGCGCATAGGCATTGCGCGCGTCACGCCACGCAGCGAAAGCTTCAGCGGTGGCGCGCAGCAGCGCCGCGTTGCCCGCCGCTTCGTCGATCAGCGCGCGGTGGGTCTTGCTATCCATCAGGCCGCGCTGGTCGTGCTGGCCGTTGCGTTCCACCAGCAATTCGCCCAAACGCTTCAGCGCAGTCACGCTCACCGGTGCATCGTTCGCGAAGGCGCGGCTCTTGCCATCAGCCTGCACGGTGCGCCGCACGATGAGCATGTCGGTGGGCTCGAAGCCAAGCTCGGCCAGCAGCGCCTGCGCGGCGCGGTTGGCGGTGATGTCGAATTCGGCACTGACGCTTGCCTGCGTTTCGCCGCTGCGGATCAGCCCGGCATCGGAGCGTTCGCCAAGCACCAGCCCCAGCGCATCCAGCAAAATCGATTTACCCGCGCCCGTCTCGCCGGTGAGCACGTTCAGGCCCGCCGCGAAATCAATGTCGCAGCTTTTCAGCAGCAGGATGTTGCGGATGGAAAGATGCGTCAGCATCGCGCCTACTCGTTACGGGATCAGGTAATCGGTGAATTTCTTTTTCTCTTCGGGCGAGAGGTTGCCCTTCATCATCTCGTAGCTGAACTTATACCAGTCCGACCCGGGGAAGTTATGGCCCAGCACGGCGGCGTATTTTTTCGCTTCGTCCTTCAGGCCAAGGCGCAAATTCACCTCCACCAGCCGGTGCAGCGCCTCGGCGGTGTGGCTGGTGGTCTGGTATTCATCGACCACGTATTTGAAGCGGTTGCTCGCAGCGATGTATTCGTCGCGCTTCAGGTAGTAGCGGCCGATCTCCATTTCCTTGCCCGCGAGGTGATCGTCGGTCAGGTCGAGCTTCAGCTTTGCATCGCGCGCGTAATCGGAATCGGGGTAGCGCTCCACCACTTCGCGCAGCGCGTCGCGCGCGTATTGCGTGGTCTTCTGGTCGCGCCCCACATCGGTGATCTGGGTGTAGTAACTCAGCGCCTTCAGGTAATAGGCATAGGGCGTGCTGGTGTGGGTGGGGTGCAGCTTCACGAAGCGATCGAGGATGGCGACCGCGTCGTCGTATTCACCCGCGCGGTAGGCGGAATAGGCCGCCATCACCTGCCCGCGCGCCGCCCATGGCGAATAGGGGTGCTGGCGCTCAACTTCCTCGAACTGCTCGATGGCAGGTTTGTATTTGCCCTCGCTGAAACTCTGGCTGGCCTTGCCATACAGCTCCTGCACGGATTCATTCTTCTGCGCCAGCACGTCGATATCGTCCTCGTCCTCGCCACAGGCGGCAACAAGAAGCAGCGCCAGCACGCTGGCGGTCACACGAAGGGCTCGGCGGGAATGCATGTTCATGCCGCCGTTATAGCATTCCAGTGCTTGCGCGCAATGCC
>QFOX01000005.1 GCA_003241645.1 Azospirillum brasilense | reverse complement strand
ACCAAAGCAGGCCAGAAGCTGCAGCTGCGCCTGCACGAAGGCTACGACCACGGCTATTTCTTCGTGCAGAGCTTTATCGACGATCACTTGCGGCACCATGCCGCGCTACTGGGAGCCTAAGACGATGCGTTTTCTCCACACCATGGTGCGCGTGAGCGACCTCGACACCGCGCTGGATTTCTATTGCACCAAGCTGGGCCTGCGCGAGGTGCGGCGCATCGAGAGTGAAGCGGGGCGCTTCACGCTGGTCTACCTCGCCGCCCCAGGCGACGATACCAGCGCCAGCAAATCGCCCGAGCTGGAGCTGACCTATAACTGGGACCGCGAGGAATATACCGGCGGGCGCAATTTCGGCCACCTCGCCTATCTGGTCGATGATATCTATGCGCTGTGCCAGAAACTGATGGATGCGGGCATCACCATCAACCGCCCGCCGCGCGACGGGCACATGGCCTTCATCCGCTCGCCGGAGGGGATTTCCATCGAGCTGCTGCAAAAGGGCGACCGCCTGCCCCCGCAGGAGCCATGGGCCAGCATGGCCAACACCGGCAGCTGGTAAGGTTTTCCGCCTGTGCAATTAAGGGGTTGAGTCTTTCGCGGAGCCTTGCTAAGAGAGGCCCTCCTTGCAAGAAGGGGTGGGCACTAAACGCCAGCAGGCGTTTCGGAGTGCGAGGCAGTAAGCCGAGCAACCCGTAGGGCGAGGGTCAGTAGACCCGAGTCAATGGCAGCCTTCCGGCATGTGAGGAAAATTTCTGCCACGAGGTCACGCCTCGTCGCAGAGCCCCGAGGAGGGGTGGCCGAGTGGCTGAAGGCGACGGTTTGCTAAATCGTTGTACGGTTAATCCCGTACCGTGGGTTCGAATCCCATCCCCTCCTCCAGAAACACCAAACCCCGCCGATCGGCGGGGTTTGGTTTTTCTGGAGGATGCGAATTGCGGTGGCGAACCCATTTCGACCACGAGGCTCAACCGAGCCGAGGGGAGCCGAGCAAAGCGAGGCAATCCCATCCCCAAACTAAAAAAGGCTCCCGGGTGGGAGCCTTTTTCGTAGCGTGGGTGTGTGGCTAGGAACGTAACTAGCTGGCCAGCTGGCGCTTGCGGTTATATTCCACCGTGCCTTCTTCCATGCCGATCCAGTATTGCACGCTGGATGCCTGCACATGGATGAGCGTGAGGCCCGGCGTGTCGATGCCATGCTCGAACCACGCTTCCAGATCCGGCACCCAATGCTTTTTCAGGATGGCCTTATCGGTGGTGGTGTCGGCCGCACCGGCAACGGACAGGTAGATCTTCTTCAGGCCCAGCAAATCTTTCTTGCCAATGAAGGCAAGGTTCACGGCCGGGTTGGCGTTGATCTCCTTCACCACGGACGTATTACCGTGGCTGAAGAAATAGCAATGCCCGTCGAACGCCACGTCGCGGTTGTTGCTCATGGGGCGGCTTTCGAGTTTTCCATCCGCCGTGCAGGTCGTCAGCATGCAGATGTCGATATCGCGCATGATCTCGGCGATGTCGGTTTGTTTCAGTTTCGTCATGGGAATGCTCCTATGCGTGTGGGCTAGATGTGGCCCGTGAGCACGAGGATGAGCAGCACGATGACGACGAGCGACAGACCGCCGGTCGGGCCATAGCCCCAGTTGCGACTGTGCGGGAACACCGGCAGCGCACCGATGAGGATGAGGATGAGAACGATGAGAAGAATGGTGGATACGGACATGGTGTTGCTTTCTGAATGGGGTGAGTGAGGGTTAGTGCTCCACACATTGCGGTTGCGCGCATGCATTCGCGATACGGCATGGCTTGGCTTTGCATAAAGGCTGCATCAGGAAAATCGCGTGCAACGCCGCATCGTTTCTTAATCCCGGCAGGCGCATGGTGTGGGCACTACCCCATCACCCCCACCCATCATTCAAGGAGAACTACCATGGCTACCGCTCGTGAAATCCGTCAGAAAGAACTTGAGAACCCCAACGACCCGAACGTACGTGACCCCGAACATGCGCACGAGCTGGGCGGCACCCTTGGCATGACCGTGGGCGGCGTGGCAGGCGGCATTGCTGCCGGTGCAGCGGCGGGCGCTGCCATTGGCGGCGTTGCCGGCCCGGTCGGCGTGGTTGCCGGCGCGGCCATCGGCGGTGCGATCGGTGGTGCTACGGGCGAAAGCGTGGCCCGCGCGGTGAACCCCACCTCGGAAGAGAAATACTGGGAAGAACAGTATGAAGATCGCCCGTATTACGTGGAAGGCCGCGACTTCGACAGCTACCGCCCCGCTTACCGTTACGGCGTGGATGCCTACAGCCGCAACGAAGGCAAATCGTTCGACGACGTGGAAGCCGAACTGAACCGCGACTGGGCGCAGGCACGTGGCACGTCGCGCATGGAGTGGAACGAAGCGCGCGACCCCGCCCGCGATGCGTATGACCGCCTGTACAACGCGTCGCCGCGCCGCGTGAAGTAAGGCATAAAACGGCTTAAAAGGGCGGCTTCGTGCCGCCCTTTTTTGCATCCGGCACAAAAAGAATAGAAAATTAATTTTCCGCTTTTATACTTTAGCAGGAGCCATTTTTAGACGTGTGAGATCGACCATGCTGGAGCCGCAAATCCCAAAAAACGAAACGGACCGCCTGAAGTCGCTTCATGCATTGAAGCTGCTGGACACCCCCATCGAAGAACGGTTCGAGCGGTTCACGCGCATGGTACAAATGGCGCTGGGCGTGCCCATTTCGGCCTTTACGCTGGTGGATAAAGACCGCCAGTGGTTCAAATCCATCCAAGGGCTGGACGCGACGGAAACCAGCCGTGGCCTGTCGTTCTGCGCCCACGCGATCCTTGGCGACGAGGTCATGCATGTGCCCGATGCGCGCAGCGATGCGCGGTTCCATGACCACCCGCTAGTCACGGGCAATCCGAATATCAGCTTTTATGCGGGCTGCCCCATTCGCAGCCCGGACGGGCAATCGATCGGCGCGCTGTGTGCGGTGGACAGCAAATCGCGCGAGCTCAGCGCCGACCAGCTACAGACCCTGCGCGACCTCGGCTCCATGCTGGAGAATGAGCTGCGTGCAGCAGCACTTTCGCGCTCGCACGGTGAACTGATCGAACAGCTGGACGCGGCCGAGCGCCTTGCACTGATCGACCCGCTGACGCGCGTGTGGAACCGCCGTGGCATCGAGGAGATCCTCAAACGCGAATGGACCAAAGCCTCGCGCCACAACGAATGCATGTCGGTCATCATGGCTGACATCGACCATTTCAAACGCATCAACGACGCGCATGGCCACCCGGTGGGCGACGAGGTGATCCGCGCCACCAGCCGCAAATTGCTCAGCGCCCTGCGCACGGAAGATGCGGTGGGCCGCTTCGGCGGCGAAGAATTCATGATCGTGCTTTCCAACCACAAACCGGAAATGCTGCAACCCATTCTGGAACGCTTGCGCACCGCCATTGCGGGCGCACCGTTCGCGACCGAAGCGGGCGAGATCCCCGTCACGGTCAGCCTCGGTGCCGCCATGATGGAGCCCGCCTTCCCCATTTCCACGGAAGCGCTGATTAAGCGCGCGGATGATGCGCTCTACGAATCCAAGCAGAACGGGCGCAACCGCACATCCATTGCAGCGTAGCGCTAGTTGCGGGTGATCGCGCCCGCCTCGAAGCCTGCCTTTTTGATGATCTCGCCCACGCGCGCGTCGCTTAAGGCCGCAGCCTCATCGGTGGTTACCTTCACCTGCGCGTTGTCGAGGTCCACCTTCACCGCTTTCACGCCCGGCTCATCGGTGAATAGCTGTTCGATGCCCGCGGCGCAGAACGCGCAGACCATGCCATCCACCTTCACGGTGATGTCCTCGGCCCATGCGTTGCCCGCCATGCCCATGGCCAGCATGGCCACCAGTAATTTCATGCATTTCATTGCACCCTCCTAAAATTGAGTCGTCAGGTTAAATAGCACGTCGCCCTCGGTGCTGATCCCGGCTTCGCCAAGCACGTCAGTCGTGAACAAGCGCACCAGCGGCGTCACCATCAGTTGGTCGTGGCTGCGCGGGCGGTGGTCCACCTGCAAAATAAGCCACGTGTGCAGGTCGTTATACCCGGCAATGTAGGGCGCCACACCCACGCGCGCACGCTGCATGAACTGTTCGTCAATGGCCGAGGCCGCAATGAAGCGGTTCTCGTAGCTCACGTAATAGCGGCGGTTCTCCCAATCGGCTTCCATGCCCACCCAGCCCGCAAGGCTTTGGTCGTTGCTTTTGAAAGCCTCGCCCACCCCGCTGGTCAGGAACAGGTTCGCCTGGCTGCCCGGCGCATTCCAGCGCTTCAGCAGGCGGTTGTAATTCACGGTGGTCATCCACGCGTCGTCCTCGCGCAGGTAATCGGCGCGCAAGCCCACGTAATCGGTCGCGGTGGGCGAATAGCCGGCCAGTGCCGAATGCTCCATGCCATCGTTCATGGTCATGGCCATCCAGCTATCGGCAAAGCCCACCGGGCGCGCCATGGCGGCATAGCCAGTGCAGACGGAAAGGAGGAAACTCAGAAGGAATCGCATGGGCCCTTGCATGCCCTAAAGCGTGCGCGCAGGCAACAGCATTCGATTTTGCTAAGGCGTGCCATGGCCCAAAGGTGAATGGGCTTGCACCGCCCTGCCGACCTGCTTTGGTGGGGCGAATACGAAGGTGCCCTATGCTATCGACCCCGCCGCTTGCCGCCACGCGCGAGCTTACCATCCTGATGCCCTGCCTGAACGAGGCGGAGACCCTTGCCGTGTGCATCGAGAAAGCACGGCGCTTCCTGCGCGAACAGCAGATCGACGGCGAAGTGCTGATCGCCGACAATGGCAGCACCGACGGCTCGCAGCAGATCGCGCAGGCGCACGGTGCCCGGGTGATCGACGTGCCCATTCGCGGCTATGGCGCGGCGCTGGGCCATGGCATTCATGCCGCACAGGGCAAATTCGTTATCATGGGCGATGCTGACGACAGCTACGATTTCAGCAACCTGATGCCGTATGTGGAGCGCCTGCGCGCGGGCGACGAGTTGGTCATGGGCAACCGCTTCCGCGGTGGCATTGCGCCGGGGGCCATGCCCTTTTTGCATAAATACCTTGGCAACCCGGTGCTGACCTTCATTGGCCGGTTGTTCTTCCACAGCCCCGCGCGTGACTTCCATTGCGGGCTGCGCGGCTTCCAGCGCGAGGCCATCCTTGGGCTTGACCTGCGCACCACGGGCATGGAGTTCGCCTCGGAAATGGTGGTGAAAGCGTCGCTGCGCAAACTGCGCGTCAGCGAAGTGCCCACCACCCTGAAGAAAGACGGGCGCAGCCGCCCGCCCCACCTGCGCACCTGGCGCGACGGCTGGCGGCACCTGCGCTTCCTGCTCATGTATTCGCCGCGCTGGTTGTTCGTCTATCCCGGCTTGCTGCTCATTTTGCTGGGCACCATCGGCATGCTGGGTATCCTGCCGGGCGAACGGCGCATTGGCGACGTGGCGTTCGACGTGAACACCTTGCTGCTCTCGGGCGTAGCGCTTATTCTCGGCACCCAGCAATTGCTGTTCGCGCTGCTGGCCAAGCAGGCCGCCACCCTGCATGGCCTGCTACCGCCGGATGCGCGGCTGGAGCGCTTCTCGAACTTCTTCACGCTGGAAAAACTGGTCGTGCTCGGCGCGCTGGTGTTCACGGCGGGGCTGGCGCTCACGCTGCGCGGGGTATTCATCTGGCGCGGTGAGGATTACGGCGCGCTCGACATCAGCGCCATGATGCGCCTGATCATTCCCGCCGCCGTCGCCATGGTGGTGGGCATTCAGGTGGCGTTCGGCGCGTTCGTCTCCAGCATCCTCACGCTCACCGTGCGAAAATGAGCGCGCGCGCCATTCTCGTCACCGGCGGTGCGGGCTATATCGGCAGCCATGCCTGCGCCGCACTGGTGGATGCGGGCTACACCCCCGTCACCTACGACGATTTGAGCACCGGCCACCGTCGGGCCGTGCAGTTCGGCCCGTTCGAACCCGGCGACATTACCCACGCCGTGCGCCTGCGCCGCGTGATGCAGCAGTATGATTTCGCCGGCGTGATGCATTTTGCCGCGCGCGCCAGCGTGGCCGAATCGGTGGCCGACCCGGCGCTGTACCACCGTGTCAACGTGGAGGGCACACAGACCCTGCTGGATGCGATGGTCGAGTGTGGGCTGAAGCATATCGTGTTCTCCAGCAGTTGCGCGGTCTATGGCATTCCGCCGCGTGTTCCCATCACCGAGGACACGCCGCATGCCCCCGTGTCGCCCTATGGCGAGACCAAACATCTCGGCGAAATGCTGATGCAGCGCTACAGCACCGAGCATGGCATGCGTGCGGCCATGCTGCGCTACTTCAATGCCGCGGGGGCCGACCCTGCCGGGCGCATCGGCGAGGACCACAGCCCCGAAACGCACCTCATTCCGCTGGTGCTGCAAACGGCGCTGGGGCAACGCACGCACCTGAATATTTACGGGCAGGATTACCCCACCGAGGACGGCACCGCCGTGCGCGATTACATCCACGTGCAGGACCTGGCGCAGTACCATGTCATGGCGCTGGAGCGACTGCTCGCGGGCGGGGAAACCTTCGCGGTGAACCTTGGCACCGGCACCGGCTATTCGGTGGCACAGATCGTGGCGGAGGCCGCGCGCGTCACCGGCCGCCCCATCGCCACGCAGCCCGCGCCGCGCCGCGCCGGTGACCCGCCTGCATTGGTGAGCGACGTGACCTTCAGTGACATGCTGTTCCATTACCGCCCGGAACGCAGCGACCTTGCCACCTTACTTGCAGATGCATGGCACTGGCACAGCAGCCAGCATGGGGGCAGTGTATGAGCACACCCGCACGCAGCAGCTGGGCGTGGTGGGGGCTTTGCATGGCGGTGGCCATGCTGCCGTTGCTGGTGGGGCTGCTTAGCGCGTTCGGCGCCATGCCCGTGGGTGTGGCTGACCCGGATAGCTGGCTGCGCCTGACGCTGGTGCGCGACTGGCTGAGCGGCGCCAGCGGCTGGTACGATCACTACTACGCCAGCAACGCGCCCTTTGCCCCGGCGCAAAGCCATTGGACGCGCCCGCTTGACCTTATCCTCGCGGCGCTCACCGTGCCGCAACTGCCCTTTACTGACCTGCGCAGCGCGCTCATCCGTAGTGCGCTGGTGCTGCCCGTGCTGTGCATGGCGGGGCTGGTGGCGGCGCTGTTTCGCATGCAGCGCTGCATCAACCCGGCGCGCACGGCACCGCTGATCGCGGCGATCCTGCTCATCTGCACGCCGGTGATGAGCAATTATTTCGAACCGGGCTACGCCGACCACCACGCGCCGCTGGGCATGCTCTGGTGCATCACGCTGGCGCTGCTGCTCTGTTATGGCTTGCCGCAAAACTGGCGCAGCGCGGGCCTGCTGGCCGCACCGCTCACGCTCATGCTGTGGATGAGCCCGGAAGCCATGGCACTCATCGGCGCGGTCTATGCGTGGCTTGGCCTGCAATGGTGGCTGGGGCACGCACCCGCCCGCCCGCTGGCGCGGCTGGCCACGTGGGTGGCGCTGCTTGCGGCCGCCGCCGTGTTGGTGGAATACCCGCGCAGCGCATGGTTCACGCCGCTGTATGATGCCATATCACTGCGCTACGTGCTGGTGCTGGCGCTCGCCGCGGCGGCTGCGTGGGTGCTGGTGTGCGTTACCCCCGCCACGCGCTTGCGCCGCGGCCTGCTGGTGGCGGCACTGGCCTTGCTTGGCATCAAGCTCATCCTGCGTGTAGACCCGCTGTTCCTTCACGGGCCCATGGCGCTGATCGACCCGTACATGCGCACGCAATTCCTGCCGCGCATTACCGAGGCGCGCTCACTGCTGCAACAACACCCGATGTTCAGCCTTGCCCTGCTGCTGCACCCGCTGGTGGCGGCGGGCGTGCTGATTGCCTGCCTGCTGCGCGACGACGCGATCATTCGCCGCGCTCATGCGGCGCTGCTGCTGTTCTTCCTGCTCATCACGCTGGGGCTGTTCTTCCTGCAATTGCGCTGGTTCTATTACTGCTACCCCATTGCGCAGCTGACGCTGGCGGCATGGCTGTGCGCGTGGTTCGCGCCGAACGATGCGGCCAACCGCAGCTTCTGGCCCAGCTACCGCGTGCGCATGCTGCACCCGACCGAGCAGATGTTCCGCCGCGTGCCATTGGCGGCGGCCCTGCTGCTCGTGCCCATTGCGCTGATGGTGGCGGCCGCCCCGCCCATGAACGCCACCCGCAAGGAACGCCATGCCTGCAAAGACGATGCGCGGCGCATCATCCAAAGCGGCTGGCTCGACACAGTGGGCGCTGGCCGCCCCATGGTGCTGCTGGCCAGCGGCGACCTCGGCACGGAGGTGCTGTTCTTCACGCATCACCGCATCATCGCTTCGAACTACCACCGCGAGGCGGAGGGCAACCGCGCCATCGACGCGTTGCTGGAAGCGACCAGCATGCGCACGTTCCAACGTGGGCTGGCGCAGCGGCAGGTCGGGCTGATCCTCACCTGCCCGGACGCCATGGTAACGCCCGCCACCGTGCTGCACCAGCTACGCCGTGGCAGCCGCACCCTGCCGGGCCTGCAACGCCTGAAACCCGCGGTGGAGGGGCTCTCGACCACCCCGCCCGCAATTTTCCTTGTCAAGCGTTAGGGCCCGTCGCATAGTCGCGACCAATCAAAAACAACAGCTCTCTCGGCCAAGGAACCACCCCGCATGCGCTTGCATCGCCAGATCGTCACGGCTGCCATGGCGGCCGGGTCGCTGTTCACCCTCATGATCTACTGGATGGTCGCGGTCACCAACGACCTGCCGCACCCCACGCTTGCGGGCGTGTGCGCCAGCGCGGCCATCGTGCTGCTGTTCTGGTGGCTGGTGGGCAGTTTCGTGGCGCATTACCTGCAGCAGCAGGTGGACCGCACCGTGGGTGCGCGGCGCACGCGCATGGAAGAAGGCCTGCGCCTGCGCCGCGCGCTGGATGAACAGCGCAGCCGCATCGAACAGTTCGCGGGCACGCACACCCCGCTCATCACCGCGCTGGAGGAAGACGCCATCCGCCTCGCCGGACAATATGACCGGCTGCTCGCCACCCACACCCCGCAAGAGCTGCTGGACCAGTGGCTGCAACTGGCCGACGAATGCAGCGAGCGCCTGCGCGCCCTGAACCAGCAGGCGGTGGATGGGCAGGCCAAGGCCGACCTGCTGCGCCACGACCTTGATGCGCTGGATGATTTGCGCAGCCCCGTCGATACGCAACTGGATGCGTTGAACCGGCTGGCGCAGCAATCGCAGTTGCTGGCGCTCAACGCCCGCATCGAGGCGGCGCGCAGCTATGACCGCACGCAAGGCATTGGCCTGTTGACCGAGGAGATCCGCCAACTGGCCGATGCCGCCGCCAGCATGGCGGGCACCATCGAAACCCAGCTGCAGCAGCTCGTGGTGCAGGCCCAGCTTGCCACCCAGCACACCGGCCCCATGCAGGCGCACTGGCAGGCCATGCGCGCGCAGGCCGACGATGCCCGTGCCCTGCAGGACGAGCAGTGGGACCTGATGGAACAGCTGGCCAAGCACCAGCACGCGGGCATGCAAAGCCCACGCAACAGCCTCATTCGCACGCAGATCGAACAGGCCACCGCCGCGCTGCGCGAAAGCGGCGCGAACCTGCACCGCGCGCTGGATGCGCTGCTGCAAACCACCCCCGCCACCGTCTAGAGGCCGCGCCATGCTGAACGCCATTCCCACCCCGCTCATGACCATCCTGCTGCTGGTGGGCTCGAACATTTTCATGACCTTCGCGTGGTACGGCCACCTGAAATACAAAAGCGCCCCGCTGGTGACGGTGATCTTCGTCAGCTGGCTGATCGCGTTTTTCGAATATTGCCTGCAGGTGCCCGCCAACCGCATGGGCTACGGGCATTTCAACGCGGCGCAGCTCAAAACCATTCAGGAGATCATTACCCTCACCGTGTTCGTGGGCTTTTCGTTCTTCTACCTGAACGAACCGCTGAAATGGAACACGCTGGTGGGCTTCGGGCTGATGGTGGCGGCGGCCTTCTTCATTTTCAAGAAGTGAGGCATGGGGCTGGGCAGTGAGTTGTAGGTATTGCCTTGCACGCAGCATGTGCCTATAAAACCCTTCACACGCCACCCCTCACCCTCCACGGTTGTTATGCCCATCGTTCAGATCAACATGCTCAAAGGCCGCACCATCGAACAGAAGCGCGCGCTGGTTAAAAAAGTGACCGAAGCGCTCGGCGAGACCATCGACGCGCCGCCGCACAAGATCCGCATCATCCTCAACGACATGGAGCATGACATGTACGCGATCGCGGGCCAGCTTCACTGCGACGCAGACAATACTTAATCTGTCATCCCGGCCCTGTGCCGGGATCCGCCCATCCTCCTCGCGAGTGGCACGGCGGATCCCGGGATAAACCCGGGATGCCATGTGAAAGAGATTTATGGCTCCGAACCAACCCCTCCTCCCCTCTGGCCTGATGGACGTGCTGCCCCCGCTGGCGGGCAGCGAATTCCGCAGCGTGCACCATTTCCTCAAGACCTTCATGGCCTTTGGTTATGCGCCGGTCATTCCGCCGTTGGCGGAATATGCCGAATCGCTGCTGGCGGGCGCCGGTGAAGCCACCAGCCACCATGTGTTCCGCGTGGCCGACCCGCTGAGCCCGCAATTGCTGGGCTTCCGTGCCGACATGACCGGCCAGCTGGCGCGCATTGCTAGCACCAGCCTTTCGGGCAGTGCCCGCCCGCTGCGGCTTTGCTATGCGGGCTACACGCTGCGCACCACCGCCGAAGCGCTGAAAACGCGCCGCCAGCACACGCAGGTGGGCATTGAATATTTCGGCGCGGCCGATGCGCGCGCCACCGCCGAAGTGCTGGCCATTGCCGCGCACGCGCTGGCGAGCATGCAGATCGCGCCGCTGACCATCGACCTGCATTACCCCTCGGTGCTGGAAGCCCTGCTGGGCGAACAGCCCGAAGCGCAGCACGCCGCCATTCGCGACGCCGTGCGCCTGAAGGACCATGCCCGCCTGCACGCGCTGGGCGCTACCCAGATCGCCGAGATGATGCGCCATGCCGGCCCAGCCGCGCTGGTGGTGAAAAAACTCGCCGCCTCGCCGCACGCCGCCGTGCAGAAAGCCGCCACCGACCTGCAGGCCCTGCTGCAGGCCTTTGCGGGTTATGGCGTGGATGCCACCCTCACCATCGACCTGCTGGACCTGTCGGGCTACGGCTATTACCACGGCATCGGCTATGCGCTGTACTGGAACGCCCCGGGCATCGAAGTCGGGCGCGGTGGTTGCTACCGCACCGCGGCAGGCGAGCAGGCCGTGGGCTTCACGCTCTACCTCAACGACCTGCTGGACCACCTGCCCGCCGAAGCGGCCCCGCCGGTGCGCAGCCTGCCCCATGGCACCCCCATGGCCGAAGCCGAAGCCCTGCAAAAGCAAGGATTTGTAACGGTTTACGAATAATATTCATGGCGGTTTACAGCGCGGGCGTTCTGTGCCAGAAAGCCCCCTCGTTTTTGATACACGAGGCGAAGGATTTCCAATGCAAAGCGTTGCAGTGATCGGCTCCCAATGGGGCGATGAAGGTAAAGGCAAAGTGGTTGACTGGCTCAGCGAGCGCGCCGATGTGATCGTGCGCTTCCAGGGCGGCCACAATGCCGGGCATACGCTGGTCATCGAAGGCGTGACCTACAAACTCAGCCTGCTGCCCAGCGGCGTGGTGCGCAAAGGCAAGACCTCCATCATCGGCAACGGCGTGGTCATCGACCCGTGGGCGCTCTTCTCGGAAATCGAGAAAGTGCAGGCACAAGGCGTGGATATTTCACCCAATACCTTAAAGATCGCTGAGAATGCCTGCCTGATCCTGCCGGTGCATCCGCGCCTTGACGCCGCGGCAGAAAAACTGCGCGGCAACGCGAAGATCGGCACCACCGGTCGCGGCATCGGCCCGGCTTATGAAGACAAAGTCGGCCGCCGCGCCATTCGCGTGTGCGACCTTGCCCAGCCTTCCACGCTGGCGAAAAAGATCGAAGACATGCTGGCCCACCACAACCCGCTGCTGGTGGCCGCGGGTGAGCAGGCCATGCGCGTGGACGAACTGCTGGAGCCGCTGCTGGCCATTGCGCCGCGCCTGTTGCCGTTCGCCGCGCCCGTGTGGCGCCTGCTGGCGGAATACCGCGCGCAGGGCAAACGCATCCTGTTCGAGGGCGCGCAAGGCACCCTGCTGGACGTGGACCACGGCACCTACCCGTTCGTGACCAGCAGCAACACGCTGGCAGGCTCCGCCGCCGCCGGTTCCGGCACCGGCGTGGGCTCGGTGGGCTATGTGCTCGGCATTACGAAAGCCTACACCACGCGCGTGGGCTCCGGCCCGTTCCCCAGCGAACTGACCGACGCGACCGGCGAGCTGATCGGCCAGCGCGGCCATGAATTCGGCACCGTGACCGGGCGCAAGCGCCGTTGCGGCTGGTTCGACGCGGTGCTGGTGAAGCAATCCGTCACGGTCGGCGGCATCCATGGCATCGCCCTTACGAAGGTGGACGTGCTGGACGGGCTGGAAGAACTGCAGATCTGCACCGGTTACGAGATCAACGGCGTGCATTACGACTACCTGCCCGCCGCGGCCGACCTGCAAGCGGCGGCAAAACCCATCTACGAAAGCATCGAAGGCTGGAACGAATCCACCGCCGGGGCGCGCAGCTGGGCCGAACTTCCCGCGCAGGCCATCAAATACGTGCGCCGCATCGAAGAACTGATCGGCTGCCCGGTGGCCCTGCTTTCGACCAGCCCCGACCGCGAAGACACGATTCTGGTGCGCGATCCGTACTCGCCGCTTTAATCTTCCTTAATGCCAGCGCCATTGAAGCTGGCATGGCTCTTGCGTATAGTACCGAAAAACAGGGGAAAACCGCATGGCCTCGCCCGCCCGCATGGACACGTTAGACGCACAGGTTCTCATTGAAGAACAGGTGGATACAGGCCTGCGCCCGATGCTGGAGAATTACCGCAGCCCACACGGCCTTGGCCAGGACCGCAAAGACGAACTGAACAAACACCTCACCCTCTACCCCAGCCGCCCGCTGCCGCAATTCAACCACCCCTATGCGCAGGCCTTCGCCGCTGAAGATTCGCACAGCCCGCAGCGCAGCGTGTATGCGCTGGTGCTGGACAACAGCATTCCCTACCGGCTGAACCCCATCAACGAGCTGGCGGGGTTCGTGAACCCGCATCTGTGCACGCTGCATGGCGCAGGCACGGTCCATTGCTCGCACCTTGGCGAATCGCGCATGGTGCTGTTCATGGACCAGCCGCAGGGCCAGTCGCTGGCCGAGGTGATAAAGGCGCAAGGCCGCCTGCATGAACACCGCGTGATGGATTTTGTGCTGCAACCGCTGGTGCGCGCACTGGCCGCGCTGCGCGAGCGCAAGATCAGCCACGGCAATATCCGCCCCGAAGGGTTCTTCCTTGGCGACAGTTCCGTGCTGGGCGAATGCATTTCCGCCCCCTGCGGCACGCTGACGCATTACCTCTACGAACCGCCGGAGCGCATTAGCTGCACCCCGCTGGGCCGCGGCGAAGCCAACGAGAAGACCGATGCCTACGCCGTGGGCGTGCTGGCCTATGAACTGATCTACGGGCTGGACAAACTCAAAGCCATGAGCCGCGAGGAATTCACCCGCCTTGCGATGGATATCGGCTGTTACAACGCGTTCGCCGGCAGCCGCGAATTCTCCGACATGTACACCGATTTCTTCCGCGGCGTGCTGACCGACAACCCCAACGAGCGCTGGGGGCTGGACCAGCTGCTGCAATGGCTGGACGGCAAGCGCTTCAACATGATCGCGCCGTCGGCATCCAAAGAGGCAAGCCGCGCCTTCACCTTTATGGGCGAGAACTATTTCAACCGCCGGGTGCTGGCCTTCCAGTTCCAGCGGCACTGGCGCGAAACGGCCAAAGACATCAAGCATATGAAGCTGGATCGCTGGGCCGAGATGAGCCTGCACAAGCCGGAAATGGCCGAACGCATCGAGCGGGCGCTGCGCATCGCGGGCGATGCCTCGACCGACCGGCACGTCAACGACATGATGACGCGCATCATCTCCATCCTCGACCCCGCCGGGCCGATCCGCGGTGTGTCGCTGACCCTGCGGCCGGATGGCATCGGCCCACTCATTGCGTCGTTCATGGACGAGAGCAGCAGCACCGAGCTGAACCACCTGCTGACCATCATCGAGACCGACGTGAGCAATTACTGGTCGGACCTCGACAATTACAACAAGCTCGACCAGAACGCCGTGCTGTGGAAATTGCAGCGCGTGCGGCCCTACCTGAAAAGCCGCGCCTTCGGCTTCGGGCTGGAGCGCGTGCTGTACGACCTGAACCCCTCGCTTTCCTGCCAGTCGCCCTTGCTGAAGCAGTACCATATCCTGACCGTGAACGAAGCGCTCAAGGCGCTGGATGCGCAGGCGACCGCGCTGGGGCCCGACACCAGCTTCATGGACCGCCACCTTGCCGCGTTCGTCGCCAGCAAGACCGACATGGGCAAAGAGATCCGCCTGCTGGACCTGCAGACCATTCCGGCATTGGCCGATAACCCCGAACTGGTGGTGCTGAAGATCCTTGCCAAAGCGCAGCAGCGCAACGAGCGGCTGGTGCTGGTGGGGCTGGCCACGTGGGCGGCCATGCGCATCGAGAAGATGCTGGACGAGATCCACAACCGCACCATTCGCCGGCAGATGAAACAACAGCTGCGCAAGCTCGCTGCCACCGGCTCGCTGAACGACGTGCTCAGCGCCGTGGTGAACCGCGAAATGGCCGTGCAGGACCATGAAGGTTTCGCCAAGGCCATTGCCCTGCATCAGATCAACCACAGCAAGATCGAACGCTTCCAGAACCCCAAGCTCATCGAGAAACAAGCCAACGAGCTGGGCGGCAAACTGGCAAGCACCATCAGCAACATCATCCTGTTCATCACCGCGATGGTGGTGATCGGCCAGACATTCGGGCTGTAATATGGCGAAAAAAGAAAAAGCAGCAAAAAAAACGGTGCATGCAGGCAGCATTCCGCGCATGCGGGGGCGCAACAAGTTCCTGCTCATCCTGTTCTCGCTGCTGCTGATGGCGCTGCTGCGCACCGGCTTCCTCATTTTCCTTGTCGGCATGCTGCCCAGCATCGTGGTCTATTTCTTTGACCGCAGCGCGCACCGCTACACGTTCCGCACCATCTTTGCCTGCAACCTTTCCGGCTGCCTGCCCTTCCTCGGCCATATGCTGCAATACGGCCCCAGCGACGCCAGCCTGCACGAGGCGACCAACTCGGCCCTCACCTGGTTCCTCATGTATGGCTCCGCCGCCATGGGCGGGTTGCTGATCGCATTCACGCCACAGATCGCCAGCGTGATGATCACCGGCCTGCACCAGACGCAAGTGGCACGCCTGCAGCGGTTGCAAAACCGCATCGAAGCGGAATGGGGCAAGGAAGTGACCCAGTTCATGGCCCGGGCCGACGAGCATTAATGCAAGCCTAGGCGACCTGCTGCGTGGTGATCCAGCCACCGCCGAGTACGCGCTCGCCGTCATAGACCACGCAGGCCTGCCCCGGCGCTACGCCCGCATACGGCGTCGCCAGTTCCACCTGCGCCTGCAGGTCGTGCGTGGGCACCACGCGCGCATCCATCGGCACCTGCATGGAACGCATCTTCACGCGGATATCCTGCGCGGGTGCATCCAGCGCGCCATCCAGCCAGTTCAGCTCGGCGATCATGAAGCGGGCGCGGTTGAGCGCCTCTTTCGGCCCCACGATGACCTGATTTTTCTCCGCGTCCAGCCGCACCACATAGAGCGGCTCGGCGCTGCCGCCGCCCAGGCCTTTGCGCTGGCCAACGGTGTAGTGGATAATGCCGGTATGCGCGCCCATCAGCCGCCCGTCCACATGGCGGATCTCGCCGGGGCGGATCGCCTCGGGGCGGAATTTGCGGATCACATCCGCATAGCCGCCGGTGGGCACGAAGCAAATATCCTGGCTGTCGGGCTTGTCGGCCACGGCGAGGCCATATTGCTGGGCCAGCGCGCGGGTCTGCGCCTTGTCGAGCGCGCCCAGCGGGAAGCGCAGGAAATCCAGCTGCTCCTGCGTGGTGGCGAACAGGAAGTAGCTCTGGTCCTTGTCGGGGTCGGCGCCCCGGTGCAATTGCGCCCGCCCATCTTCTCCCAGCACGCGCTGCACGTAATGGCCGGTGGCCATGCAATCGGCCCCCAGCTCGCGCGCGGTGCTCAGCAGGTCCTTGAACTTCACGCTCTGGTTACAGCGCACGCAGGGAATGGGCGTGGCCCCGGCAAGGTACGTGTCCACGAAATCGTCCATCACCGATTGTTTGAAGCGCGATTCGTAGTTCAGCACGTAATGCGGAATGCCGAGCGTGTCGGCCACGCGCCGCGCATCGTGAATGTCCTGCCCGGCGCAGCACGCGCCCTTCTTTCCCACGGCCACGCCATGGTCATAAAGCTGCAGGGTGATGCCGATCACCTCGTACCCTTCGGCGTGCAGCATCGCCGCGACGGTGGAGCTATCCACACCGCCGCTCATGGCGACCACGACGCGCGTTTGCGCGGCGGGTTTATCGAAACCGAGGCTGTTCATGCGCGGCACCCGAATAGAGCTGGATTCTGTTGTTATGAACTGGTTAAAATCACTTCGTAAGCAACCCGCCTTTTAGCAGGCAACGATCAGGAAGTGCCAGTAATGATTACAGCGGTGCACGAGGAAAAACAAGGCTTCAGCTTGGTAGAGCTGAGCATTGTGCTTGTTATTCTCGGACTTTTGACCGGGGGTATCCTGACAGGCCAATCGCTTATCCGCGCAGCAGAAATACGCGCCGTTACGACCGAATACACCCGCTATATTACCGCCATCCGCACATTTCAGGACAAATATTTCCAGGCTCCCGGCGATTTTCGGGATGCCACGCGTTTTTGGGGCCGCATGAATTCGAACGCCGATTGCGTGACGAATAGCGCGGCCGCGGTGAATAGCGCTACCGGTGTGTGCGATGGCAATGGTCAGGGAACATTTGCAAACGCAGCCGCCGCAGGCCAGTCCAGCGAAACATTCCAGTTCTGGCGCCATCTGGCCATGGCAGGACTGATTGAAGGTACGTACACAGGCCTTGCAGGCAGTACCAACCTTGCCAAGGTAGAACTGGGTACGAACGCGCCACCATCAAAGCTTCAGCCTTCCGGCTGGGGCGTGCGCACCTTAGGAAATTTCGCGGGCGATGCAGGAAATTTCGCAGGAAATTTCGGTAACAATTTTGATTTTGGTGCCGAAAGCAGCTCGGTCCATGTCAATCTTGGCGGGGGGTTGACCGCGCCCGAAGCATGGAACATCGACACGAAGATGGATGATGGGAAACCCGGCACGGGCAAAGCCGTTGTTTACGGACGTGTTAGCTGCAGCACGGCTACAACCGTTACGGATTACGCCGCAGAATACCTGCTAACGTATAACGCAAAAGCATGCGGCTTTTACTTCGTTCAGATTTTCTAGTTAGCCGCGCACGCACCTAGCGGCGGATGCGGCCTTCGCGCGGCAGGAAGGCCGAGCTGGGCGGGGCTAAATCCTTCGCCAGACCGGCACGCATCTGGCCAAGGCCTTCGCGCACCTGCGCATACACGCTGTGGAAATTGCTGGTGTCGAACATGACTTCCGACACGCCGATGACCACGAACGGATCGGCCGGCAGCGGGTGCGCCAGATCCCACGCCAGCGCGGCGTCGATCTGCGCGACCCAGTTGGTGGCATCGCTTTTCGCATAGTCCATGATCGGCGCGCCGATGCCGCTATTCATGGCCACGAGCATGGCATTGTTGCGGCTGGAATCGGGGTCCAGCCCGGCGGCGACGCGGCCGCGGATCTGCCCGGCATAGAACCATTTGAGCGCGTCGTTCTTCTTGCCCTGCGCGAACAGCTGGTCGGCTGCTTCGTAGAACGCCACCCAATGCTGCTTCTCCGGCGCGGCGAGGAACGCCTCAAGCTTCACCTGCTGGCCGGGTTTTACCTGCTGCTCCATTTCGGCGTTATCGCGCGCGGTGGGCAGCGCCTTGAAGCGCTCGCCAGCATGTGCCGAGCTTGCACATGCCAGTGCAAGGACACTCATCATCAGGTAGTTCATTCCACACTTCCTTTCACCCGCGCCGCGAGCGACGCATTCACGAACATATCCAGATCCCCATCCAGCACGCCTTGGGTGTTGCTGGTTTCCACGCTGGTGCGCAGGTCTTTGACCATCTGGTACGGGTGCAACACATAGCTGCGGATCTGGTTGCCCCAGCTATTGTCGGTCTTCTGCGCGTTGAGCGAATTCGCTGCGGCCTCGCGGATCTGCAGTTCGCGCTCATACAGCCGCGCGCGCAGCATGTTATAGGCTTCGGCGCGGTTCTGGTGCTGGCTGCGCCCGGCCTGGCACTTCACCACGATGCCGGTGGGCACGTGGGTGATGCGCACGGCCGATTCGGTCTTGTTCACGTGCTGGCCGCCTGCGCCACCGGAGCGCATGGTCTCGATGTTCAAATCGTCTTCCTTGATCTCGATGGTGATCGAATCATCCACCACCGGATAGACCCAGACGCTGGCAAAGCTGGTGTGGCGGCGCGCGTTGGAATCGAACGGCGAGATGCGCACGAGGCGATGCACGCCAGATTCGGTCTTGGCCCAGCCATAGGCATTATGGCCCGACAGCCGCAGCGTGGCGGATTTGATGCCCGCCTCCTCGCCTGCCTGCTCGTCGATGACCTCGACCTTGAAGCCGCGGCGTTCGCCCCAGCGCAGGTACATGCGGTAGAGCATGAACGCCCAGTCCTGCGATTCGGTGCCGCCCGCGCCGGGATGCACCTCGATGAAGCAGTCGTTCGCATCCGCCTCGCCGGAGAGCAGCGCTTCCAGCTCCATCTGCGACAGCTGGGCGAGGCCCTGCTCGATCTCGCGTTCGGACTGCGTGATGAGCGCCTCATCGCCTTCCATTTCAGCCAGTTCGATCATGCCCACCGCATCGGCCAGCAAGCGCTCCACACGCTCGAATTCGGTGATGGCGTAATCCACACGCGTACGCTCGCGCATCAGCTTCTGGGCGGCTTCGGGGTTGTCCCACAAATGCGGGTCTTCGGCGCTGGCGTTGAGTGCCTCGCGCGATTTCAGCAGGTTGTCCCAGTCAAAGAAACCTCCGCATGCGCTGGAGTTTTTCCTGATACGTCGCTACGAGTTGTTGGGTCTCGGCGCGCATTAATACAGGCCCCCGGTGCCCATTTCGGCTTCGGAATCCGGGTTGAAGCCTTCGGGGTCCACCGGCCGCTGGTAAGGCGCCATTTCACCGGCACCCGGCGGGCTGTATTCACCGAACTCGCCGGTTTCGGTGCCACCGAGATCTTCCGGCGTCAGCTCATGGATGGGCTGCACCACGTCGTCCTTGTCCTTCAGCTCTTCCTGCAGTTCGTTGAACGGCTTGAAGATAGGCCCGCCCGTCAGGAAGGCTTCCATAATGGTGGCGCCGCCGGTCATGCCTTCGTAGAGCGGCTGGCCGGAATAGCGATCCACCGGGATTTCACGAATGCCCGCGGGCACGCGGAACGGCGTGCGCGGAATTTCCTTATCGGCCTGCTGCATGAATTTGATGAAGCCCTGAATGGGCACGCGGCCGCCGGTTTCCTTGCCGCCCATGGGCTTGGGCGTGTCGAAGCCCACATAGGTGGCCACGACCACGTCGGGCGTGTAGCCCACGAACCATGTATCGCGCGATTCGTTGGTGGTGCCGGTCTTGCCGGCCAGCGGGCGGCCAAGCACTTTTGCCGCGCCACCCGTGCCGCGCTGGATCGCGCCCTGCAGGATGGAGGTGATCTGGTACGCCACGCGCGGATCAAGCACGCGCTCGCGCTCATCCGGCAGGGTCGGCGGTGTGGGGTTCAGCTTCGCATCCATCGCGAGGTTGCACGGCTCGCAGATGCGCGTGTCACGGCGGAAGATGGTCGCGCCATTGCGATCGTCGATGCGTTCGATCAGCCACGGCGACACACGGCGGCCACCATTGGCCACCATGGCGTAGGCATTCGCCAGCTTGATGAGCGTGGTTTCCTTGGAACCGAGCACCATGGAATAATTCGGCTGAGCTTCCTCATAGATGCCGAAGCGCTTGGCCACGCGCATCACGCGCTTGATGCCGATCATCTGTGCGATGCGCACGGTCATGGCGTTGCGCGATTTCTCGAGCCCGTTGCGGAAGGTAGTGGGGCCGAGATATTCGCCCTCGTAGTTCTTCGGCGTCCACATCGGCAGGCCGGGGCCTTGCGGCAGCGATACCGGGCCGTCGATGATGATGCTGGTGGGCGAGAAGCCATTCTCCAGCGCGGTGAGGTACACGAACGGCTTGAACGACGAGCCCGGCTGGCGCTTGGCCTGCGTGGCGCGGTTGAATTCCGACCCGGCATAGGCATAGCCGCCCGAGAGCGCCAGCACCTTGCCGCTTTGCGGCTCGATCACCACCATGGCGCCATTCACCGCCGGGATCTGGATGAGCTTGAAGTCTTTACTGCCCTTCTCTTTCGGCTCCACCAGCAGCACGTCGCCTTCGCTGAATTTCGGGCTGCCCGCCCATGCGTAATCCGCGGGTTGCAGGGTGGTTTCCTTGCCGTCCATCAACCCCACAGTAATCGCGCGCCCCGCGATCTTGCGGATCACGGCGAGCTGCTGCTCGTCGAACAGCGTGATGGTCTTCTCCTGACGGATGCGCTCCAGCGCCTCGGGCCATGGTTCCTCAGCCGTATTCTTCAGCGTGGCGATGGGCCCACGATAGCCATGGCGCTGGTCGTACAGCATCAGCGAGTGGCGCAGCGCGCGGTCGGCATAATCCTGGAAGTTGGTGTTCAGCGTGGTCTTCACGAACAGGCCACCCTCGTACAGCACGCGGTCGCCGTACATTTCCTTCAGGTTGCGGCGCACTTCCTCGGCAAAGAAGTCAGCCTGCGCGATTTCTTTCTTGTCGCGCGGGCGCATGGTGATCTGCGTGGCGAGCGCGCGGGTTGCCTCCTTCGCGTCGATGAAACCATCCTCCTGCATGCGGCGGATCACGTAGTTGCGGCGTTGCAGGGCGCGCTTGTAATTCTTGGCCGGGTCATAGGCCGCGGGGGCTTTGGGCATGGCGGCCAGCAGCGCGGCCTCCTCGGTCGAAAGTTCATCGAGCGATTTACCGAAATAATTGATGGCGGCGGCCGCCACCCCATAGGTGCCCTGCCCCAGATAGATCTCGTTCAAATACAGCTCGAGGATCTTTTCCTTGCTATAGGTCTTGGAGATGCGCTGCGCGAGAATGGCTTCCTTGATCTTGCGCTCAAGGCTTTTCTCGTTGGTGAGCAGGAAGTTCTTCACCACCTGCTGCGTGATGGTGGAGCCACCCACCATGGAACGGCCGGAGCCGTAATTGGTCACGTTCTCTTTCACGGCGCGCAACAGGCCCCAGAAATCCACGCCCTGATGGCTGTAGAAATTGCGGTCCTCGGCCGAGATGAAGGCTTCCTGCACGTTCTTCGGAATGGCCGAAAGCGGCAGGAAGAACCGCTTCTCAATGGCGTATTCCGCCATCAGCTTGCCATCGGCGGCATAAAGCCGGGTGACCACGGCGGGGTCGTAATTCGCCAGTTGGTCGGTGCTGGGCAGGTCTTTTGTGTAGTGGTTGAAGACCAGCGCAATGGCCAGAATGCCGAAGATAAAGCCGGTAATGCCAAGCCCCAGCAGCCAGCGCAGCACGCGCGGCAGGCGGCGGGCTTTGCGGCCCGTGCGGCGCACCCCGGCGGCCAGCCGCTTGCGGCTGGGTAACGCGTCGATGAATTTGGGTGTAGGGCGTTCTTCGGTCATGATGGGGCGCGCAACTTAGCAAAGCGGGCGTAGCTTGCCAGCGTTATTTATTCCTTCCGGTAAGCGTCCACCGCGTTGATCACGGACGACACCACAAGCGATTGATATTCCTGCGAGGTGAGCAGCTTTTCATCATCCGCGTTCGACAGGAACCCGATTTCGATGAGGATGGAGGGAATATCCGGCGCTTTCAGCACGCGGAAGCCCGCGAAGCGGTGCGGGTTGGGCAGCTTAGTGACCTTGGGGTGCAGGTTCTCCACCACCTTCTCGGCCAGCACGCTGGCTTTGTTCATGGTCTCGCGCTGGGCAAGGTCAATGAGAATGCTGGCGACGTCCTCGTCGGCCGTGTTCAAATCCAGCCCCGAGATAATGTCGGACTTGTTCTCGCGATCGGCCAGTGCGGCCGCCTCATCGTCCGACGCGGTCTCCGACAGGGTGTAGACCGACAGGCCCCGCGCATCGGGCCGGGGGTTCGAATCCGCGTGCAGCGAAATAAAAATGTCGCCCTTCAGCTTGCGGGCGATGTTCACGCGCTCGGGCAGCATCACGAACGTGTCGTCCTCGCGTGTCAGCGCCACGCGGTAGCGGCCGGTGCGCAGCAGCCCGTCCTTCAGCGCCTTGGCGAAGGCGAGCGTCACGTTCTTCTCGCGGGTCTGGTGCAGGCCAAGGGCCCCGGGGTCTTGCCCACCATGCCCAGCATCAATGATAATTAAGGGTTTTTCGCCCTGCGGCGCAGGCGTGGGCACATTTGCTGCGGGCACGGGGGCCGTGGGGCTGCTGAAAGGCCCGGCGGGCGCTGCCATGGGCGGCTGAGCGGCGGGCGCCGGCGTGGCCGGGGTGCCGAACGGTGCAATATCCACCAGCAACTGGGCAGGCTGGCCGTTCTGCGCGGGAATGGCCAACGTGCCCACCAGCTGGGCCGGGCGGGCCAGATCCACCACGATGCGCGAGGTCGCCCCATCGAACTGGCCGAAGCGCACGGATTTCACCAGCGCCCCGGCATAGCCCGGGGGCACGGCCACGCCCGTGGCGCGCAGCGGCGGCAGGTCGATCACCACGCGGTCGGGGTTGCCCAGCGGGAACACTTTAAGTGGCGTAACCACTTGATCTGTATTGAAACGCAGGCGCTCGATGCCACCCTGCCCCTGCTCAACGGCCATGCCGGTGATGGCCGCGGCCATGGCAGGCAGCGGCAACAGCAACAGGCACAAACGGGTAAGCAAGGAACGCATGGCTATGCACTAGCGGAATGGCCAAAGAATTCAAGCCCCAAGCCACGCCTAACCCACGGGAATTTTTATTGAGAAAGTCATTGCAGCCTATGGGCGAACTACCTATAGTGCCCTCGCGTAATGAAATATCGCAACCGGCGCGGACGTGGACTAACCTCCCCTGCTGCCCAAGCGGTTTGTACAAACAACTAAACCACAGGTGCCCAGTTATCTTTCCATGGCATCAATCGGAAACATTCCCAGAATTTCTGTCGGCGCGCAGCGCGCGCTGGCCCTGTTCTATCTAGACTCACCGCCCCCGGCTTCGGCCACATCAGGGGCGAGCGACTAGGCTTGTGACGATTGAGCCGTAATGGCTGGCGCCCCTGTCACTAAAGGGGACTACAATGACGAAACGAATGCTTATCGACGCGGCCCATGCGGGCGAAACGCGCGTTGCCATCCTGGATGACGACCTGATCATCGACTACGATTTCACCACCACCGCCAAAACGCAGATCAAGGGCAACATCTACCTTGCCAAGATCACCCGCGTGGAGCCCAGCCTTCAGGCAGCCTTCGTGGAATATGGCGGCGGCAAGCAGGGCTTCCTGCCCTTCGCTGAGATCCATCCCGACTATTACCAGCTGCCGCAGGACGACAAGCAGAAGCTGCTGGCCGAGCAGATCGCCGAAGCCGAAGCCGAAGAAGCGGCTGAGGAAGAAGCGTTCGAACGTGAGCAGGCCGCCCGCGAGGCGCGCGCCCGCCACCGTGGCCGCCATGGCGAGGACGATGATTTCGACGATGCGGAAGCAGCCGAAGATCTGCCGCTGGGCGACGTGCCCGCGCATGAGGCCAGCGCCGACGGTGCCGCCCCGCAGGAGCTCAGCGCCGCACGCGCCAGCGTAGCCAGCCTGATCGCAACGGCGGCCAAGCTCGAGAACATTCCCACCAGCAGCGCCGAAGTACCTGCGCTTGAGATCCCGCAAGCCTTCGCGCCGGAAGAGCCCCAGCCCTACGCGGTGGAGCCCCTGCTGGCCGAGGATTACAGCATCCATTCCGACACGGTGGAACCCCTGCCGGAAGACCATGCGCTGCGCGACATTCCCGCCGCGGAAGACGGCGTATTGCCCGACGACGCGCAAGGCGAGACCACCAGCGAAGACGCTGAGGAAACCCGCAGCCGCAACCAGCGCGGCGGCAACAGCGCGCGTTCCATCCACCGCCGCTACCGCATTCAGGAAGTGATCAAGCGCAACCAGATCGTGCTGGTGCAGGTCATCAAGGAAGAACGCGGCAACAAAGGCTGCTCGCTGACCACCTACATCTCGCTGGCCGGCCGCTGCGCCGTGCTTATGCCCAACAGCCCCAAGGGCGGTGGCATCAGCCGCAAGATCACCGACCGCGAGACCCGTCGCCGCCTGAAAGAGGTGGCTTCGGAAATGCGCACGCACCGCGGCATGAGCGTCATCATCCGCACCGCGGGCATTGACCGCACCAAGGCCGAGATCCGCCGCGACTACGAATACCTCATCAAACTGTGGAACCAGGTGCGCGAGAACACGCTTCAGGCCACCGCCCCCGCCCTCATCTACGAAGAGGGCAACCTGATCAAGCGCGCCCTGCGCGACCAGTATAGCGGCGACATGGAAGAAGTGATCGTGGAGGGTGAAGAAGCCTTCCGTGACGCGAAGGACTTCATGAAGATGCTGATGCCGAGCCACGCCGCGCGCGTGAAGCTGTATCGCGACAGCATGCCGCTGTTCTCGTATGCCGGCGTGGAAGACCAGCTCTCGGGCATGATGGACCCGCAGGTGAAGCTGCCCAGCGGCGGCTACATCGTCATCCATTCCACCGAGGCGCTCATCGCCATCGACGTGAACTCGGGCCGCAGCACGTCCGAGCGCAACGTCGAAGAGACCGCACTCAAAACCAACATCGAAGCCGCGGTGGAAGCCGCGCGCCAGCTGCGCCTGCGCGATCTGGCCGGCCTGATCGTGGTCGATTTCATCGACATGAACTACGGCAAGAACCGCAAGGCCGTGGAACGCGCCATGAAAGACGCGCTGAAGACCGACCGCGCGAAGATCCAGCTCGGTCGCATCAGCATGTTCGGCCTGATGGAGCTTTCGCGCCAGCGCATGCGCCCCAGCATTTCGGAAGCCACCGGCGTGCAGTGCCCGCATTGCCGCGGCACGGGCTACATCCACTCGGTGGAAACGGTCGCCATCCAGATCGTGCGCACGCTCGAGAAGGAAGCCGCCAGCGGTGAATACGTGACCCTGCGCGTGACCACCCACCCCGAAGCCGCGCTGTACCTGCTGAACGAGAACCGCGCCCTGCTGCAAACGCTGGAGCAGCGCTACAACGTGAACGTCGTGGTGCTGATGGATAACGCCATCATCACCGGCCATTACCGCCTCATCAAGGTGAATCAGGAAGGCCGCGAGCAACTGCACGAAGACAACAAACAGCCCCGCCAGCGCCGTTCGCGCGGTGGCCGTGGCCGCAACGAAAAAGGCGGCAACGCCGAGCAACGCCGCCGTGGCGCGCTCAACTTCGCGGGCACCGTTGCCCCGACCGATCCCGAAGACCTCGCCGCGGCCCAGGCCGCCCGCGCGGATGACGATGAGATCATCGGCAGCAGCGCCGGGAATTATGCGGACGATGCCGAAGGCGACGACGCCGCCCCGCGTGAGCGTGGCGAGCGCGGTGGCCGCAACCGCGAGCGTGGCCGCCGTGGTGGCCGCAACCGCAACCGTGGCCGCGAGCGCACCCCGCGTGAGCCGCAGCTGGACGAGAACGGCAACCCGATCGAGCCCGTTGTGACCGCTGAAGGCGATGCGACCGGCGAAGCGCAAACGCCGCGTACCCCCCGTGAGCCCCGCGAACCGCGTGAGCCCCGTGCCCCGCGCGAACCGCGCGAGCCGCGTGAAGGCGACGCCGCCAACGGCGAAGGCCGTGGCGACCGCAACCGCCGCCGTGGCCGCCGTGGTGGCAAGAACCGCAACCGTGGCGACCGCCCGGACCGCACCCCGCGTGAGCCCGGCGAGATCGCTGCCGCCGCCAACGACGTGCGCGCCGCGGAAGACGCCCATCGCGAACGCCCGGCCAGTGCACCGGTAGCGGCAACGCCCGCGGCACCTGCTGCGCCTGCGCCGAAGCCTGCTGCACCCAGCGTGGTGATCCCGCTTTCCGAAGCCCAGACCAACCCGCTGAAGGCCGCCTCGCCCATCGCCGACACTTCCGGTGCCGACGACGCGAACAAGCCCAAGCGCAAGGGCTGGTTCAGCAAAATGCTGGAAGGCTAAGGCACTGCCGGGCGTTGCGCAGCATGCGTTCACGCCCTATGTGTAGCGCATGAGTCTGGCCCGCCGCATCACCGCTGCCTGTGCCGCCACGGTGTTCGCACTGGCGCCGCTGGTGGCCAATGCCGGGCTCATTCGCGATGCCGAGATCGAAGCGACGCTGCGCGACTACGCCACCCCCATGCTGACCAGCGCGGGCATTCCGCCCGAGGATGTGCGCATCTTCATCGTGTCGAACCCGCAGATCAACGCGTTCGTGGCGGGTGGGCTGAACATCTTCATCCATACCGGCATGATCCGCGCCACCAAAACGCCGGACGAACTCATCGGCGTGATCGCGCACGAGACCGGCCACATCGAAGGCGCGCACCTGTCGCAACTGTCCGAGAAATCCAGCCGCGCCATGCTTGGCTCGCTCATTGGGGCGGTAGTGGGCGCGGTAGCGGTTGCGGGCGGTGCGGGCGGTGCGGGTGCGGGCATCATTGCCGGTAGCCAGAGCATGGCGCAGCGCAATTTCTTCAGCGACATCCGCATTAACGAGCAATCGGCCGACCAGGCCGCCATGCGCTACCTGGACGAGAACGAGATTTCCGCCAGCGGCATGCTCGCCACGTTCGAAACGCTGCGGCGACAGGAATCGGGCACGGGCCTCAAGGCCGACCCCTACATGCGCACCCACCCCATGACGACCGAACGCATCGCCACGCTGCGCAACCACCTTCAGGCCTCGCCCATTCCGGCCGGGCAAGTGCCCGACGGGTTCGCGGAAAAACACGCGCGCATGGTCGCCAAGCTCGCGGCATTCACCGAACCCTATAAGCGCGTCATGGCGCTCTACCCCGCCAGCGATGGCAGCGTCGCCGCGCGCTATGCCCGCGCCATTGCCGAATTCCGCCGCAGCCATTTGAACGACGCGCTGGAGGGCATCGACGCGCTGATCGCCGAACAGCCCAATGACGCGTTCTTCTACGACACCAAGGGCCAGATCCTGTTCGAGAACGGCAAGCTTGACGAGGCCGAGCGTGCCTATGCCCGCGCCAACACGCTGCAGCCCGGCAACCCGCTGATGCTGACCGACCATGCACGCACGCTCATCGCGCGCGAGCGCCCGGCCGACCTGCCGCGCGCCATTGCCCTGCTGGAGCAATCCAAAGAGATCGATGACAGCTATGACAATACCTGGCGGCAGCTGGCCATTGCCTATGGCAAGCAGGGCAAACTGGGCCTTTCCTACACCGCGCTGGCCGAGGAATCGGCGCTGGCGGGCGATTATCGCACGGTGCTGCAACACGTGGCGCGCGCCCGCGGCTTCACCAAGGACGACCCCTCCCTCGCCCTGCGGCTGGACGACCTGCAGCGCGACGCGCAAGCGCAACTGGAGAAGAAGAAAGAAGACAATCTGTTTTAGCCTGCGCGCTTTTTGCTTGCGCGTTCCTGCGCTATCATGACCATGCATCCATACACCAACACCATCCGCTGAGGGCGCCATGCAAACCACCGAGACCAAACGCAACCTGAACATCTTCCCGCTGCTGGTGGGGCTGCTGGTGGGCACGGCGCTGGGCGGCTCGGTCGCCGCTTCCATGCTGGATTCCGGCGCCGGTGGATCGCTCGATAATGACGCGATCAAGGCCATCGTGCGTGAGACCATCAAGGAAGAGCCTAAACTGATCCTTGATTCGGTGCAGGCATGGCAGGAGCGCGAGCAGAAAGACAAGCTCGCCGGCGCGCAGGAAGTGCTGAAAGACCCCGAGGTAAAAAAAGCCATTTACGACACCAAGGACGCGCCGTTCATCGGCCCCAAGGATAGCAAAAAAGTGGTCGTGGAATTCTTCGATTACAACTGCCCGGCCTGCAAAATGCAGTTCCGCGAGCTGGATGGGTTCGTGACAGCCAACGACGACGTGAAGGTCATCTTCAAGGAATACCCCATCTTTGGCCCGCAATCGGAAACCAACGCGAAGATCGGCCTTGCCGTGTCGCGCCTCGCGCCGGAGCAGTATTTTGCCTTCCACGCCAAGATGATGGGTTTCGAAGGCCGTGCCGACGAGAAGACCGCACTGAAATTCGTGGAAGAGCTTGGCCTGAACCCCAATAAGGTAAAAGCCGAATCGCTTACGGACGAAGTGGCCGCCATTTTGGAAGCCGACCGCAAGCTGGGCCTGAAGATCAACATTCAGGGCACGCCCACCCTCATCGTGGGTGAGGAACTGGTACCGCACGCCATGGGTGCGGCCGAGCTGGCAACCAAGCTGAAATAATCCCCTCGCCCGCGGCGCTTAGGCGCTGCGAATGGCCGTATATTCCACCCACCAAAGCGGGTAGCGCGCCCGCAGGTCGTCGCGCATGCGTTCGGCCTCGGCGCGCGTGTCGTGCAGCGCAAAGCAGCACGCACCGCTGCCGCTCATGCGTGCCGCCAGCGGCATGGAGGGGTGGGCCTGCAACGCCAGCAGCACTTCCGCCACCGCCGGGCACAGGCTGATCGCCGGGCGCTGCAGGTCGTTGCTGCCATGGCGCACAAGGCGCTCCAGCGCGGCGCTATCTTCGGGATTGGGCGTGGGCGCGTCCTGCCGCGGCGCGTGGGTGTAGGCCGCGTACACATCCGGCGTGCGCAGCACCTGCCGCGGATAGACCAGCACCGCGTGCCACGCCGGCAACGCCATGCCCAGCGGGCTGAGTATTTCGCCAATGCCGCGCGCTACCATGGGCACCTGCCGCAGGAACATGGGCACATCCGCGCCAAGCTGCAGGCCAAGGCGGTGCAGCTCGTCCATCTCCAGCCGCAGGTCCCACGCGGCGTTGAGCAGCTTCAGCGCGGCCGCCGCGTCGGACGAACCGCCGCCCAGCCCCGCGCCCACCGGCACCTGCTTGGTGAGGTGGAAATGCGCGCCGCGCCCCGCCACCGCCTCGGCATAGTCGTGCTGCAGCAGACGCGCGGCTTTCAGCACCAGATTGGCGTCGGTGCTGCCCGCATCCTCGGCGAAGGGGCCGCTAACGGTGCATTGCAGGTCATCGGCCGGGGAAAGCAGCAGGTTGTCGTGCCATTCGGTGAACACCACGAGCGATTCCATGAGGTGATACCCATCGGCACGTTTGCCGGTGATGCGCAGCGTGAGGTTCAGTTTGGCCGGGGCGCGCGCGGCCAGCATTAGCGCACCGTAACGGAGGGAACCATGGTGTCGAACGCGACCGTTTCTTCGTCCTTCTCGGGCGGGCGGGCTTTCGCCTGCTGGTCCATGAACGGATTCAGGCCATTCTCGATCTTGCCGCGAATGATCTCGGCCGTGGCTTTATCGGGATTGAAATTGAGCGCCCGTTTCCACTGGAAGCGCGCCTCGATCTGGCGGCCCACGCGCCAGTACGCATCGCCCAGATGGTCGTTCACGGTCACGTCGTCGGGCATCAGGTCCACGGCGCGCTCAAGGCTTTGCACCGCGGCTTGATAATCGCCCGCCATGTAATGCGCCCAGCCCATGCTGTCGATGATGTGGGCATCCTCGGGCCGGGCGGACACGGCGATCTCGAGGTATTCGCGCGCCTTGGCCACGTTCTTGTTCATGCTCAGCCAGCTGTAGGCGAGGTAGTTCAGCACGTCGGGCTGGTTGGGCTCCAGCTTCAGGGCGCGCTCCAGATCGGCTTCGGCCTTGCCCCACTCACCGGCGCGCTCGAAGCTGATGCCGCGCGCGTAAAGCAGCGGCCAGTCGGAATTCTTTAGCGGCTCGGCCCGCGCGATGGCGTCGGTATACGCGCCGGCGGCTTCTTCGAATTTCTCGGCCTCGCGCAGCATGTCGCCCATGGTGATGTAGGCGGTATTGTCGCGCGGGTTGTCGCGCGCCACGCGCTCAAGCAGCTTCAGGGCGTGTTTCTTTTTGCCGAGCGCTTCGTAGTTCAGCGCCTTACGGATCTGGCCGCGGCGGTAGAACACCGTGCCCGGCGTGATCTTGTCGTAAATGCGGATGGCCTGTTCGTGCTCGCCCATTTGCTCATACAGGTTGGCAAGCATCAGCTGCGCGGGCGCAAGGTTGGGGCGCAACGCCAGCGCGATGCGCAGGTACAGGAAGGTCTCCTGGCTGGATTCCTCGCCGAACAGGATGCTGGCCGTGGTGAAATACAGCTCGGCCAACCCGTCGCTGGCATTGCCGACCATGGCTTCCACCTCGCCCTGATGCGGCTGGATGGGGTCGGGCAGCAGGGTCGAATCCGGGTTGGCGGTGGCGTATTCGTCGAACACTTTCTGCGCTTCGGCCCACTGGCCCTGACGCTGGTAGAAATTCGAGTAGGCTTCCACCACGCGATAGGGCGTGATCGCCGGGTCGGCGCTGGCTTTCTGGTAAGCGGCGCGGGCCTCGGCGTCGTTGCCGAGCACGTCGTTCATCAGCGCCATGTGGTAGGTGAGGAACGGCGCGAAAAAGCCGGATTTGTCGATGGCGGGCTGCAGGCTTGCCTGCCCCACCACTTCGCCCTCGGCAATTTTCAGCCACTGGATGATGGCCGGGCGCACCACGCCGTAAAGCCCCACCTCGGGGGTCGCCATCATCAGCTTTTCAGCGGCCACGTAATCCGCCTTGCGGATCTTCTCCAGCATTAGCAGGGTGGCGATCAGCGGATCTTCCGTGGCCTCGTCGGCAAGGCGGTGGGCCAGCGCGATCGCCTCATCGGTGTTGCCGGCCAGCAGGTTCATGCGCATGGTCTCGTGCACCAGCGGGCGGTTCTCGGGGTCGCGCGCCAGCGTTTCCCCCAGATATTTCGCGGCTTCGTTCAAATCCTGATTGTGGCGGGCGAACCGGCCGGAGAGGAAACTGCCCGCAAGGCCCGGCTTGACCGATTCCTTGGCCAGCGTTTCGCCTTTGCTGGGGCTGCTGCGCTCCAGCGTGGGGGCGGCAGGCGCAGGCTTCGCGCTGTCGCTGGCCAGTGCCGTTTGGCAGGTGAATGCCGAAAAAACAAGCATGGCCAGAAGCTTTCTGGTCAGAATCGCACTATTGGCCGTGTGTGTCATGGAATGGTCGTGCACCTAAAATTCGCTTGCGCGTATTGCGAGTTACATGATAGTAGCGCCGCTTTCAATGAAATAAGCGACGACCAACGAGGATACCATGAGCAGTAAGAACAACCCGGAATTGCGTGGCGCAGTAACCGAACTCCGCAAGTACAACGGCAAGTCGGTGAAGCCGACCAAGATCATTGACCGTGAGAACAAAGTGAACTTCATCGGCGCATGCTACGACGATGGCAGCATCGTGGTGGACGCGAACACCAAGCGCCCCATCGCTTACGGCGAGATCTAGTTATTGCTTGAAGGAGGGCTTACCCCTTCCTTCGCCGTGCTGAGCTTCAGCATGAACTTCAAGAAAAGCCCGCATGGCATTGCCCTGCGGGCTTTTTCTGCATGTGTATCTGTCACCCCGGCCTCGTGCCGGGGTCTGCCGTGCCACGTATCGAGAGAGGCTGAACGTGGCGCGGCGGATGCCGGGACAAGCCCGGCATGACCATGTATAACGGCACCTGTTATACAATGCGGCGCGCAGCTACATGTTCGGATAGTTCGGACCGCCACCGCCTTCGGGCGTGACCCAGACGATGTTCTGCGTGGGGTCCTTGATGTCGCAGGTTTTGCAATGCACGCAATTCTGCGCGTTGATCTGCAGGCGTTTGGCCCCCGCCTCCTCCACGATCTCATAGACCCCCGCCGGGCAGTAGCGCTGTTCGGGCGCGTCGTAGAGCGGCAGGTTATGCCCCACGGGAATGCTCGCATCCTTCAGGGTCAGGTGGCAGGGCTGGTCTTCCTCGTGGTTGGTGTTGCTCAGGTAAACCGAGCTCATGCGGTCGAAGCTCAGCACCCCGTCCGGCGCGGGGTAGGTAATTTTGCGGCTGTCGGCCGCGCGCTTCAACTGCGTGTGGTCGGGGTGGTTGCGCAATGTCCACGGCGCTTTGCCGCGCAGCAGGTAGGTATCCAGCGCGGCATAGAGCAGCCCGCCCCACAGCCCGTAGCGGAAGGCCGGGCGAAGGTTGCGCACGCCATACAGCTCCTCGCCCACCCAGCTGGTGCGCAACGCTTCTTCATACGCCGCGATGCTATTCTCGCCATGCTCCAGCGCGCCACTCGCGGCTTCGGCGGCCAGCATGCCGCTCATCATGGCGGTGTGCGACCCCTTGATCTTCGGCACGTTCAGGAACCCTGCCCCGCAGCCAATGAGCGCCCCGCCGGGGAAAGTGAGCTTGGGAATGCTCTGCCAGCCGCCTTCGTTGATGGCGCGCGCGCCATAGCTGAGGCGGCGGCCACCTTCCAGCAGCTTCGCGATGTGCGGATGGTGCTTGAAACGCTGGAATTCCTTGAATGGATCGAGATGCGGGTTGCTGTAATCGAGCCCGATGACGTAGCCGATGGCCACTTGGTTATCTTCCAGATGGTACAGGAACGAGCCGCCATACGTGCCCGCATCCAGCGGCCAGCCGATGCTGTGCTCCACCGCGCCGGGCGTGTGTTTCTCCGGCGCGACCTGCCAGATCTCCTTGATGCCGATACCGTAGGTCTGTGGGTCGCAGTCGCGGCGCAGGGCAAAGCTTTCGAATAGTTTCTGCGTCAGCGAACCGCGGCAGCCTTCGGCGAACAGCGTGAGCTTCGCACGCAGCTCCATGGGCGGCTGGTAGCTGGGTTTGCGTTCGCCGTTCTTGCCGATGCCGAACGCGCCCGTGCGCACGCCGCGCACCTGCCCATCTTCGATGATGGTCTGCGCCGCGGGAAAGCCCGGGAAGATCTGCACGCCGAGCGCTTCGGCCTGAGCCGCCAGCCAGCGGCAGAGATTGCCCAGCGAAATAATGTAGTTGCCCGCATTATGCATTTGCGGCGGGGTTGGCAGGGTGAACCGCTTTTTTTCGGTGAAGAATGCGAACGCATCCGACGTGACGGGGGTGTGCAGCGGCGCGCCGCGCTCTTTCCAATCGGGGAAAAGCAGGTTCAGCGCCCGCGGCTCGAACACCGCGCCGGAGAGCGTGTGCGCCCCCACTTCGGAGCCTTTCTCGAGCAGGATCACGTTCGCGTCGGGGCGGCGCTGCTTCAGGTGAATGGCGGCGCTTAAGCCCGCCGGGCCCGCGCCCACGACCAGCACGTCGCATTCCATGACTTCAAAGGATTCGGTGGATTCTTCGGTGGCCATTCTGTGCTCGTTTCTTATGATTATTCAGAGCACTATAGCAGAAAAAATGGGCCTGTGCGAGGAGAAGAACGCCTAGCGCTCGACCCCGCCACCCTTGGCGGCGGCAATGTCCTTCAGCGACGGCATGCTGCTGCCAGCGTCGGGCGTGAAGTTGGTCATGCTGGCCTGGAATTGCTTCATCACGTCGGCGAGGCCTTCGATCTGCGGGCCGTGCTTGGCCAGGTGCATCTGGCCCACCATTTCCTCGAAGAATTGCCCGGCTTCGGCAGCGGGCGATTGCACGTCGAATTTAGCCATGCATCACCTGCTGTTCGTGGTCGAGCCGGTCGAGGAATTCGATGGCCTTGCGTTGCGAATCCAGCGTCGGCATGCCGACTTCCACCAGTTCTTTCGCTTGTTTGATCTTGCGCATATTCACCCCGCAACTGGCGAGGTGGCCGCGGTTGCTGCTCATGCGCGGGTCGGAAAGCAACGCCTTGGCATATTCCACGTCCTGATATTCTTTCATGGCAACGGTCAGCTCGATCACCGCTTTGGCGGCAATGTCCGGAGCATAGAACTGTTGACTGATTTCCATCGGGTTTTGACAATCCCTGTGCGTTACGCGATAAGCCCATAATAAGCTAAAATTTGTTAAAACTTCGTATACGCGAACGTGATGCAACCCTCTTTATCCACCGCTGAATCGCTCGATCCGCTCGCCATGCTGGCGTGGCAACTCGATATCGGGGCCGATGCCTGCGTGGAGGCCACCCCGCAACCCGCCCTGCGCGAGCCTTCCGTGCAGGCGGAGATCAGCGGCCACGCATCCGTTGCGGCCGAAGCGCAAAGCCTGTTCCAAGAAGCCATGCGCCCAACAGCAGCGGCCGCGGCCACGGCGGCCACCCCCGCGCTGGCCGCTGCACTGGAAGACGCAAAAGCCGCCGCAGCGGCCGCCACCACGCTGGCCGAACTGGAGGCCGCCGTGCGCGCCTTCAATGGCTGCCCGCTGAAGAAAACCGCCACCAACACCGTATTCGCCCAAGGCGTGCCCGAAAGCCGCATCATGTTCATTGGCGAGGCACCGGGTGCGGATGAGGATCGCCAGGGCTTTCCCTTCGTGGGGGCCAGCGGCCAGTTGCTGGACCTGATGCTCAGCTTCATTGGCCTGAAGCGCGAGGAGAATTTCTACATCACCAACACGCTGTTCTGGCGCCCGCCGGGCAACCGCCAGCCCACCCCTGAGGAGCTGGAGGTCTGCCGCCCGTTCGTGGAGAAGCACATTGCGCTGGTGAACCCGAAACTGCTGGTGCTGGTGGGTGGCACCGCCACCAAAGCGCTGCTGAACGATAGCCGCGGCATTACCCGCATTCGCGGGCAGGTGTTCGAATATTCCAACCCCTCCCTCACTGCGGCCGTGCCCACGCACGTCATCTACCACCCCAGCTATTTGCTGCGCCAACCACTGGCGAAAAAGCAGGCCTGGGCCGATCTTCTGGCCATCAAAGCCGCGCTGGGCGCGTAAAAACGGCGAGCGGAACACGCTGTTTCCACCCCTTAAGCCTTTGATTTGTTAATCTTCACGCCATCGTCACACGATTGGCGGTTGATTTCCGGTAGGGTATGCCTATGTTCCCGGCCATATTGAATAAATATCGCATGTTTAATCGCGCACGCATACAGGGCTTCGCTTTACGCGCCCTTGGCTACATGAAAGCCCATCCCCGGATCACCCTTGGCACCTGCGCCGCGCTGTGCCTGATGGCGGCTATTGCGCCGTCGCAGCAGCAACCCGCCGCGCTGAACACCCAGCCGGTGGCCGTGGCCGCGGCCGAGCCCGCAGGCAGCCTGAGCGCGCATGACCGCGAACTGGCCAGCACCATTTTCCGCGCGCAGCGCCGCGGCGACTTTGACTGGGCCGACGAGCTGATGGCGCAAATGGAAAATCAGGTGCTGTTCGGCCATATGCTGGCGCAGCGCTACCTCAGCCCGAAATACGACGCGACGGCCAGCGAACTGACCGTGTGGCTTGCCAACTTTGCCGACCAACCGGAAGCGCCGCGTATCCGAGCCCTTGCCAAACGCAAAGGCGCGAATGCGGAAACCCTCGCAAGCCTTCCGGCGGACGACACCACCCCGCTGAAGGGCAATGGCTATGTCGAGCATCTCGGCCGCCGCAGCATGCCGGATGCATTCTATAGCGGCCTCGCCCGCTGGCGCGAAGGTGCCTATGGCCCGGCCTACACCCAGTTCCATGCGGCAAGCGAAACACCCAAACTGAGCGCGTGGCAGCAAAGCGCGGCGCATTACTGGGCCTATCGCGCGGCCAAGCAAACCGGCGACGAGCGCGCCGCCTATGCGCACCTGAGCCGTGCAGGCGAAGCACCGCTGACCTTCTATGGCCAATTGGCCAACCGCCAGTTGGGCCGCACCAGCGCGCTGATGGCAGCAAGCCCGGCCGTGCCCGCGCAACTGCGCGAGCAGCCCGCCGTGCAACGCGCGCAGGCGCTGGCGCAAGCCGGTGAAATGGAACTGGCGGAAGATTCGCTGCGCCTGCTGGTGATGCAGCTTGAACCCGCGCAACGCCCGGCTGTGCTGGCGCTGGCCGGCGAATTCGGCCTTGCCAACCTGCAGGTGCGCCTTGGCTCGCTGGATGGGCTTTCCACCGAAGAGCAACGCTTCGCGCAATACCCCATGCCGCCATGGTTCATTGCCGAACAGAACAGCGTGGACCCCGCCTTGCTGCTTTCCATTGCGCGGCAGGAATCGGTGTTCCGTGGCGATGCAAAAAGCCACATGGGCGCCACCGGCATGATGCAGATGCTGCCCTCCACCGCGCGGCATGTGGAACGCGCGCTGAGCGACGATGCCATTGCGCTGGCCAGCAACGACGAGAGCATTCCGCTTTCCAAGCAACTGAACGATCCGGGCGTAAACATCCATCTCGGTGCGAAGTACCTGTCCATGCTGGCCAACGAAAAATCGGTGCAGCATGACCTGATCCGCCTCATTGCCGCGTATAATGCCGGCCCCGGCTCGGTGCAGAACTGGCAGGCCGCGGCGCGCAACATCCATGATCCGCTGCTCTACATCGAATCCATCCCCTACCCCGAAACCCGCAACTACGTGATGCAGGTGATGGCGCATCGCTGGGTGTACCAGACCTTCATGGGGCAGGAATCCGCCAGCCTTGGCGCGCTGGCGCAAGGCCAATGGCCGAAGGTCAACGGCCCGCAGGGCTGATCCATTTTTTAGTTGTCGCCGCGCGGGTGCATGTCTAACACCATGCTATGCCCGATCTTTCGCTGGAACTTGGCCTGCCCTACGCCCGCATCTGCGGGGTGGATGAGGCCGGGCGCGGCCCGTGGGCCGGGCCGGTGGTCGCCGCGGCCGCCATGTTCCACGACCATGCTGCGATTCCCCCCGGCCTCAACGACAGTAAAAAACTCAGTGCCGAAAAGCGCGCGTCGCTGGTGGCGCCCATTCATGCCTGCGCATGGGTGGGCGTGGGCATCGCCAGTGTGGATGAGATCGACCAGTTGAACATCCTGAACGCCACCATGCTGGCCATGGCGCGCGCGGTGGAAGCCCTGCCGGAGCCTGCGCAGTTCGCACTGGTGGATGGCAACCGCACGCCGAAACGTTTTCCCTGCCCGGTGCAAACGGTGGTCAAGGGCGACGCCCGCTCGCTGTCCATTGCGGCGGCGAGCATCATTGCCAAAGTTACGCGCGACGAGCTGATGCACGCACTGCACATGGAATACCCGCACTATGGTTTTGCACGCCACATGGGCTATGGCACCAGCGCCCATAGCGATGCGTTGCGCGCGCACGGCCCCTGCCCGCACCACCGCCAGAGTTTCGCGCCCATTCGCGCCATGCTTGCCGAGGCCGCATGAGCAAACCCACCCCACAAAAAAAACCCGCACGCCGTGGCGGGCTTTTCCCCAAGCGCATCGACGAGGTGGTGAAACTCGCCACCCAACCGCTGATGGACGAGCGCGGCAAACTCTATGGCGCATTGCTGCGCGACTGGCCCAGCATCGTGGGCGCGGCACGCGCCACCAGCATGCGCCCGCAGAAGCTGCATTGGCCTGCGCGCGAGGCCCATGGCGCCACGCTGCACCTTGAGGTGGCGGCAAGCCTTGCGCCGGAGCTGGCCTACGAAACCGAAACGCTGCTGGAGCAATGCGCGCGCTATTTCGGCTACCGCGCCATCGCGCGCATCGTGCTGCACCCCTCGCACCAGCTGGTGGTGCCCACGCCAAAGCCCAAGCCTGTGGACGCGCCGCCTGCTGCGGCCCCCCAAAAAAGCAGCGATGCCCCGCGCGACATGATGGAAATTTTACATCGCATGCGGCAACGCATCGCCGAGGATGACAAGCGCTAAGCAACCCGCTAAGCACAGTACCACCTTTGACCAACGCACAAGAATAACAGGACCACTCATGAGCACGCAGAACAGCAAGAAAACCGCCCATACCGGCAAGATCATCGTCATCGTTCTGGTGCTGTTCGCGGCCGCCGCCGCGGGCTTTGGCTATTTCTCGCAGACCTCGAACCTGCGCGCGGCCGAAAGCTCGCAAGCCGCCGTGCCCACCGACACGCCTGAGCAGGCCGAAGTGGCCCCGCTGGATGCGAACGACCCGCTCTTTACGCCCAAGGCCGGCGAGCTAGTGTTCGGTGACCCCAAAGCCCCCGCCACGATCATCGAATACTCGTCCATGTCGTGCCCGCATTGTGCTTTCTTCCACAGCGATGTGCTGCCGGAGCTGAAAAAAGACCTGCTCGATAGCGGCAAAGCGAAACTGGTGTTCCGCTACTTCCCGCTGAACGAGCCCGCCCTGCGCGCCACCCAACTGGTGGAATGCGCCCCGGCCGAAAAGCGCGCCCAATTCGTGAAAGTGCTGTTCGAGCTGCAGAAGAACTGGGCCTTCAGCGAGAATTTCAAGGATGAGCTGAAGACCATTGCGGCCCAGGGTGGCGTGGATGCCGCGCAGTTCGATAGCTGCCTGGCCGATACCGAGCTGGAGAACAGCATTCTCGAAAGCCGCAAGGAAGCGGCCACCCGCGCGGGCGTGAACTCGACCCCCAGCTTCTTCGTGAACGGCAAGAAACTCGAGAATTTCATGGATGTGGAAAGCTTCACCAAAGCAGCGGCCGCCCCGGCAGAGCAACCCGCTGCCGAAAGCGCGCCGAAAGAAGCCCCGGCCGAAGCCACGCAACCCGCCGAAAAAGCTGAATAATCAGGCTTTACCCACAGCAGGCTCGCGGGCATGCATTTTGCCCGCTTGTTTGCTTGACAGTATCCACCCCCATCCATAGATTGCGCGCGCCATGAGCAAGGACGAAGGAAACACACCACCCTCGCTTGATTCGGTGATGCGCCAGCTGGACGCACTGAAGCAAACGAAGAAGGTTGAATCCCCCAACCCTGCGCCATCGGGCGATGCAGCACGCGCCGCGATCGATTTCGCTTCCGCCACTGCCGCCGGGTGTTTGCTGGGTTACGGCCTTGACCTGTGGGTGGGCACCAGCCCGTGGGGCCTGATCGGGGGATTGTTCCTCGGTTGTGCAACGGGGTTGAAGCTCATGCTGCAACTGGAAGCGCGCGAGAATCGCAAACGCGCTGCTAAGGAAGCCGCCGAAACCAAAACAACGAACGAACCATCGTAGGATTTACCCGTGGCCGCTGGACATAGCCCCCTCGCCCAATTCGAGATCAAAACGATCTACAGCCTGCCGGAAGTGTTCGGCATCGACATGTCGTTGACCAACACCTCGATGTGGATGCTGCTTTCCATTCTCGGCGTGGCGCTGTTCTTCGCACTCGCCATGCGCAAGCAGGCCGTGGTGCCGGGCCGCATGCAATCGCTCGCCGAAATGACCTACGAATTCGTCGAAGGCATCGTGGACGAGAACGCCGGGCATGAAGGCCGCAAGTTCTTCCCCTTCATCCTCACGCTGTTCCTGTTCATCCTGTTCATGAACCTGTTCGGCATGCTACCCTATTCGTTCACGCCCACCTCGCACATCATCGTGACCTTCGCCATGGGTGCGCTGGTGTTCCTCGGCGTGGTCGTTGTCGGCCTTATCAAGCAAGGCCCCGTGGGCTTCTTCAAACATTTCATTCCCGAAGGCCTGCCGCTGCTGCTGGTGCCGCTGGTGTTCGCGATCGAGCTTGTATCCTATCTTTCCCGCCCGTTCAGCCTTGGCATCCGTCTTGCCGCGAACATGACCGCCGGCCACACCATGATGAAGGTGATCGCAGGCTTTGTCGTGCCGCTGGGCGTGTTTGGCGTTGCACCGGTCGCCTTTTTGGTGTTCATGACCGGCTTTGAAATCTTCGTTGCGATCCTTCAGGCCTATGTCTTTGCATTGCTTGCCTGCATGTATCTTGGCGAGGCATTGGCCGATCACCACTAACGATAACACATCTAAACCTCACACAAACTTTGGAGACTATCATGGAAATGGAAGCATACAAATTTATCGGCATGGGCCTGGTTGCACTGGGCATGCTCGGCGCAGCGATCGGCGTAGGCCTGATCTTCGGTAACGCGGCGCAAGGCGTTGCCCGCAACCCGTCGGCCGTTGGCCAGATCCGTGGCGTTGCCATTCTCGGCGCCGTATTCGCGGAGTTCATGGGCCTGCTGAGCTTCGTACTCGGCATCATGATCATGCTGAAACTCTAATTCACCCCATTACCACGCGGTGCGTTTGAAGGAACGGAACCAACCATGAAAAAACAGCATCTCCTCGCGGTTGCCTTTGTGGCCCTGAATGCCTCCTCAGCCATGGCTGAAGGCATGCCGCAGATCGATCAGGTACAGACCTTCCCGGGTCAGCTTGCCTGGCTCGCCATCAGCTTTGCGCTGCTGTATCTTGTGGTTTCCACCTTCATCGCACCGCGCGTGAATTCGGTGCTGCGCACCCGCGAAGCGACGATCAATGACGCGATCGCCACTGCCGAACGCCTGAAGGCCGAAGCAGCAAGCACCCGCGGCAATTTCGAAGCCGCCGGGGCGGATGCACGCACCAAGGCCGCCAGCCTCATCAGCGACGCGCAGGCCACCGCCGCCCGCGAAGCCAGCGACGCGCAAGCCACGCTTGCCGCCGAGCTGGACGCGAAAGCAGCAAAAGCCCGCGATGCGATCGCCAAGGCCGTGGCGAAAGCCCACATGGAAGTGGATGATGCCGCGCAAAGCCTGGCCGCCTCCATGACCGAAAAACTGCTTGGCACTGCCAGCGCCACCTCCAAGACCAAAAAGGCGTCGTAGCCATGGAACATCACAGCGAAGCATTCTACATCGACCCGAAATTCTGGGTGGCCATCTCGTTCGTGCTGTTCATTGCGCTGGCCGCGAAATACATCTGGCCCGCCATTGCCCGCACGCTCGATAAGCGCGCCGATGCGATCAAGGACCAGCTCGAGCAGGCCGAACGCCTGCGCAACGAAGCCGAAATGCTGCTGGCCGAGTATGAGCGCCAGAAGCAACAGATGCTGAAGGACGCCGAAGAGATTCTGGCGAACGCCCAGCGCGACGCGGCAAGCATTCGCGCCAAAGCGGCCGAAGAACTGAAGCAAAGCCTTGAGCGTCGCCGCCAGCAGGCAGAAGACAACATCGCCCGCGCCGAAGTGGAAGCCGTAGCCCAGCTGCGTGCCCATATCGTAGACGTGGCGACGGAGGCCACCCGCAGCGTGGTGGCCAAGCAACTGCAGGGCCAGAAAGAAGACCCGGCGATCGGCCGTGCCCTCGCGGCGATTGAACGCAACATCCACTAAGCCTAATGTGGCGCATGCGTTGCGCCCTCGTATTCCTCGGTGTTCTGCTGGGCGCTGCCTCGGCACATGCCGGTGCATGGCTGATGCCCAAGGGCGAAGGCCTGTTCATGGCGCAGGCGGGCTATTTCCAGTCCGATGATTTCTTCGACAGCGAAGGCAATAGCACCGCACAGCCGCCCTTTCGCAAGTGGGAGGTCCAGCCCTATGTGGAATATGGCCTCACCGACGAAATTACCGTAGGCGCAACGACGTACCTTCAGGAAGTCAGCCAGTCCGGCGCGCATAACCAGGGCGTGGCCGACCCCGAATTCTTTGCACGCGCCACACTCTGGGAAAATGCACACGGCACGCAGCGGCTGGCCATTCAGCCCCTCATCAAACTGCCCAGCGTCTTTCTCGACGGGGGCACGCCACGTGGCGGCAGCCGCAGCGTCGATGCCGAACTATCGCTGCTTTATGGCCGCAACCTGAAACTGCTCTCGCCGCGCGATTATGCTGATCTGCGCGTGGGCTACCGCGAGCGCAGCCGCGGCCTCAACGGCCAGTGGCGGGTGGACGCCGCGCTTGGCCTGTATGTGACGGATGATATCCAACTCATTCCGGCATTCCGCACGATCCTCGCCAGCAAATACGACGACGAAGAAACCTTCAGCGAGAATGCCGAGCAGGATTTCGACCTGATGAAGGCCGAACTGGCCGTTGCCTACCATCTGGATGATACGCACTGGCTGCAGCTCACCGCGTTCGACCACATGGCCGGCGTGCAGGTGGGCGCCGGACGCGGGCTGATGCTGGGCATCGCGGAGCGGTTCTGATGGGGCCGTTGCGCATGGGTGAGCTGCTGATCCGCAACGCGGCGGTGGACGCACCCACCGTGCAACAAGCCCTCACCCGCGCGCGTGTGCCGTTGGGCGAATACCTGTTTCGCCATGGGCTGGTCAGTGGGCCAGAGGTGGCGCAGGCGGTGGCCACGCAGCACGGCCTCGCCCTGTTCGACCCCACGCGGCATGTGCCGCAGGCGGGGCTGCTTCAGCCCGCCGATTACGCCGATTACCACGCACAGGGCTACCTGCCCGTGATGCGCAGCGGCGATACCCTTACGATCGCGTGCGTGGCCCCCTCGCCCGCATTGCGCGCGGCGCTCGAAGCGCGCAGCGGCGTGCCGGTGCAGTTGCTGGTGGCGACCCAGCGCGACATGAACGCGGCCCTCACCCAGCATGCCGGGCTGGCGGGCACGCGCCGCGCGGTGCATGGGCTGCGCCGCCGTGCGCGGCTGCTGAGTGCGTGGCGCACATTGCTGCCGTTCCAGGCGCGCGGGCTGGCGATATTGCTGGTGGCGCTGGCTGCCTACGTGGCGTGGGGCGGCAACGCGGCGTGGCACACATTGCTGATCGCCTGCAACCTGTTCTACTTCGTGGCGTTGGCGTTCAAACTGCAGCTCTACCTGCAAGGGCGCGCCGCGGGCCGCACGCTGCGCCAGCGCGAAAAACACATCCTGCAGGCCATGGAAAAAACGGCAGAGGATGCATGGCCCACCTATTCCATCCTCGTGCCGCTGTATCAGGAATCCGAGCGGGTGCTGCGCCAGCTGATCGGCCACCTCACCGCGCTGGATTATCCGCCTGAACGGCTGGACATCAAACTCATTGCCGAGGCGGATGATGCGGCAACGCTGGCGCTGCTGCGCGCGCTTCAGCCACCGCCGACGATGGAGATCATCGCCGTGCCGCCAAGCGCGCCACGCACCAAGCCGAAAGCCTGCAATTTCGCGCTGCCGATGGTGCGCGGTGACTACGTGGTCATTTTCGACGCGGAGGACGCGCCCGCCCCCGACCAGTTGAAACGTGCCGTCACGCTGTTTGGCCTAAGCGCTGCGCGCACCGCCTGCCTGCAAGCGCCACTGAACTATTATAACCGGCGCGAGAACCTGCTGACGCGCCTGTTCGCGCTGGAATACAGCGCGCTTTTCCGGCTGCTGCTGCCCGCGCTGGAGCGCATGGGCCTGCCCATGCCGCTGGGCGGCACCAGCAACCATTTGCGCACCGCGGTGCTGCGCGAGGTGGGCGGCTGGGACCCGTTCAACGTGACCGAGGATGCCGATCTGGGCATTCGCCTGCATTATTATGGCTACCGCACGGCGATGCTTCCCTCACTGACGCTGGAGGAAGCACCGATTTCGCTGCGCGCGTGGATGCGCCAACGCACGCGCTGGATCAAAGGCTACATCCAGACATGGCTGGTCTATATGCGCGACGCGGCGCAGTTGAAAAAACGCCTCGGCGCGCCCGCTTATTACGGCTTCCAGTTCTTCGTGGGCGCACCGGCACTTACCTTCCTGCTGGCACCGGTGCTGTGGGGGCTGTTCCTGCTGGCGCCGCTGGGGCTTTTCCCCACCGGGCTTTCCGACACGATGCTGGCCATTTGCCTGATCGCGTTCGTGGGCGGGGTGGCCAGCCACCTGCTCTATGCACGCGCCGCCATTGCGCTGGAGCGCTGGGGCGACATGCGCCGCGCCATGCTGGTGTTCCCGTTCTATTGGCTACTGCATTCGGCCGCCTGCGCGCGGGCGCTGTGGCAGTTGGTGCGCGCCCCGCATTACTGGGAAAAGACCACCCACGGGGTGAGCCGCTTCTTCCAAGAAAAAACAACCGCTTAAGAAATAAGCTCGCCCACAGCCCATGCACAGGCGGTGCATGCATGCGTTTTTCTGCGCAATGGGGGTTGACAGGGCGCAAGGCGCTGGGTAGTAAGGCGCTCCATTTGAATACGAAGGTTGACGTTATGAAAGTTCTGAGCTCGCTGAAATCCGCCAAGAAGCGCGATAAAAACTGCCGCGTGGTGCGCCGCAAGGGCCGTCTGTACGTCATCAACAAGCAGAACCCGCGCATGAAAGCGCGCCAAGGCTAAGCCTTGAGCCAACACTGCAAACCACGAAACCCCGCTCTAACCAGCGGGGTTTTTTGTTATGGGGCAAAAAAACTGAAAACAGAAAACGGAAGCCGCAGCGCTATTGCACGAAGATGTGGGTCTCGTCGGTGCGAATGCCGGCGCGGCGCTCGCCACTGACGCTGATGCGCGAACGCGGCACGCCGATCTTCTGCAGTGTGCTCACCACCTGCTGGGTGTGCTGGCTGGCCGCCTGCTGCCATTGCTCGTCGGTGTCGGTATCGTTCGTTTCCGGCGAGTAGGACACCACGTCGATCATCAGGTCGGGCTTGATGGCCACGGCTTTGGAAATGGCCTGATACAGCTGGTTGTCGTAATACACCCGTGCCTGGTTGAAGCGAATGATCACCAGCGCCTCACGCGCGAAGGCGGGGGTGGCGGAAATGGCGAGCAGCAGCGCCAGTGCGCTGGTTACGAGATGGCGTTTCATGCCCCGTGATTAGCACGCAAGCGCCCCGCCTGCCAAGTAGTATGTGGATGCCGCGACGATTGGCCATGACGCCGCCATGGCCGGAGGTTATGGATACGGCATTGTCATGCATACGGGGGTGTGGTGCAGCCTGTTTATATTACCAGCTTCGGCCAGTTCCTGCCGGGTGCGCCCATCGGCAACGATGCGATGGAGGATTACCTTGGCCGTATCGGCGGTAAGAACTCCATCAACAAGCGGCGCGTGCTGCAACAGAACCGCATCGAAACCCGGCATTACGCGCTGGATGTGCACGGCACGCCGCAGCATAGCAGTGCCGGCATGGCTGCTGAAGCGGTGCGCCACGCCATTGCGGGCTCGGAGCTGTCACTGCGCGACCTTACCTTCCTTGCCAGCAGTTGCACGCTGGGCGACCAGCTGGTGCCGGGCCTTGCCTCGGCCGTGCATGCGGAACTGGGCATTCCCAACCTTGAGCTGGCCAACCTGCAAAGCGTGTGCGCCAGCGCGCTGATGGCCTGCAAGACCGCGATGCTGAACGTGGCCAGCGGCGAACACCGCGCCGCCGCCATCACCGGCAGCGAATTCGCCAGCCGCTATTTCCGGCCCATGCATTACGAGCACACGGAAGAATTCCTCGCCCGCGGGCGCATCGGCTTCGATGCGGATTTCCTGCGCTTCACGCTTTCGGATGGGGCCGGTGCCGCCATTATGGAGCCGCAGCCCAACCAGCATGGCCTGTCGCTGCGCGTGCGGTGGATCCACCTGCGCTCGTTCGCGGATCGGTTCGACCCCTGCATGAGCGCCGGTTACGCCCGCGACGAACATGACACGGTGCAGTACTGGTCGCACATGCCCATGGCCGAAGCGGCCGCGCGCGGCATGTTCGTGCTGCGGCAGGATTTCGCGCTGATGCGGCGCATGCTGCCCGTGTGGGTGGGGCACTACATGAGCCTGATCGATGAGGGGCGCATTGTGCCCGGCGCCATCGACCATGTGGTGAGCCATTATTCGTCGCACGGACTGCGCGAAGAAGTCATCGCGCTACTGAAGGCCGCGGGCGGCATGATCGACGAGGAGAAATGGTTCAGCAACCTTGCCAGCAAAGGCAATACGGGGGCGGCGTCCATCTTCATCCTGCTGGAAGAATTGTTCCGCTCGGGCCGGGTGAAGCCGGGTGAAAAAATTTTATGCCACGTGCCCGAAAGCGGGCGCGCCATGAACGGATTTATGCTGCTGGAGGCTGTATGAGTGATGCGAACGTAGCGGCGGTGATGCGCGGCCTGCTGCAAGTGTGGGCCGAGTTCGATGCGAACCTGAACCGCGTGCCGCTGATCGAGAAACTGTATCGCGGGCGGCTGCGGGTGGGCGACTACCAGCAGTTCCTGTGCAACCACCGCCAGCAGGTGGTGGAAGGCTCGCGCTGGATCGCGCGGGCGGCCTCCAGCATCGGCAACGAACATACCGAACTGCGCTCCATGTTCCTGCGCCACGCGGTGAGCGAGCATCGCGATTTCCACCTGCTCGAGAAAAACTACGTCGCCAGTGGCGGCACGCTGGAAGTGATGCTCGCCACGCCCAAGAACATCGGCACCGAGGCGCTGCACGCCTTCATGTTCCACCGCGCCAGCCAGCCCGACCCGTTCGACCTGCTGGGGGCGATGTTCATCATCGAGGGGCTGGGCCAGAAGAAGGCCAGCGCATGGGGCCGCGAGATCATGCGGCAGCTGAAACTGCCGGAGGATTGCGTCAGCTTCCTGCTCTATCACGGCGAGAATGACGGCGACCACATGAAGGAATTCGAGGCCGTGCTCGGCTCGGGCATTCTGGCGCTGCCGGGCCTTGGCGCATCCATCGTGAAAACGGCGAAGATCGTGGCGCGGCTTTACTGCCTGCAGCTGGAAGAAATGGGGAACGCATGAGCACACCCTATGATCTGAGCCAGCATAATTTCGACGATCCCAACCCCTGGCTGGCGCTGGAGCTGGACCAGAGCACCTTCTTCCACCCGCCCGCCAAGGCTGCCTTGCTGCGCGGCCAGCAGCGCCGTTCGCGCCGCTATTTCCTGCCGTTCATCCGGCCCATTGCGCGCGGCATGATCGTGCTGGTGAAGCTGCTGCGTTCGTTCGTGCCGAACCACCTCACCTCTTCGCCGCTGCTTCACCGCAGCATTGCGTGGGGCATGCGCCGCTTCGTGTGCGCGGATGCGAACTACCTCATCCTGCGGCATTTCCATATCGGCTCGCAGATCCTGCGCTTCATTGCCGATAACGTGCCGGATGTAACCATTCGCCCGAACCCACTCACGCCCCACGAAATCGCGGATGTGCGGCCGGATATGTTCCTGGTGCATGATTTGAATATTTATAACTTCATCATCCAGCTGAATGCACAGCTGCGCGAGCAAGGCCGCCAGATCGCCCCGCGCCCGCTGGAGCAGATGGATTTCTCCGCCATTACCGAGATCGACAGCCGCATTGCCCCCATGCCGGATGGCGCGCTGAACGTGCTGGACCTGCAAAGCGCCATCGAATTCTACACGCCGCTGTACGCGCTGTTCCTCAGCGATACGGATTTCTGGCGTGCCAGCAATTCGCTGCAGCTGGACGAGACCATTGCCATCTACATCGCGCGGCTGTTCAACCGCGAATCCATTCTGGGGCTGGTGAATAACCGCCACCCCACCGTGCCGATTTCTACGCTGGAAGCGGGCTACCGGCTGATGCTGCATGGGCTGGATGCGGAGAATCTCTACGGCTTCATCTGCCACATGAAGGCAGTGCAGGAAGGCCATGCGCTCATTTAATGGTGAATTATCTAGCGTAATTTGCTGTCAGGCTCATGAGGAACCTTAGAAATCTCTGCATTTAGAGTATCTTTATCGGCTGCAAATGGTTTGTTCTGCCAGTCACCCTCAAAGTGATGAAAATTGTCCATGAAATTTTGCACGATAACATTACAGATTCCAGAGAGATTCATTCCATTCGCTATAGATGGTACTGTAAATGTATCAACGGCTTTACATCCTTCATAAAATTGGTGACCACCACCCCCTTCATGATAGCTGTCCTTTCTCGTAGACCAAGCCACGATACAATTAGGCCCTACAGTATTGTTCATTCCTAGCTTGGACTGCATTTTCTCATAAATCTCATAGTTCATTGCAGCAAGCCAATCAGCAACCGGCCTTCCAGATATCTTTCCTTCATCGTATAACTTTATGAGTCGCAATATCGGACGCAATTGCGCGTTTGTACGCGGCAAATATTCAGCGCCCGAACCAATAGCGGCAAACATGAATGGTCTTTCCCTTCCAGCAAGGGTTTTACGATTGTGCCGAATATAATTGTGCTTCAAGGAAGCATCGGCAGCAGAATGATCTAAGCCAATGCTGTAGAATCTTGGTTCATTTCCAATAAAAGCAGCAGCAACAAGTTGATGCTGACGAATGCTTCTTAGATGCCTCGGGAACTCCGTTTGCATGGCGTTATAAATAGTTCCCAATGATTCTTCTATGGTGCGGGGAACACCCCTTAGTACGGCATGCATCCAGTCAGATGGTTGCACGCCCTTTGCCGTAGCTCCAAGCCCTGCATAGCCTATAATTGCCTTTCCGTCTGTTGCGTCGAGGCGCATTAGCTTACATGCATGGTCATCAATTTTTTTGCTGGACCACCACAGACGCCGGTCGCCCACTACCCACATGGAATGAAGACCGCTAATAGCCAAAATAAGGGTCATATGATGACCTGCTATTAAAAAGAGGGGAGAGACTTTCAGGATTCGATGGCGGTCCCAAGAGGATTCGAACCTCTAACCTCTTGATTCGTAGTCAAGTGCTCTATCCAGTTGAGCTATGGGACCATTCCCGAAAGGAGCGGCAACCTAACCAAACACGGCGGGCAAGGCAACAGGTTTTTACGCCCCCGCATTTTTGGCGGGAATCCGCGGAAAAACGAGTTGCACGATCAGGCCGGGCCCGGCATCGGCGAAGTGCAGCTCGGCTTCGTGCAGGCGGCTGATGGCCTTGGCCAGCGGCAGGCCAAGCCCGTTTCCGGGGGTGCTGCGGCTGGCATCGGCACGGAAGAAGGGCTGCACCAGCACCACATGGTCGGTCTGTGCGATGCCCACGCCGTTGTCGCGCACCTCGGCAATGATCTGCGCGCCCTCGGCCTTCAGGCGCAGCTGCAGTTGCGTGCCGCCACTGTGGCGCAGCGCGTTCTCGATCAGGTTCGAGAAATATTGCCGCATCAGCGCGGCATCGCCCTCGATGCAGAGGTTCGGCTTCAACGCGGCGCTCAGCGTAATGCCCGCCTCTTCGGCCACGGGCTGGTAAAGCTCCACCATCTGCTGCATCAGCGCGGAAAGGTCGAACGCGGCAAAGCCCGCCTTGCGCGAGCCGGATTCGATCTCAGCAATGCGCAACAGCGCGCTGAACGTGGCCAGCGCGTCGTCGAGCTGCGCCAGCGCATCGTCGATCTTCTGTTGCTGGCGCGAATCTTCCGCTTCGCTGCGGATCTGCTCCAGCGTCTGGCGCAGATGGCCCAGCGGCGTGCGCAAATCATGCGCGATGCCGTTGGCCACGTGCTGCACCTCGCCCACCAGCTGTTCGATGCGCTCCAGCATGCGGTTGATGGTGGCGGAAAGCTGGTCGAAATCATCGCCCGTGCCGGCCATAGGCAGGCGCGCCGACAAATTACCCGCCCCCACCTGATCGGTCGTGCGGCTGATGCGGTCGATGCGTGCAAGGAACCGGCGGCTGAGCACCAGACCGCCCACGGCGGCCGCCCCAGCAATGAACAGCAGCAGCGCGAACAGCTGGCCGCGGATCGCGTCCTCGATGTCGTGGATGATGCTGAGATCCGCCGCGACCATCAGCGTGTAGCCGCCATCCAGCGGCACGGAATCGATCAGCAAATCATCGCCGCTGAGCGAAAGCTTGCGGTGCCAGCCTTTGCGCCCGGCGGGCGCATCCAGCGCATCGAAAATGCTTTTGCCATCCGGCGCGACGATGGAATAGCGCAACCGGCGCGAACCGCCCGTATCGATGCGCTCGCGAATATCATGGCGCAGCTCGTCCATGCCATCGTCGGCGTAGTCGCCCATCAGCTGCGCGATCTCGGTTTCGATGTGCGTGCGCGCCTGCATTTCGATGTCTTCGCGCACGCTGAGGAAGATCACCGTGACCAGCACCAGCACCGACACGGAGAACAACGCCGCGTACATCAGCGCGAGCTTGAAGTTGGCGCTGCGCAGGACCCTAGTCAGCATCGAGCATGTACCCCGCGCCGCGCACGGTGCGGATGCGTTCTTTGGTGAAGCCACGATCCACCTTGCTGCGCAGGCGGCTGACCTGCGTTTCCACGATGTTGGTCTTGGGGTCGAAATGGAATTCCCACACCCCTTCCAGCAGCATGGTGCGCGTGACGATCTTGCCCGCATGGCGCATCAGGTATTCCAGCAGGCGGAATTCGGTGGGCTGCAGTTCGATCTCCTGCCCACCACGGCTGACGGTGCGGGTGATGAGGTCCAGCGACAGGTCGCCCGCGCGCAGCACGGTTTCGGTGGTGGCCAGCGGCGGGCGGCGGGCCAGCGACACCACGCGCGCGTAGAGTTCGGCAAAAGCGAAGGGCTTCACCAGATAGTCGTCGCCGCCGGATTCGAGGCCGCGCACCCGATCGTCGATGCTGCCCATGGCAGTCAAGAAAATGGCCGGGGTGCGCACCCCGCTTTCGCGCAGGGTCTTCAGCAGCGCCACCCCGTCGAGCTTCGGCAGCATGCGGTCGATGATCAGCACATCGTAGGCCGCGCCGTCGCCCGCCATCATCAGCCCGGCATGGCCGTCGGCGGCGTGGTCCACGCTGTGGCCGTGCTCTTCCAGCCCGCGCCGCACGTAATCGGCGGTCTCTTTATCATCTTCAACGATCAGCAATTTCATCGGAAGCCTGCCATCAAAAAGGGGAGCGGTGCGCTCCCCTTGGTGTAATGCGTTACGGGTGCTTAGTCATCCTTATCTTCGCGGGCGCTGAGCACGGCACCACTGACCGCATCGATGCGCACATCGTAGAGCTTCTCCTGCATCAGCAGGCTGACTTCGTAGGTGGGGGTGAAGCTGTCATCGTCGAGGCTGGCCTCGAACGCGCGCCCGCCCTGATATTGCTCGGCCGCGTGGATCGCTTCGACCAGCGAGATCTTCGCCTGCTTCACGGCATGGATCTCATCGGTATCGGCCTGCGCGGGGGTGGACATGAATACCGCCATGGTCGGCACGGCGAGAAGTTTGGCAACATGGCTCATGGGCATCTCCTTCGTTGTGATGCTTCCGTGGTAGCCCTGCATGCCTTACGAAACCATGGCCCGGATTATACGGTTTTTCAATGTTGCGTTGCGGCGCGGCAGCTAGAGCAGCCCCAGCGCCGAAAGTTCGCGCGCGATGGCTTCGTCGCCCTCGCCCGGCTCGGCGCCCGGCGGCAGGTCACGCGGTGCATCGCCGGCCTGCAGGTAGCGCCAGCCCTGGAACGGACGGTGGCGACGCGGGGCGACACGCACCAGCTCTGGCGCCAGCACCAGCGCGCAATGCGGCACGCCATCGATCGTCACGGCGCGCAGGTCTAGCAGCGTCTGGCGGGCGCATAGCCAGCCCTTGATGACCCAATAGATGGAGCCACCATCCAGCAGTTCGGCGGTGCGCTTGGGCATCTGCCGGGTGACGTGGTGGATCTCGGCCGGCAAACCACGCTGGCGGCGTTCGGCCAGCCGCTGGGCCTGCCACCCTTGCAGGTCGGCCAATGATTCAGGCCCCACGGAAAGTTTGATCAGGTGCAGCATGGCGTAACTTTATCGAAAAGAAATGGTGGCCAGAGAGGGAATTGGCTTACGCCTAACGTCGGCCTGTTGGCCTCGTATGGAACGTCGTTCGATTCCCAAATACAATCATTTCTTCCAGCTAAAGGCGCTGTTGCGCTCATCTTTATCTGGAAGAAATGGTGGCCAGAGAGGGAATCGAACCCCCGACACGAAGATCTTCAGTCTACTGCTCTACCAACTGAGCTACCTGGCCACGGCGGCATGCCGCGAAATCGAAGAAGCAGTGCTATAGCGAAAGCCTATCGGCTTGGCAAGCACTTAGAAATCATCTGGATTACGAAGGTTTTCTGCGGCGCTGAGGGCTTCATCATCCACATCGTCGAGTTCCACGGTGGGCACGGCATAGGACCCGGTGAACCAGCGGTTCAGATCCACCGTGCGGCAGCGTTCGCCGCAGAACGGGCCGCTATTGGCAGGCACAGGCTTGGAGCAGACAGGGCATTGGGCCATGGATGGAACGCTTTCTTCAGGAATGGCTTCCTAGAATCGACGAAAATCCACCGCTGTCAACGGCCATCACCATGGTTGCAGGCCGCGCGCGTTCGCCGCGCACAGGCTTACGCGATATTAAGAAAAATTCATATCTTGTCATGAAGCTGTCACATTGACGCTCTAGTGCTTACGGCCTCACCACGCCGAGGACCGTATGCCCAGCACCGCCCCTTCCATGCCCCGCCCCACCTATTCGCAGCCGGGCTTCGCGCAACTGATCATCGGCAAATTGCAGCCGGTGCAGGGTGTCAAACAATCCGACCTCGCGGCAATGGTGCTGCACCATTTCGCCCCGGTAAAGCACAAAGAACGCCTGAGCGGCGGCGACATCAAGCTGGTGATGCAGCATATCCAGGAAACCACCGAACGCACGCTGAACAAGCATTACCATTTCAGTGACGACGCCAAAGCATGCGCCCAGTCGGTGGCGCAGGCATTCGCCGCCGCGGTGCAGGACATCGTGGCCAACCCGCAGGCGGCCGAGCCCGCTGCGCCGGTGCGCAAACTGGAGCCAGCGCGCCCCAGCTTCCCGCGTGAGCTGACGCAGCGCCCGGCCACGCCCGCCAAAACGGTGAAGGCCCCGGTCACCCTCGTGCGTAACAATACCCCCGCACCCGCACCCGCACCGGTGCGCGCCGCAGCCGCCGAGCCACGGCCGGAACGTGCGGTGAGCCGTATGCGCCCGGTGAAGAAAATGCACGGCGCCACGCATGCGCCCGCGGGTTGGCTGGGCATGATCGACGCGACGAAACCGCTGCATACCTCGCCCAACACGTTGCGCCCGGTGTGGGAACGCATTGTGCAGGCCGCGCAGCAGGCCCAGCCGGATAGCAACCACCAGCGCCACATCACGCTGGATGGGCAGGAGATCACCTGCATGCTGGCGGGTGAGCGCCGCAAATTCTGGTACGTGTCGCCGGATTCGATCACCCACGGCGTGGCGAACCTGCTGCAGGAAAGTAAGGACGCAGCGAAAGCGGCACGCACAGCATCGTACGCGCCGCGGCCGGAGAAAGCACCGCGCGTGCATACGCCGAAAAACCCGCAGCCGCCGGAAGGCTGGCTGGGCATGCTTGGCAGCGCCAAAGCGCTGCAGACCTCGCCTGCGCTGGTGCGCGCGGCGTGGCTGCCGCTGTGCGACAAAGCCGCCGAAACTGATGCAGGCAGCGACCATGTGCGCAGCGTGGCCCATGGGGATACCACGGTGCGCATGCTGCTGGGCGGACTACATAAACCGAGTTGGTACATGCACCCCGACGATGTGGCAGGCCCGCTGCACGACACGGTCCAGCAGGCCAAGCAACAGGCGCGGCGCGAACGTGCACCCCGCGCCGCCAGCCCCAAACCGCGCGACCGCAGCGCCCCGGAAGGCTGGCTGCCTTTGGCGGGCGCGGCCCGTGCCTTGCAAGCCGCGCCACCGCGCGTGCGCACGCTGTGGAGCGAGGTGACCGCACTGGCGGAAGCCGCCCCGCGCGATGCGGATGGTCAGGTGAGCATTCAACTGAACGACACGCCCGTGCGCATGGTGCTGGCGGGTGAAAAGCGCCGCGTATGGTACATGGAGCCCGAGGCCGTGACCGGCGTGTTCGCCGAACTGCTGGAAGGCCAGCGCAAACGCGCCCGCAACGGTGAAAAAACCGCATCGTCCAAACGCTCGACCGTACCAGTTCCGGAAGGCTGGCTGGGCATGATCGGCGCGACCAAGCTGGCGCGCACCTCGCCCGACCGCCTGCGCACGCACTGGAACGATCTGTGCGAACGCGCCACCGACATTGCGCCGGATGCCGAGCATGTACGTGCCGTGCCACTGGGCGAGCACAGCGTGCGCATGCTGCTGGGCGGCGCGCGCAAAGCGCATTGGCACATGCACCCCGACGATGTGGCCGGGCCGCTGAAAGCAACGATCGACCAAGAGCGCAGCCAACGCCGCAGCGCGCATGGCCACGCCCCTTCCCCTGCGCCCGCACGGCCGGACGCGCCGAAAGGCTGGCTGCACCTTAGCGGAGCGATCCACAAACTTGGCGCGGCGCATGCGGAAGTTGCGCATGTGTGGCGCCCGCTGGCACAGCGCGCCGAACGCCAGACGCCGAACGACCAAGGCATCGTGCGTTTTGAGGAGCATGAAGGACCCGTGCAGATGTTCCATGGCGGGCGCGGCAAACCCACCTGGTACATGGAGCCGAAAAGCTTCGATACCGTGCTGGCCCCACGCTTCGATGCGTGGCACCGCACGCTGCACCCGCATGCGCGCATCGTGCATACGCCATCGAGCGATGCGGCGAGCAAACGCCCTAGCTTCGCCCTGCCCGCGAAGGAGATACACGAGCCATCGCTTCGCCTTGCGAAGCCGATCGCGGCAAAATCCAGCAGCGCGGCCATGGCGGCAAAACCCGCGCAGGCAGATGCGAAGTTCGAGATCTCCGCGGTGGTGGAACTGGCGCTGGGTGGCCTAAAAGGCCATGTACCGGGTGATGTGGTGGACCGCCTGCGGCTGGAGACCAATCGCGCCTTCGCGAACTACAAGACCAGCAGCGTGGTGACCCCCGGCAACGTGAAGCTCGTGGCCGACCAATGCCGTGCGCTTGAGAAGAACGGCAACCTGCCCGGCGAAACCCGCGAAGCCTACCGCGCGGTGGCCAATGCGCTGGAAGACGCGCACAGCAAGCTGGGCCATTTGCGCCCCGTGAACATGCCCGCGCGCAGCCATGCGCAACGCGTGCAGGAGCGCAGCGCACCCACCACCCAGCGCGGGGCCTAGACCATGAGCGAGATCCATTACGAACGCGCAGTGGTGCGTGAAATGCTGGAGGAAAAGCTGCGCGCCAGCATCCAGCGCGTCAGCTTCGGCACCATTCGCAGCGTGGATGACCTTTCACTGTGGCTGGATCGCGGCTTTGCCAGCGTGCGCCAGCGCCTGCCGAAGGAAACGGATGGGTGCGCAGAGCCGTTCAGCACTTCGGACATGCAGCAACTGCGCGCGCATTTTCAGGAGCTGATGCGCGAAACACCAGCACGCAGTGCGCGGGCGCACGCCCTCACCACCCTGCTGGAAGGCTGCGACATGGTGCTAAAGGAACATTTTGGTAATGCCGGGCGCCTGAGCATGGGTGCGGTGGAAGAAGCGAAAGCGGCACCGGCCGCCGGCCGCGGCAGCATCGATCTGTGGAGCCACCCCAGTATCCTAGGAAGCAGCCACCCCAGCATTCGGCGCGGTTAGGCCGTGGCCGAGGGCCACGCGCTCATCGAACACGAAGCAACTGCCGCGCCACAGGCTCTCTTCGGGCGGGACCTGCTCCAGATAGGCGAGGATACCACCTTTCAGGTGGTAGACATGTTCGAAGCCAAGCGACACGAGATAGGCCGAGTATTTTTCGCAGCGAATGCCACCGGTGCAATACATGGCAATGGACTTGCCCGACGACGCATCCAGATGCGTGCGGGTGAACGCCACCATCTGCTTGAAAATGCGCGTGCCGGGGTTGATGGCACCTTCGAAATGCCCAAGTTCAAACTCGTAATCGTTACGCGTGTCGATGGTCAGCACATCCGCGCGGGAGATAAGCGCGTTCCATGCCTGCGGCTCCACATACGCGCCAACGCACACGCTGGGGTCGGCCCGCTCACCAAGTGAGATCAGCTCGCGCTTTACCTTCACCTTGGAGCGTTTGAACGGCTGCTCGCCGGTGTAGCTGTCGCGCGCCATGGGCAAATGCGCCATGCCGAGCTGCTGCTTCATGCCATCAATGAACTCGTTAAGCGCATCCGCTTCGCCGGAAATGGTGGCGTTCACGCCTTCGGTGGCCAGCGTCAGCGTGCCGCGAATGCCCAGTTCCACCATGCGCGCGTGCAGCGCAGGCTTATGCGCCGCCGGGTTATCGATGGGCGCGAAGCGGTAAAAGGTGGTGACGGTGATGGGCGTTTCCATGCGCGGCGCTATAGCGCAGGATGGGCGCTTAGGCAAGTGCCTGCCCCTGCACGGGCGTGCCGACACGTTCGGCCAGCGCCACATGCTGCACCTGCGCCTGCGGGCGCTCGGCGGCATGGGTGGGTTGCGGGGCCAGCACCTGCGCCAGCACGGGCGCCTCAGTCGAGCCCAGGCGGTTCAGTGCGTCGATGCGGGTTTGAATGCTGGGGTAGCCCGATTGCAGGTGCTTCAGCGTGCCCATGAATGTTTTTTTGGTGGATAGCTGCTGCAGCACTTCCAGCGCCGAAGCCAGCCCTTGCGGATCGGCGCAGATATGCGCGCCTTTGCGGTCGGCATCCAGCTCGGTGGGGCGCACGGTGAGGTGGTTGGCAAGCACGCTGCCCACCAGCGCGCCCGCGCCGATATAGGCCGTGTAGCCAAGCGCCGACGATGACTGGTGGTTGGGATTGAGCCCGAACCATTTCAGCACCGGTGTGGCCTTAGGGAAGCGCTGCGCCAGCTTACCGCTGACGGTGCTGATGCCGCCATGGCGACCGAATTCGTTACCGGCAGCAATGCCTGCCCCCGCCAAGGCGGCCGTGGCCACCACGCGTGAGCTTACATGGTCGCTTTCCACATGGCCCAGCTCATGGCCAAGCACGGCCACGGTCTGGCGCAGGTCCAGCCGCTTGAGCAACCCGGTGGTCACCGCCACTTCGTCTTTGCTGATGGTGAGCGCGTTGATCGTGTCACTTTCGGCTATGATCAGCTGCGGTGCATGGGCGAGGCCTGCGCGCTGTGCCATACCCTTCCACGCCGCCATCAATTCCGGGTGCGACGCGTCGGTCACCAGCTTGCCGCGCTTCAGGCCAATACCGGAAAGCTGCGCCAGCGTGCCCACATCGATCTGCTCATGGCTCATGGGCACTTTGGGGGCCAACCGCGCGTCGCGCAGGTGGCTGTTCAGCAGCACCGCCTCGGGCGAGGGAACAGGGGCATGGAACAGCCCATGCACCAGCCGCGTGGCACTGCCGAGCGTGTGGTTCACACGCAGCATCAGGTCCTCACTGCCGGGGATGAGCGCCACCGTGGTTAACCGACCGCGCGTTGCGGTGCATCGGCCACTCGCTCGAGCGCCGCCACCGGCGCCTGCACCGTGGTCGACGGCACGTTATGCACCAACCCCATGGCGGCATCGTTCGCCGCGGTCTGCGCCAACGCATCGGGCGTCGGCAGTTGCTCGGGCGCGGGCGGCACAAGGCTTGCCGCCTCTTCCACCGCGGCGGTGGCGGGCGTGGGCTTCACTTTTTCCGTGCCCGCAAGGTTATGCAGCAATTCAGCATATTGCGCGGTGCTCAGGTTGCCCACATGCACATGCACCATGTCCTGCTTATCGGCTTCGTGGGGCTTGGCCACATGCGGCACGGTTTCCTTGTGCGCGGCCAGCGGCGCGAACACTTCGTGCGATTGCAGCGCGGCCAGCACCTGCTCACCCAGCAATGCACTGTTCGTGCTTACCTTTGCGCCCTGCAGGCACAGCTTGATACCCGCTTTGCCATGCGCCGGGTCTTCCAGTAGCGTCAGCACCAGCCCATCGGTCAGCGCGGGGCTGATGCGCGTGCCGATATATTCGGCCAGTTTCTGCTCGGCGCCTTTCAAGGTCGCTTCGTCGATCACGAGGTTATCGTTCAGCGCAGCCGGGCTTTCCACATGCTGCGGCGGGATCTTCGGCGTGGGCAGCGGTTGCGGCAGCACAGCTTCGTGGGCGGCGGCCAGCGCCTCCGGCTTGGGCACTTCGGGGCGCGAGGCCGCTTCCGACTTGTCCGCCGATTCGGGCGAACGCACCAGTTCACGCGCGGGGTCTTCCGTCGCCAGTTGCTGAATCTGATCGTTCGGGTTCTCTAGGGGCTGGGGAATCACGGGGCACCTCGTCGCAGAATGGAAATTTTCTCATCCTGAATCTACCAAATCCATGGCGCAAGGGATGTGACAGTTTGATGAATATGCCCCAGCCCCAACCACTATCCACAGAATAAATTCGCGCAATAAATGCATTCCACAAATGTGAAGCATGTCTTCACAAAACCTTCACATAACAGCGCGATGCCCTGTGTTAGATTGAATCTTCAGATAAAAGGCTATTTTCGTGACCGAACTCGACAAAGAACAGAACGCGTTTGAAACCAGCGGCACTTCGCCGCCGGCGGCCAGCGTGGCTGAAACCAAAGAAGACCCATCCACCGAAGCGCAGCACGGCCACGAGCCGCGCAAGCACAATTATGTGCGCGAAGGTTTCCAGAACCGTACGCGTGGTGAGAAAAAATTCAATGTGAACACCTATCTCGGCCTTGGCTATGGCGGGGTGTGGGCGTTCTCGCTGTTCACCAGCTGGCTGCTGCGCGACAGCAAGCTTGTTGCGCCCACCTATGAGCGTGCCATTCAGGGCACCACCAAGGCAGTCGCCGCCGCTTTCTCGAAAGACCATGCCGCGATCGAAGATTCGGTGCGCAAATACATGAATATCTCGTCGCTGTTCACCGGCGGCACGCTGGTTTCCGTTCTGCCGATCAAATGGCGCGAAGACCATAAATACGAGATCGTCAAACAATACGACGAGAAGATCTACGGCAAGGATGCGGTCGAGAACGACCCCACGATCCG
>QFOX01000081.1 GCA_003241645.1 Azospirillum brasilense | reverse complement strand
TACTTGCGGATAACGGTAGCATCCGACTCGTTGAGGATGGTGGTGCCGCGTGCGCAACGGATCATACGTTGCGAGCGTTTGCGCATCCCGTGGCGCTTACCCGATTGGCCAACTTTGACCTTGCCGGTCGAGGTCAGCGAGAAACGCTTCTTCGCGCCGCTCTTCGTCTTCATTTTAGGCATTGTTTTCTCCAGTCGTTTTAATGGTGCGTCCGGCTCGTTCTCCTGAACTCGCCATGACGCGCCGCTTCGCGGGCTCATGGCTGGCTCGGTTTACTAACCTCGCGCGGTTGCTTCCGCATTGCTGCGGCAGGTGCCAAGGCAAATGCCATTCGCCCGGCTCCAGCCCGTAAAGGGATGCGCTTTATAGCGATTTGAATGGAAAACGCAAGTGCTACATTGGGTTAGCTATATTGGGTGCTGCTGTTATAATTGGCGTTACTGATAAAGGGGGCTTTATGGGAATGTTTCGTTGTGTTTTGACACTGGCATCTGTGGGAGTACTAGCGGCGTGCGTAGCCCGTGTTTCGATGGATAAACAGTCGTTTGCAGGTAAAACCATGCAGATGAAAACGGTATATGCTGGCGCATTTACCTATAAAACTTTCGAGGATTTTAATAATGATTGGTGGAGTGTGCAGCTAATGCAAGATACTTCTGCCACAAAGCCAGGCACACCCAAGCGTGTTAGTCCGCAGATGCAAAGCGTGATTCATCCGTCAGACCCGACTCAGGTCGTGGTCGATGCTGTGCGTAAAACACTAACAAATGAGTTAGGGCTAACATTAGTGGACGCCAATGCAGATTATCTGGTGGAGCTTGATCACGTAAAATGGGGTATGCAGCACCACCCTGTTGCGCTGACAACGTACAGTATTTTTTATGGCGCTACGTTCCGCATTACCAATCAACGTGTATCGAGCGATAAACCTGAGCGTGAATGGTTTAGCTGCAATTATAAAACAGATTCTAAGTATAGTTACGATGAAGTGTTTGCTAACAATGCTGCGGCAGTTACGCAAGTTATGGCTAAGGCTGGACCAGCTTGTGCAAGCGAGCTTACTGAAAAAATTCGTGCAGAAGCTTTATCTGACGCCAATTGAAACTATACAAAACAGTAACCATATAACGTCCGGTTTCGGTTGCGCCGTTGGGGCAGGGGGGCGTATAATTCCCTTGTCCGGTGTAGCCGGGCTGAAAAACAACAAACCACTGAATCCTCTTAGGAGAATGCATATGAATCCCTGGAATCGCCAAAGCGCGGCTGTGGCCCAAAGCCAGTCGACCACGGCGGTCGACGCGGGCCTGCGCAGCTACATGCTCAAGGTCTATAACTACATGGCAAGCGGCGTGCTGCTGACCGGCTTGATCGCCTTTTTCGTTGGCCAGTCCGACGCGTTCCTGAGCGCCGTGCTCGCCACCAACGAAGCCGGGCAGGTCACGGGCATGAGCCCGCTGGGCTGGATCGTGGCGCTCGCGCCGATCGGCATGGTGTTCTTCATCGGCATGCGTGCCCAACACATGAGCGTGGGTGCCCTGCAAGCCACCTTCTGGGCCTATGCCGGCCTGATGGGGCTGTCGCTGTTCTCCATCTTCCTCATCTACACGGGCGCCAGCATCCTGAAGGTGTTCTTCATCACCGCGGGTACATTCGGCCTGCTCAGCATGTATGGCTACGCCACCAAGAAGGACCTCACCAGCTGGGGCACCTTCCTGATCGTGGGCATGTGGGCGGTGTTCCTGACCTCCATCGTCAACGTGTTCTTCATGAAATCGAGCGGGCTTGACCTGGCGCTGAGCTATGTGGGCGTGCTGCTGGCCCTTGGCCTGACGGCGTGGAACACCCAGCAGGTGAAGAACATCTACTACACCACCAGCGGTGAAGGCTTGCAGAAAGCCAGCATCCTTGGTGCGCTGACGCTGTATTTCGACTTCATCTACCTGTTCGTGAACCTGCTTCGCATCATGGGGGATCGTCGCTAATCGGCGCATCGACCAACCAATGGAAAAGGGAGGCTCCGGCCTCCCTTTTTTGTTGCGCAGAGGCCGCCCTTAAGGAGTCACCCCGGCCCTGTGCCGGGGTCTGCTGTGCAACGAACGATGTCGTGGTATGTGTGGCTCGGCAGATGCCGGGACAGGCCCGGCATGACCTTTTGTTGATTCCATCTTTCCTGTCACCGCGCATGAAAAAAGACCCCGCGTGAGCAGGGTCTTTAAGAAGGTGAATGCATGTTTTATTTTCTCCGTTCGCTGAATGCTCGGTCCAGGTCATGCGGGATGGCCCAGGCAAGCATTCCAGCGGCGAAACCCAGTGCGATCCGTGCCGGTATCCAGAGGAAATCGATGGCGTTTGCCGTCCATCCCTCGGAAGTATCCAGCAATGCATTCGGATCGACGCGGTGCAAAAGCAAGTACACGCCGATACAAACTGCCAGACCGAACACCACATAGGCGATTTGGGCCCAGTGGTGCAGGGTATGAAGAACAACACGACGATCAAAGGTGACGTTCATGGCATGCTCTCCTCTATTCGCTTCGGACCAAGAGGGTACGAAGCACGCTTTTGACCGTAGGAAATCCAGTATGCTGGTTGTTTTCTACGAAAGGTTCAAAAAGCCCCTGCACCGTAGGCGGTTTTGTGGCCGCTGATGATGAAGATTTAATGATAATCGTGCCTGCCTCCTGCTTGACCTTAAGGGGCGTTTGGCCTATATTTTGTGGTAATTACAGGCCGCCAGAGCCACATAGAGCTAGATTAAGCTTTTAATAAATCGTCACTAAACCACGGTTAGCATCGCGCGTGAGCACCATCAGCACATCACTGAACTACCTGCTTGCGTCCAATTTCTCGGAATTGGGGCGTGCGCAAACTGGCACTGGCCCGTTGAACGGGGCAGGCAATGTCAGCGCGCGTGACCTGCGCGCCGCGCTGGGCAACCTGCCCAGCGGCACCAATGTTTCCGCCCGTACGGATTATACCGTCACGGCCAATGGCACGCTGGTGCCGCGTGCCACGTCCATCACGGTGGGCAGCACGGCTGGGGCCGATGCGCTTGACCGCACCGATGGCAAGCTTGGCGCGGGCTTCTACACCGCGCCCACAGAGCTGCCGCGCCTTACCTTCGGTGACCTGCAGCGCCCGCGCGCCACGCTCAGCCCTTCCGATGAGGCCGAACTGTTCGATACCGATACGGTAGGCGGCGATGTGGGGCAGGGCAGCGGCTACCTGCAGCGCGACAGCGCCGAAGACGAGAATGGCGACACGGTGGAAGTCGAGATCATCACGCCGGATGACCTGTTGGGCGCAAATATCGCCCAAGGGGCCAACCTTTCGGCGCAGCGCCAGCAAAACGCCAGCGGGCTGTATGCCCGCACCTATGCGCTAGGCACGGAAGAGCCCGCCCTGCTGGCCTTCGCGGCGTAACGCCACTTCCTGATCCATAGTTCCCGATACATTGGGTTTCTGCTTTGCCGGTTGCGCGGTGCGCCTGCATGTCCTATCTGGGCTGCACACGCACACGAGGCATCTATGCAATTGAATCTCATCGGAATGGGCACGCTCTACAAGCGCGAGACCTGGCGCTTCCTGAAAGTTTGGAACCAGACGCTGGTCGCTCCCATGATCACCACGCTCATTTTCTTGGCCATTCTGGCGCTGGCCATGGGCGGCAACACGCGCCTCGTGCATGGTGTGCCGTTCACGCAGTTCATTGCCCCCGGCCTCATCATGATGGCCATGGTGCAGAATGCGTTCGCCAACACCTCCAGCTCGTTCATGATCGCCAAGCTGCAGGGTGTCATCATCGACTGGCTCATGCCGCCGCTGAGCGCGGCCGAGCTGGGCATGGGCTTTGCGCTGGGTGGCGTTACCCGCGGCCTTATGGTGGGCTGCACCGTGGGCCTCGCCATGAGCTTCTTCGTGCCGCTGCAACTGGCGTCGCTGGGCTACCTGCTGTTCTTCGCGGTCATGGCCACGCTCATGCTGGCGCTGCTGGGCCTGCTCACCGGCATTGTTTCGGAAACGCCGGACCAATCCGCCGCCATCACCAACTTCTTCATTACGCCGCTGTCGTTCCTGTCGGGCACGTTCTACTCCATCCACGACCTGCCGGGCGTGTGGCAGAAGGTCAGCCATGCCAACCCGTTCTTCTACATGATCGACGGGTTCCGCTACGCCATGCTGGGCAGCTCCGACGCCGACCCACACATCGGCATGGCGGTGCTGCTGGGGGCCAACCTGCTGCTGTTCGCGCTGGCCTACCGCATGCTGAAAAAGGGCTGGCGCCTGAAGAGCTAGTGATTTCTCTTTAAAATCCCGCGCGTTTGCCGTATGCGCGTATGCCTTATGGCGATCACTCCATATCTTCCGGTCTATCGGCGCACGGGCATCAAAATGGTGCGCGGCGAGGGCAGCTACCTGATCGATGAAAGCGGCAAGCGCTACCTGGATTTTGCCTCGGGCATTGCGGTGAACGCGTTCGGGCACAGCCACCCGCATCTGGTCGAGGCACTGCGCGAGCAGGCGGGCAAGCTGTGGCATTGTTCCAACCAATACACCACCGACGAGCTGGAGCGTTTCTCGCAACGGCTGGTGGATGCGACCTTTGCCGATTCGGTGTTCTTCTGCTCCTCCGGCGCGGAAGCGGTGGAAGCGGGCATGAAATTCATGCGCCGCTACCATTACGAAACCGGCGCGGCGCACCGCCACCGCATCATCACGTTCGAGGGCGGCTTCCATGGCCGCACCTATGGCGGCATCTCGGCGGGGGGCAACGCTTCGGCCCGCGCGGGCTTCGGCCAACTGCTCAACGGGTTCGACCGCGTGGCCTTCAACGACCTGGCCGCGGTGGAGCGGGCCATCACCGCCAACACGGCGGGTATTCTTATTGAGCCCATTCAGGGCGAAGGCGGCGTGCGCGCTGCCGACCTCGATTTCCTGCGTGGCCTGCGCACGCTGGCCGATCAGCATGGCCTGCTGCTGATGTGCGACGAAGTGCAATGCGGCTATGGCCGCCCGGGCAGTCTGTATGCGTTCGAACGCGCTGGTATCACGCCCGACATTGTGAGCTCCGCCAAAGGCATTGGTGGTGGCTTCCCGCTGGGTGCCACGCTGGTGACCGAGCGCGTGGGTGCGGTCATTCCCGCGGGCAGCCACGGCAGCACTTATGGCAGCAACCCGCTGGCCATGGCCGTGGGCAACGCCGTGCTGGACCTGCTGCTTGCCGATGGGCTGATGGCGCATGTGCAGGCCATGGGCACGCGGCTGGTGAATGGCTTGCGCGCGATGGACACTGCGCTGGTGAAGGACGTGCGCGGCGTGGGCCTGATGGTGGGGCTGGAGCCCACCGGCAACGCCCGCGAGATCGCGGCGAAACTGCTAGAGCGTGGGCTTACCACCTCGCCCACGGTGACGAACGTGTTGCGTCTTGTGCCGCCGCTGAACGTGAGCGCGGCCGAGATCGATGAAGCCCTGTCCCATCTCGCTGCGGTGTTGAAGGAGTAGCCCATGCGCCATTTTCTGGATTTTCGCGACCTCACAGCCAACGACATCACGGCGATTCTGGCGGAAGCGGCGCGGCTGAAAGCGGCCCGCGCGCGCGAGCATTCGGACGTGCTTTCTGGCAAATCGCTGGCCATGATCTTCGAGAAAAATTCCACCCGCACCCGCGTGAGCTTTGAAGTGGCCATGCGCGAGCTGGGCGGCAACCCGCTGGTGCTGCAGAAGGAAGACCTGCAGCTGGGCCGCGGCGAGACCGTGGCCGACACGGCGCGCGTGCTGTCGCGCTACGTGCACGCCATGATGCTGCGCGCCTATTACCACACCACGCTGCAGGAGCTGGCGCAATATAGCAGCGTGCCAGTCATCAACGGCCTGACCGACCTGCTGCACCCCTGCCAGCTGATGGCGGATATCCTCACCATCGAGGAAAAACTGGGTGGCCTGCGCGGCAAGAAAGTGGCGTGGGTGGGTGACGGCAACAACATGGCCAACACCTACATCACCGTGGCACAGAAAATGGATTTTGAGCTGCGCCTTGCCTGCCCGAAAGCCTACCAGCCGGATGCGGAAATTCTGGCGGGGGCACTGCATGCCGGTGCGAAAGTGCAGATCATGGCTACCCCGCAGGACGCGGTGGCCGGGGCCGACGTGGTGGTGGCCGATACATGGGTGAGCATGGGCGACGACGACACGCTGACGCGCAAGCAGGCCTTCTACGGCTTCCAGGTGAACGAAGCGCTGATGGCGCTGGCCGCGCCGCACGCGATTTTCCTGCATTGCCTGCCCGCCCACCGTGGCGAGGAAGTGACCGACGCCGTGCTGGACGGCCCGCAATCCATGGTGTGGGACGAGGCGGAGAACCGCCTGCACACGCAAAAAGCCATTCTGCTCTGGTGCCTTGGGGAGATCTAATGCGCCATTATTGTGAACCGCGCCGCGTGCTGCTGGCACTGGCGATGGCCGGCGTCACCGGCACCGCCACCTCCACCTTGGGCGCATTAAGCGCGGCGGGGGCCACGGCGGCCTTCTTCCATGAGTTCCGGGTGCGCTTCACCATTGCCTATCCCACCATCGTGTGCTGCATCATCTTTGTGGCACCCCATGTGCAGGCATGGATCGACCGGATGCTGGCGGGTGCCAGCGCGCGGGCTGCGCGCTAGCCGCCGCTACTGGATCAGGAACCAGTAATAGCAATTATTGTTGGTGGTGGTCAGCGCGTATTCGGCGCTGGCGTCGTTCGTGGTGGTGCAGCCAGTGGCCAGCGTGTTGTCGCGCTTGGGGCCGCGCACGCTGCCGGTGGCGGGGCGGCCATCGTCCAGCTTGGTGTCGATGTTCCACACATCCTCGGCTTTCAGGATATCGCGGTTCGCTTCGGTCACGTTGAAATCGCGTGTCATTTCCAGAATGTGGCTCGCGCCCATTTCGAAATTGCGGTTATCCAGCGGGCCAACGCCGCCCACGAATGCGTAATTGTAGTGGCTGTTGCTGAACGGGGCTTTGAGCGTATTCACGCCACCGAAGCGGTTCTCGCCCGTGGTGGGGCCGTGATAGCCATTATATTGCCCCTCGATGAGCCCGGCATTCGCCAGATGCTGCCACGCGCGGCCACGTTCCGCGAAGGTGGTAGTGGAGAATCCATTATCCACCATGCCGTTGCCATTGCCGTTGCAGGTGGGCTCGCCGGTGGCCAGCAGGGTGTAGCAGTTATCGTCGATGCCGCCGCCATTCAGGCTGCCCCAGAACTGCGTGGCGTTGGGCATGTCGCCGGGCAGGTAGAAATATTTGTCGCGGAAGGTGTTGAGGGCCGT